>NZ_OY776220.1:656666-985000 GCF_963675415.1 uncultured Trichococcus sp.
GTCGGCTACTTTTTGGTGCAGGCACTGGAAAAACGATTCTATAAAAGCGCGCTTTTAAAGCCATAAGCATAAGGAGGAACACACAATGACAGCAGGCAGAAACGAAGCCGATCTGAACGGCATCACCCAATTGGGCAACCAACAGACTAAATATCCGCAGGACTACGATCCGAAAGTCCTCGAGACTTTTCCGAACAAGCATCCGGACAATGATTACTTTGTGAAATTCAACTGCCCCGAATTCACAAGCCTGTGCCCGATGACGGGACAGCCCGATTTTGCGACCATCTACATTTCCTACGTCCCGGGAGAAATCATGGTCGAAAGCAAATCGTTGAAGCTTTACCTTTTCAGTTTCCGCAACCACGGCGACTTCCACGAGGATTGCATGAACATCATCATGAAGGATCTGATTGCATTGATGGCGCCGAAATACATCGAGGTGTGGGGCAAGTTCACACCGAGAGGCGGCATCTCGATCGATCCGTACTGCAACTACGGTAAGCCCGGCACTAAATGGGCAGACGTGGCTTGGCAACGCTTGGCGCAGCACGATCTCTATCCTGAGAAAGTCGACAACCGCTAGATGGAAAATGTGAACGGGACAACGCAAAAACAAGCATTGGTCATCTTTTCAGGCGGGCAGGATTCAACTACTTGCCTGATCCAAGCCATCCAAAAGTACGGCGCGGCAAACACAGTGGCACTTTCCTTCAGCTATGGCCAACGCCATGGCATCGAACTGGAACGGGCAGCCTGGATCGCCAATGATCTGGGGGTCGAGCACCACATCCTCGACGCGAACGTCATGGGCAAAGTCACGACGAACGCGTTGATGGATGAGTCGCAGACAATCAAGGAGGCCGATGCCGAAGACTACCCGAATACCTTCGTCGACGGCCGGAACGCCCTGTTCCTGTTGTTGGCCGGCATCTTCGCCAAATCAAAAGGTATCCGCACCATCATATTGGGCGTGTGTGAAACGGACTTCAGCGGTTATCCGGACTGCCGCGACGTGTTCGTCAAATCGATGAACGTGACCCTGAATCTGGCCATGGATTACAATTTCAACGTCGAAACGCCGTTGATGTACCTGACCAAAGCGCAGACATGGGAACTGGCTGATCAGCTGGGTTGCCTCGCCTACATCGAGGAACATACCCACACTTGTTATATGGGCGTCCCCGGCGGTTGCGGCGAGTGCCCATCGTGCAAACTCCGGAACGCCGGACTGGCAGAATATTTGAATAAATAAGAAAAGCGGAACGGGTTCGCTCAGCCCTGAAAGAAATTTAGGAAATCGTGCCGACTGAGCATCGTAGAGCGCAATAGGTACGATTTATCTAATTTCCGAAGGGCTAACCCGTGAAGCTAGCCATCTAATCACCCTATAATCCAAAACAACCCGCTGACTATTCGGAAAAATCCGAACCAGTCAGCGGGCTGTTTTTTTGTTGTATGAATGAACGTACCAGACTCGCAAACTCACCAAATGTAGGGAATCAGGCGGTATTTGACGCGTTGGGTATAGGTTTTGTAGCCCGGCAACCCTTCCTTCAGCATCTCTTCCTCGTCCTTGATCCGCGCGATGATTTCGAGGCAGCTCAACGCTATCGGAATCACAGAATAGTAGGATCCGAGCATCAACGGAATCGACAGATACAGAATGATGGAAGCCAAATACATCGGGTGGCGGATGATCGAATAGAGCCCGGTATCGATCAACTGCTGCCCTTCTTGGATTTCGATGACGCGCGAGGCATAGCTGTTCTGAGCGAAGACGGCGACCACCATCGCGTAGGCGCACTCGAACACAACAACACTGACAATAATCAACCAAGTGGGCACATCGGACCAATGAAAACGGTAATCCAATCCCGGCATGAAACAGCCCACTAGCATGAACATCGCTGAAACCAAAATGATTTTTCGCTGCTTTTTGCGCGGTTCCTTCAAGTTCATCCGTTTTGCCAGCAAAGCGGGGTCTTTCCGCAATAAAAAGACGAGCGTCATGACCAGCGGAATCGTCAATGCCGCCAGAAAAAGCCAAGCCTGCCAATACCGGAAGGTGCCCGCCAAAGCGAACAGGATGCCTCCGATCAGAAGTAAACCAGCAAAAAGCCGAGACAGGGCCGACTGAATCAAGCGTCTGATTTCCTGCCTATCCAATTCACTATCCATTTCCATCGTTCCCTTCCCAACTTTCCGGTTTCTGCTTCAATGCCTTCACTTCCTCCGCCAGTAAGAAAGCCTTTTCGGTCCGCTCCCAAGCCAAGTCCAATTCGGGTCTGCCGAAGTGGCCGTAGCAGGCAAGGTTTCTGTAGATTGGCTTCCTCAGATCGAAATCACGGATGATCGCAGCCGGACGCAAGTCAAAGTGCTTTTCGATCAGTTCCTCGATCTGCTCTTCGGCAATACTGGCCGTCCCGAAGGTTTCTACCCGGACAGAAACGGGCCTGGCCACCCCGATGACGTAGGCCAACTGGATTTCGCACCTTTCCGCTAATCCTGCAGCCACGACGTTCTTCGCCACATACCTTGCAGCGTAGGCGGCGGAGCGGTCGACTTTGGTCGGATCTTTCCCGGAAAAGGAGCCTCCCCCGTGCCGCGCAAAGCCACCATATGTATCGACAATGATTTTTTTTCCTGTCCATCCCGAATCACCCATGGGACCGCCGACGACGAAACGGCCGGTCGCATTGACGAAATATTTCGTCTGATCATCCAACAGCTCCGCTGGAATGACGGCCGGGATCACCTGCCGGAGCATATCCTCTCTGAGCTGTTTCTGATCGACCGCTTCGTCATGCTGACAGGCGATCACGACCGCTTCGACTCTTTTGACATGGCCATCCTCATACTCCACGGTCACCTGCGTTTTCCCGTCCGGCCTCAGATAGGGCAGTTCCCCTGATTTCCGCAGCTCGGTAACCTTTTTGGCCAGCCTATGAGCCAACATGATCGGCAGCGGCATCAACTCCGGCGTTTCCTTGCAGGCATAGCCGAACATCAATCCCTGATCGCCTGCTCCCAATTGGTCCGCTTCATCGTCCGAGCCGAGCCGCTTTTCCAAAGAGGAGCCGACCCCTGCAGCGATATCCGCTGATTGCCTGTCCAAACCGACCAGGACGGAGCAGGCCTTCCCATCGATGCCAAAGTCGCAGTCCGTGTAGCCGACATCCTGGATGATTGTCCGGACGATGGCCGGAATATCCACCGTGCTGACAGTCGTGATCTGGCCGAAAACCGTGATCAAACCGGTGCTGGCGGAAACATCGCAAGCCACCCGCGCGAGCGGATCCTCATCCAGAATGGCGTCCAAAATCCCGTCGGCTATCTGATCGCAGAGTTTATCCGGATGCCCCTCCATGACCGACTCCGAGGTGAAAAATGTTCTCTTCATACTTCATCGCCTCTTTTTACTAAAAAATGAATGACGCAACCTTCCAAGACTTTCCTTATGAACTTCACGCATCCTTGCTTTGCTCTTTGGCCTCCGAAGGCATGAAGGTTGCGACAAGGTAACCGACCCCGAAAGGCCCCTCGTAGGAGAGGACTTCCGCTTCGTAATCCCTGCCTTCGAACGCTCCCATCAGGAACAGTATCGAGCGCAGCCCGCACTCCGCCGCCCTTTCGAGGAATCCGGAATCCAAACGCAACAGTTGGCCGGCATCCTTTTCCTTTACGGCCTTGACGACCAATTTGTCCAACAGCGGTCCCGCCGAATGGTAACCGTAAGGCCCCTCCGGCTTCAGCACGTGCGACAGATCAGCTGAGGCAATGATGGCCGTGCGCTGATCCGACTGATCGCAAGCTTCCCCATAGCGCTTTCCCCATTCATAGTAGTGCTCGTAGGAAGGCTCCGTCACCAAAATCTTTTCCAGCTCCAAGTTGGAAGGCAACTGTTTGGCGAGATAATGCAACGGCACTTCATAGCCATGGCCTTCATGCGGCGAGATGATGAGCAGTCGGTCCGGTTTTGCGGCGGCAAGTCTCTCGGCCGCTGTCTCCAAAGCCGCCACTGTCCGTTTTACCCTTTCGATGTCCTTCCCGCCTATTTCCGGAATGATGAGTGACGGATGCGGACTGATGACGCCAAAAACCAACATAAGGAATCCCTCCTTTTCAGATGTTGCCGATGTGCACGTGCAGCAATCCGTAGCTTTTTCCGATGGCCGCGGCTGTTTCCAACGTGTCCATCGGCGTGATGGCTGTGTCCATCATTTTCCAACCAGGGAAAAAGCGATTGACATGCCAAGGCACCTCTTTGCCGACTTCCTCGGCGATGAAACGCGCCATCCGTTCGAGTTGATCAATGCGGTCATTCACCCCAGGGACGACGAGTGTGGTGATTTCAAGATGCACGCCTGCTGCATGGAAATGTTTGATGGTATCCAGTACCGGCTGTGCCGTTCCACCGCAATATTCCCGGTAGACTTCGTCATCGGTGCCTTTCAGATCGACATTAACGGCATCCAGATACGGAATGATGGCATCCAAGGTCTCTTTCGTCGCATAGCCGGCCGTTTTCCAGATGTTCTTCACCCCTGCTTCACGGGCCAGCTTCATCGTATCGAGCGCATATTCGACAAAGATGATCGGTTCCGTGTAAGTGTAAGCGATGGAAGGACACTTGGCAGCCAAAGCCCGCCGAACATGCTCTTCCGGGCTGATGTCCTCCCCATAAATCGGACGATCCGGTTTGGAAGCCTGCGAAATCGCCCAGTTCTGGCACCAAAGGCAGCGCAGATTGCACCCGATTGTAGCGAACGAATAGGCTGTGGTGCCGGGGAGGAAATGATTGAGCGGCTTCTTCTCGATGGGATCGATTGCGACCGCGATCGCTTTCCCGTAGTTCAATGCGTACAAAGTCCCCTCCCGGTTCTCCCTGACGGCGCAGATGCCCCGCTTGCCTTCCGCGATGACGCAATGATGCGGGCAAACGCCGCACCTGACTCTGCCATCCCCCAGTTTTTCGTACAACATAGCTTCCTTCATTCCATCAACCCCAATCATCCATTTCATAAATGTTATCGCTTACACTCATCTTACTGCATTTTTGCTCAACAATCCAAAATTTAACGGACCAATTTCCTAAAAGTCCAACACGCTTTGATACTGTCATATGATTTTTTGTAAACGCAAAAAGAAAATAGCACCTGATTCATTTCATTTATCAATTTAGTGAATAATCCGCTATAATTAGTAAATATAATCGAAAAAATTACCATCACATACGTCAGGAGACCATAAAATGAAATCAGAAAAAGATAAAATGATTGCCGGCGAACTTTATTTTTCAAGTAATCCAGAACTTTCCGCCATGCGGCACAGTTCCCGGGAAAAGATGCACCTTTTCAACAATGAAACGGATGCCCGCAAACGCAGCAAACTGTTGAAAAACTGGTTCGGAAAAACCGGAGAAAATATCTATATCGAGCCGACATTTTCTCTGGACTACGGCTCCAACATCTTTGTCGGCGAGAATTTCTACGCGAACTTCAATTGCACGATACTGGACACCTGCCCGGTCACATTCGGGGATAACGTGATGATTGCGCCGAACGTCAGCTTCTATACGGCCACCCATCCAATCGATCCAGTCGAACGGAACAGTGGCTGGGAGTATGGGAAACCGATCACGATCGGGAACAATGTCTGGATCGGCGGCTCTTCCGTCATCGGTCCGGGTGTCACACTGGGAGACAATGTCGTCGTCGGCATGGGCAGCGTCGTGACCAAATCATTCCCTGACAATGTCGTGATTGCAGGAAACCCGGCGCGCGTGATCCGTCAGATCGAGCTTTCCGATACCCCGTCCTGAATACGTGAATGCATGCTGAAAAACCGGCGAATGCCTTTGCGAGGCTTCGCCGGTTTTTTTCGGTATTCATTTTTTCCGTTGTAGCTCCGGTGAATGGAGCTTTCCCCCGAGTTGGCGCCCCCATCCAGTGACTTTTCTCCGTCCAACGCACCTTCCCCGGAGTTGAAGCTCTCGTTCTGTATCTTTCCTCCGGCCAACATACTCTTCATCGGAGAAAAAGGTCCACAACGCTACTTTCTTGTTTCAGCTTCCGCCAACAAACGATGGATGGCTTTATCTACCAAGGCGACCGGCAGACCGACGATTGTGTTGTAGTCCCCTTCGATCCCGGAAACCCAAAGCGCAGCTTCTTCTTGGATGCCGTAAGCTCCGGCTTTGTCCATCGGCTTGCCCGATGCCACATATGCCTTCACTTCCGCCTCCATCCGCTCATCCCAGTCAAAGAAACTGACTTTCGTCTCTGAAGCAAAGGTCTCTTCCTTTTCGCCCCACAGAATGCTGACACCGGTCAGGACCGAATGGGTCTTGCCTGCCATTGCGCGCAGCATCGCATAGGCGTCGGCCTCATCAACCGGTTTGCCGAGGATTTTTTCGTCCAACACGACTACAGTGTCTGATCCGATGACCATTGCTTCTCTATTCTCATTGTGGATGACCGCCGCTTTTTCCCGCGCCAATGTTTCCACCAGCTCCGTGGCTGTGTCCAGGAACGTGCCTTTTATCGCCTCGGCCAGGATGCTTTCTTCTATCGCTTTTTCATCGATGTCCGCAACCTGGACCGTGAATCCCTTGATGCATATGGAAAGCAATTCGCTGCGCCTTGGCGATTGACTCGCCAAAATGATTTTCGGATCCATTTGCTCCCCCCTTTCTTCTTCAAAATGCAGAATCATGTCATACCAAACGGCATTCCCGTGCGTGGATTCCGATCTGCCGCTGTTCACCAATCCGAATTTCTCGTAATAAGGGATCTTTTCCTCTTTGCAGCATAGCGTCAAGCCTTTTCTGCCCGCTTGCCTCGCCGCATCGATCAGTGCCTTCAGCAATTTTTCCGCAATACCTTGCCTTCTGAAGGCCGGAACCACATCCAAACCGAATACGCTTTGATAAGTGCCATCCGGATTGTGCAGGGCAGCCTCATGGTAATGGGCATCGCGGATGATCGGTTCGTCGATGACGGCGCCGTTCACGAATCCCACCAACTCGCCATCGGATTCGGCCACCAGGAAGCTCTCCGGGAACAGTCGCAGTCGCTCTCCGAGAGATTCAAGCGTCGCAGCCTCGGCTTCCGGGAAACACGCATCCTCTATTATTTTCAGTGCAGCCAAATCCTGCGGCACCGCCTTTCTTATATGCACTTGCATCATCTAATCCCTCTTTTCCGTCTGCTCTTAATATTACAGCTGAATCACCGATTTTTCCAGAAATTTCCGTCTGCACAGGCTCCCGGAAAAAACATTATCCGCATTGGACAAACTGCGCTCCCCCGCCATGTAAGAAAGCGATTGCTTTTCTGACTGAACGATAGTAAGATGATTAAAGATTGAGTAAACTGTCACAATAATTACATCAAACACACAAGGAGCGAATAAATGAATAACATCGAAAACAAATGGATGCGCGCTGCTGTCCCGGCACTGCTGATCCATTGCAGCATCGGTACCGTCTACTGTTGGTCTTTGCTGAAGGGGGGCATCGCCGAATATATCGGCAGGCCGAAAAGCGAGGTCGAATGGGCATTCAGTCTGGCAATTTTCTGTCTCGGCATGTCGGCCGCTTTCGCCGGCAGGATTGTCGAAAAGGATATCCATAAGGCTTCGCTGATTGCAGCGATTTGCTTCGCAGGCGGAATGGCCGGGACGGGCTTTTTCATCCAACAAAAATCGCTGATCGGAATTTTCCTGACTTATGGCGTTTTGATGGGCATCGGTTGCGGTATTGGTTATCTTTCGCCGGTAAAGACACTGATGCTCTGGTTCAAGGACAATAAAGGGCTCGCAACCGGAATAGCAGTGGCCGGTTTCGGTTTGGCCAAAGTCATCGCCAGCCCGATCATCGAGATGCTGCTGGGTGCGACGAATGCTGACGGCACGCTAGTTGACCCGACCCGTCTCTACAAACTGTTCTACATTCTGGCTGTAGTCTACTTCATCATGATGTTCATCGGCCATCTTCTTTTGAAGAAGCCATCGGATTGGGTGGAAATGACCTCGAAGACGAAAGGAGGTCACACGTTGGAAATCTTCAAGGACAGGACATTCATCGGTATCTGGCTGATGTTTTACCTCAACATCACCTGCGGATTGGCGCTTATCTCCCAGGAAAAGGATCTGCTACATTTCATCGGTTTCGGTGCGATCGCCACAGTCAGTTCCTTGACCGCGATTTTCAACGCCGGTGGCCGACTCGCCTTTTCAGCATTTGGAGACAGGATGAAAGACAGGAATACCATTTATCTCTGGATTTTTGGTTTATCGATTACTGGAACAGCAATTACTCTTTTAGCGAACGGCGTGAATAACGCTATCGCTCCACTGATCATTTTGTTGCTGTGCGTCATCAATGCAGGTTACGGCGGCGGCTTTTCAAGTCTTCCACCGCTGCTGGCAGATCGCTTCGGAATGAATACCATCAGTACCGTTCATGGACTGGCCTTGTCAGCTTGGGCCTTTGCCGGATTATCCGGAAATCAGTTGAGTGCCTTGATCATCGCGAAGACTGGTTCCTATAACAATATCCTATATGCCATCTTGGCGATGTATGCTATAGCTTTCTTCATCAGTGCGTTCCTGTTGCGGGCAAAACCGGACGAAAAAAGAAGACATCCCGTCCATCACTGAACAAACAAAAATCCGGCGACGAGTCATGATGCATGACTCGTCGCCGGATTTTTTTATACCTGTCCGAAGACTTCTTCGGCCACTGTGACGCCGGCCCGGGCATCTTTGCAGTAATAATCCGCGCCGATGGCTTTGGCGTACTTTTCTGTCAGTACAGCGCCTCCGACGAAAACCTTCACAGGCAATTCCGCCTCGCGCAAGGCCGTGATTGTGTCCTCCATCGCCGTGACGGTCGTCGTCATCAGCGCAGACAGACCGACCAATTTGACTTGATGTTGCTTGGCGACCGCCACAACCTCCTCGATCGGGACATCCTTGCCCAGGTCGATGACGTCGTAGCCATAGTTTTCAAGCAGCACTTTCGCCAGATTTTTCCCGATATCGTGGATATCCCCTCTTACGGTGGCCATCACGATTGTTCCCTTCGATTCCAGCTTCTCATTGCCGGCCGCAAGTTTTGCCCGGATCGTCTCGAAAGCTTTACCAGCCGTTTCGGCGGCGCGGATCAGCTGAGGCAGGAAGATGTTCTTCTGTTCATAGAGCTTGCCTACTTCATCCAATGCCGGTACGATGTGATCGTCCACGACCGCCAATGGCGTATTGTCTTTAAGCAACGTGTTGGTCGCCTTCATGATCCCTGCTTCGTCGCCCTCCAACAGCATTTCCCGGTAGGAACGTACCACGTTTTCCTGCTTGGGACCATCGGATTTGACCACAGCCTTTTTGTTGTTGTAGTCGATATAGTCGATGGCACCTTCGTCTTGCCCTGACAGAACATTGAAGGCGCGCATCGTGTCGACGATTCCGTCGGCCCCCGGATTGATGATGACCGTATCCAATCCCGAAGTCAAAGCCATCGCAAAATAGGTACGGTTGATCAAAGCCCGGAAAGGCAGCCCGTAGGAAACATTGCTCAATCCCAAAGTGGTCAATGCCTGCGTATTTTCCTTGACCCAACGCAAAGCCTTCAAAGTCTCCATGACCGCTTTCTGTTGGGCAGCCGCAGTGAGCACAAGGCAGTCGACGAGCAATCTTTCGGCCCCGATGCCGTATTCTCCCGCTCGATCGATCAGCTTTTGGGCGACCTTGGTTCGGCCGGCCGCATCATCCGGGATGCCCGCTTCATCCAGACATAAGGCTACGACAAAGGCGCCGTATTTCTGGACGATCGGATAGATTTCGGCCATCGAGGATTCTTTCCCGTTGACCGAATTGACGATCGCAACGCCGCTGTAGCGCCGCAAAGCTGCTTCAAGCACTTCCGGTTTGGTCGAATCGAACTGCAGCGGCGCTTCCACCAGGCCGCTCATGCCATCGATGATTTTTATCATGTAGTCCGTTTCGTCGATCATCGGCAAAGATGTGTTGACGTCCAACACATCCGCACCTTTTTGTACCTGCTCGAAAGCGACTTTGATGGCCGCCAACGGATTGCCCGCCACGAATTGTTCCTTCAGAGCCTTGTTGCCTGACGGGTTGATCCGCTCACCGATGAGGGTGATCTGGCCGTCCAGGCAAACCTTTTTCTGCGCGGAGCAGACGTAACGTTTCAATTTGTTGGCTTCCCTTTTCGCAAAAAATTCTTTTGCCTGCTGCAGATCGCGGATGTACTCCGGCGTCGTGCCGCAGCACCCGCCGATCACGGAAACCCCCAAACCGGCCAACTCCTTCGCGACCTCAAGGTAGTCCTTGGAAACGACGTTATATTTGGCGACGCCCGCTTCCGTCACAGGGATGCCGGCATTCGCCTGCACCATCACCGGCGTGTTCGTGAAGTCCAAAATCCTTTTGATGATGGGAAGCAGTTCCTTTGGCCCCAATGAGCAGTTCACGCCCAGCACATCAACACCCAACGCATCCAAGGAGAGCGCCATGATTTCCGGTTCGGTTCCGGTCAAGGTGTTGCCGTCCTCCGTGAAGGTCATCGTTGCGAAGATCGGCAGGTCGCAGTTTTCTTTCGCCGCCAGCACGGCCGCGCGCATTTCCGCCAGATCCGACATCGTTTCGATGAGGATCAGGTCCGCTCCGGCCGCAGCCCCGATTGTCACTTGTTCGCGGAAATAGTCGTAAGCCTGGTCGAAATCAAGCAATCCGATCGGTTTCATCATCTTCCCGACTGGTCCGATATCGAGTGCTACCTGCACATCGGTCCCTGCTGTTGCGGCTTTTGCGATCCCAACGGCAGCAGTCACCACTTCCGTAACCGAGTAGCCTGTCTCCTGCAGTTTGTAGGCATTCGCGCCAAAAGTGTTTGTCGTGATGAACTGCGCGCCGGCTTCGACGTATTCCCGATGGATCCGGCCGAGCAGCTCGGGAGCCTCCAGATTCAACGCTTCCGGATTTTGGCCGGCTTTCATTCCGTATGTCTGGAGCATCGTGCCCATCGCTCCGTCGAAGAGAAGCAGTTCTTCTCCAATTTGTTTTCTGATATTCATTTTTTTGTCCCCCCTAGCTTAACTTCTGGCCGTGCAGCTGTCGTTCAGCTCGCACTCGCTGCAGCTGGTGTTCCCGCAGCGATGGTTCTTGCCTTTGGTGGCACCTTCCTCCAGCACGCCCAAAATCGCCACGATCGACTTTCTTGGCGTCATCAGCATCGAATCCGTCAGATGGACTCCGATCCTCTTGTCGGACTGCAATTCCCCGAGCAGCGTTTTGTTGGTGGCCAAAGGCAGATCTCCGTATCCCGGCGCGTAGCGGAAAGTCAATGCGGCTCCCGCTGGCAGCTGGCTTTCGATTTCCTGCTGGCAACTGTCCGCGATCGTCTCGACGAATGCGGATGCACAGGCATCCGCAATCATGCCCAAGGTCGGCGACATCATTTTATTGCGCTCGATGATGAAATCGCCTTGCGCGCCTAATGTGCAGACCATGATGTAGACTTCTTTGCAACGCTTAAGCGTACGGGTGATGCTTTTCCCTTCCAGCACAACAGCGGTCCCCTCCAGCGTGATCAATCCCTCAACGGAGTGATCCAGGAGATAATGCCCATAAGTCCATTTCCCGGTGATCGCCTGCTCAAACTGGGCGGCGATCGTCTCCATGTCGTTCCTTGTCCGTTCGTCCGGTTGTTTGTTGCCGAAGCCAAGATACTTCGCAACCAGCTTCAGATCCGTCTTCATCTTTGCGGCTCTTTTCTGCAGACCGCCTTGCGGACACAGGAGATGTTCTCCATGATTCTTCTTGTCGCGTCAGGCTTGTTCATCGTGTAGATGTGGACGCCATCCACCCCGGAAGAAAGCAGATCGATGATCTGATCGACCGCATAAGCGATGCCGGCTTCCTGCAGCGATGCCGGATCGTGTTCGTATCTGTCGAGTATCCGCAGGAATTTCGGCGGCAGGTTGCAACCGGAAATTTCCTGGATCCGTTTCACTTGTTTGATGTTCAGGACAGGCAGTATCCCTGCGATGACAGGCTGTTCGATGCCGACAAGATCCAATTTCTCCTTGAACTGATAGAAAAGATCGTTATCGTAGAAAAGCTGCGTGATCATGAAGTCAGCGCCATGGTCCATTTTCTTTTTCAGATTTTTCAGATCATCCACTTTGTTGATGGAATCGACATGCCCTTCCGGATAGCAGGCCGCTCCGATCGAAAAATCGCCTGCTGCTTTGATGTCGTCGATGAGCTCGGAAGCATAACGGTATTCCGGATTCCAATTCTTGTCCGCCAATTTTTCTTTCGGGATATCCCCACGCAAAGCCAGGATATTTTCGATGCCGCTGTCCTTTATCGATGCCAGTGTCCGTTTCATGCCCTCTTTTGTGGAGGTGCAGCCGGTCAAGTGGGCGATCGATTCGATGCCGAAATCCTTTTTGATGCGCGAGGCGATTTCGACCGTGTTGCTTTGGGCTGTCCCGCCAGCGCCGTACGTCACGGAAATGAAATCGGGATGCAGGTCCTTCAATTCGGTCAAGGTGTCGAACACCGTTTCAAGGGCATAGCTGCTCTTCGGCGGAAAAATTTCAAATGAAACGGTTGGTTCCCCTTTGCTGATCATATCTCTAATCTTCATATTCATGTCCTCCTTCAATTTGCTCAAGGCGCGAGGTTTACTCGCACTTACTTTGTGTACAATTGATCATGCCAGTCGATGACTTCCAAAAGAAGTCATTTATTTCCAATAGTATGCCATGAAATGAAGATATAGAGTAACACCAAAAAAATATATTTAGTTATAGCAAAAAACTATATTTGAAAAAGACCGAACCTGTTAATTGCTGTAGGTCCGGATCACTGCTTTCAGCTCCTTGATATAGGCGGCCGCCTGTCGACTGATACCGGCTTTCTTGTTGGCGATCCAACCGATCACCATCCGGTCCTCGACATCTAACGGAACCGAAACGATGTCCGTTCCGTTCAGTTCTTCACTAAGTACGCCGGTGGAGATAGTGTATCCATCCAAACCGATCACCAAGTTGAACAAAGTCGCGCGGTCGCTGACCAGGATGCTTTTTTTATGGAAAACAGTGCTAAGTATCTCTTCCGAAAAATAGAAGGAATTATGCTCGCCCTGTTCGAACGACAGATAGGGATAGTCCTCGAGATCCGCCAAGGTAACGCTCTGTTTGGCCGCCAACGGATTGCGGACGCTGACAAAGATGTGCGGTTCCGCTTCAAACAAAGGATGGAACTCCAATTGGCTCTCCCGCAAAATCTTTTGGAGCGCATTGCGGTTGAACGAGTCCAGATAGAGGATGCCGATTTCACTTTGGAAACTTTTGACGTCCTCGATGATTTCATGGGTGCGCGTCTCGCGGAGAGTGAACTTGTATTCATCTGCTCCGCTCTTTTTGATCATGTTCACGAACGCGCTGACGGCGAACGCGTAATGTTGGGTCGAAATGGAACACAGCTGTTTGGCCGGTTTTTTGTCAAGATAGCGCTGCTCCAGCAGTTCCGCTTGCTCGATCACCTGTTGCGCGTACTTCAGGAATTCACTGCCTTCCGCAGTCAGCGTGATGCCTTTGGCCGTCCGGATGAACAGTTCCAGGCCGATTTCTTCCTCCAGGTCCTTGATGGCATTCGAGAGGCTTGGTTGGGAAATGAAGCATTTTTTGGCGGCTTCGTTGATCGATTTGTATTGGGCGACTGCCAGCATATATCTTAATTGTTTTAAGGTCATGTCTTTTGCCTTTCCTCTCATTGATTTGACTGCCGAAGCGGTTGTTTGGCTTGGCTTTTTGATTCTGCCTCGATTATACCAGACGGCTTCCCGCCCGGCCAAGGCCGGACTGACGTTCATTGGAGAACAATCAAAAAAAGACCGGCGCGGCAGCATTTCACTATGCTGCCGCGCCGATCCGATGCTATTTTTTCCGGCTGACCTTTTCTTCTATTGTGCGTTCGAATGTTTCCTTGTTGTCCGCCATCGCGATGGGCGCGTATTCCGGCCAGGCATCTTCCAGCGCTTCCGCGGAGTCCCCGCTCAAAATAAGCACCTCGATTTTACGCCCGAAACGCTGCTCCAATTCTTCCGAATAGCCAAAAATGGATGGCACCGCATCGATTGCGATCGCCGCACTGCCGTTCTTTTTGAATGTCCTTGCCACTACGAATTTCATGAATTCACCTCAGGGTCCATTATAGCAAAAAGGCCACGCTACCGGTGAAAAAAATTGGCAATTCCGTGGCTGATCCCGCACTTTCGGATCGGCTGCCTATACGTCCAGGTCGGTCTGAACGCTCATTTCTTCAGGCGTAGGCTTGTAATGAGCCAGCACCAAAGCGCCTAAGCCCGCCATGACAGTCAGCAGGGAGCTGAGGAATTTGACAAACGGCGGCAGCCCCAAAAGCCCGAGGACAGCCAAGCCCAAGAGCACCAGCCAGAATCCCTTATGCAGCTCTGGCCATTTGAAGCGCTTCGCCACCCACTGTCCGATGAAAACCGCCACGATGATCCGCGACAAGTACAGCGAAAACGAATAAATAGCACTTAACATGAAGCCTGCCGGTATTCCAATGACGGTGACCATTGCCAGGATGATCATCGGTGGCACCACCAACAGCGTCAGCAAACCCACCCCTAATGTCTTCAATGGCGTCTCAGCCAATGGGCGGGCAGTGTTGTTCCAGAAAGCAGGCCGCCAGATCCGAATCAGGAACCAGATCAACAAGGCGCTCGCCAAGCTCCAGAGGAACCAGAAAAATCTCCTTACCGGAGTTCTCGTCTCTTTCAACGCAACTTCCCTGTCCACGTTCACCGTTTCAGCAAATTCCCAATCCGTATCACCCGCGATCGTTGCGCCAGTGCCGATGTCAGCTTCGTTTTCACCCTTGTAGTAGAGGTCGCCCGCTATGTTCGCTCCGTCCTGGAGTTTCAGGCTATCCGTCTGCAAATTGGCGTCCCCGCCGATCTGTCCGCTGAGCACAATCTCTGCACCGCCCCCGAAGAGGTTGCGTTGGATAATTCCTTCCTGCAGAATCGTTGCGCCCGCCGCGAAGAGATCTCTGCCGACAGAAGCATCCTGTCCGATGGAGATATTCTGACCGGCAAAGAAAACATCGCTTTCCGACTTCCCATCAAAGGTGAGCGCTTGCCCCGCTCCGTAAATGTTTCCCGTCACAGTCCCGTTGATGGTAATCGTTTGGGCAGCCACAAACAGATCGCCGTTGATGTTGCCGTTGATCCGGACATCCTGCCCGGATACAAAAGCCGTTCCTTCCACATTTCCGTCGACCTTCACCACATTGCCCGCAAATAATCCCGGTCCATCGATCGTTTTGCCTGCAGCCAGATGATCCATATTTTCCGCATTCATGGTCGTGGCCGAAGCAACGCTCGAAAATCCCAACAAAATCGCCAAAAAAAACAAGTTGATGCTCCAGAAGAACCCTTTCCACCAAACCTTCTTATTCATACTGCATCCTTCTTTCAAATAAAACGCAAGTGACTATCCTTCGTAAACTCTTCTCAGTTCTGCAAGGTCTAATTTTTTCATTTTCAGGGTCGCCTCTGTGACGCGTGCCAATTTTTCAGGATCCTCTGTCTGCATCATCTCGTTCATGTCCGTTGGAACAATCTGCCAAGATACCCCGAATTTATCCTTCAGCCATCCGCAATTTTCCGATTCCGGGACATAAGATAGGGCTTCCCAATAGTAATCGATTTCTTCCTGATTTTCGCAATTGACAATGAAAGAGAAGGCTTCATTGAATTCAAAATCATGCGCCTGAGCGCTGTCCATGGCTGCGAACGATTGGTCTTCCAACTTGAACGATGCGAACCTTACCGTCCCGGGCGCATCCGGCTCCTCCCCAACTCCGTAGTAATCCATTCCGTCGATTTCGGTATCCGAAAATACCGACTCATAGAAAAGGATCGCTTCCTCTGCTTTGCCGCATTGTTTTTTTGTGAACATCAGCGTCGGCGTCAATTTCTGCTCTATCTCCCGTTCGCCGACATGCATGACTTGCCAGGACAGGCCGTAGCGGTCTTCTGTCCAACCATATCTTTTGCTGAAGGGATAAACGTCCAACGGCATGAGCACCGTGCCGCCATCCGAAAGTTTTTCCCAAAGGAAATCGATTTCTTTCATTGACGCGCAATCGATCCGGATGGAAATGGATGGATTGAGGCGAAAATACGGACCTGCCGAGATCGCCATGAAATCCTGACCGGCCAACGTCATCGAGACAATATCGGCCGTTCCTGCTGGTGGTGGATTGTGGATTTGGCTGACGCTTGTGATTTTGGAATTATCGAACAGTGAGGTGTAGAATTCGGCTGCTTCTTTAGCCTGCGTATCAAACCAAAAATGCGGAACAATTTTATTCATATATAAAATCCCCCTTGATCTTTTTCATACCGATCCCGACAGTGCAATTGGACAAAAAAAACAGCGGCTTCATCGGCCCGCCGAAGTCGTACTTCGTCGCGGTCGGTGCTTTCCACTGTCATTATGCCACTTTTCGTTGCCGATGGAAAATGAGAACCATCGGAATGGAGCGGCTACTGTATTCTGTTCAATTTATCAATAAGCTTGGCGTAAATGCCCTTCATGTAAGGCTCGCTGCACTTGCTGAGCGCCTCTTCCAACCCCATCCAGGCGACCCCGCTGTTCTCGTCCGGTTTGATGCTCGTCTCTTGCGTCTCGTCCGCTTCCAGCAGGTAGGTCAGGTTCAGATGCACATGCGTCCCTACCCGTTTGCCGTTTTTGACATGACCGTCTACGCTCAATATTTCGAGCGAAAAGAGTTCCTGCGATACAGGCTGCACCTGCTCGATACCGGTCTCTTCCTTCGTTTCCCGGATGGCTGTCGCCAAAAAGTCGGTTTCGCCATCCATGTGGCCACCAATCCAGGACCAGGAACGGTAGATGTTATGGTAGACCATCAGCACCTTGGTCCGCTCGCGATTGACGACCCAACTTGAAGCGGTGAAGTGGGCGAACTCATTCTCGCGCCTGTACAGATCATCGAACTGATCCAGATAGCGAAGCATCAGCTCCCGGTCCTTTACTTCCTGCTCATTAAAGGGGGAATAGTCCGCAAGCATTTGTCTGATTCTCATGCCAGCCTTCCTTTCGCACGCTTTGGTGATTAATTGGTCCGCGAGAAGCCTTCATCATTCAGATAACCGACAGCCGCATCACGGGACTTGAAGATCCCTTCGATTTGGCCGTTCTTCAATGCAACCGACCACATCGGATTATCGTAGATCAGTAACAGAACATCACCGGACAGATCCACCCATTTCTCTGAGTAGCCTTCCACATAGCCGTCTGCGGTTTTTTTCAGGAAGGAAATCGCCTTTTCCAAAAGGAAACGGATTGTTCCTTCGTCGCTTTCCAATACGGAAATATAGCCTTTCTCCGTCTCTTCTTTCGGCAGGTAGCCTGCATAAATGAAGGCATTGCCGTTTGGATGCAGGAAGCGGACAACAATCTTGTGGTCCACCGCGCTCGCATTGAAATGATAATTGATCCGGTTCATCGAGACCGGAACAGCCGTCAGTTCTTCATAATCATCAAATATCGCTTTTTTTTCTTCGAATGACAAGGTCATTTTCTTCACTCCTCGTTAATATTCTCCTATTTTGCGGAGGCTCGGTTCATTCTACCATATCCGGCTGCGGGCATTCAGCCCCATCCGCGTATTTTTCCAGAAAATGATGCCTTCCGTCCCCATCCCGGCAAGAAATGATCTTTTCAAGGTTCACGCTCTGCACACTCTGGAAGATGTTCGCATCAATGAGCGGACTCGTTTCGCGCAGTTGCCCGATCAGCGCCTTCACCTCTTTGCGCTTGAAACCTCCCAAATCGCTCGGTTGATTTTCGTACATTTCCGTAAACCGACAGGCGCACTGGAGGAAAGTCAGTTGATGATAGTCCTTCCAGGCGATGATGTCCGCTTCCTTCACATGATAAAGCGGCCGGATCAGCTCCATGCCTGCGAAGTTCCGACTGTGCAGTTTCGGCATCATCGTCTCGATGGTCCCTCCGTAGAACATATTCATCAGGATCGTCTCGATGACGTCATCGAAATGATGGCCCAAAGCGATCTTGTTGCAGCCAATTTCCTGGGCTTTTTGGTACAGGCTGCCCCTGCGCATGCGCGCGCAAAGATAACAAGGTGACGATTCCAAATTCTCCACGACATCAAATATGGAGGACTCGAAAACGGTCAGTGGGATGTCCATCAATGCGGCATTGGCCAAAATCTGTTGCTGGTTCTGTTCGCTGTATCCCGGATTCATCGCCAGAAAGACAAGCTCGAACCGGAGCGGACCATGCCGTTGCAGCTCCTGCATCAGTTTGGCCATCAGCATCGAATCCTTCCCGCCGGAGATGCAGACGGCTATCTTGTCGCCGTTCCCGATCAGCTCATATTCCTGGATCGCTTTGATGAACGGCCGCCATAAGGGTTTCCGGTATTTTTTGATGAGACTTCTTTCGATCTGGTTGCATTTTTCCATTGAATAAGTGTTTCCTTTCTTGCGGGCTGTCCGGTTGATTTTTTACTCTTTTGCTCCGGGGAACGCAGGCTTCGCCGGAGTTCAACCTACATTTTGCGGGCGTTCTCCGATAAAGCCGGCTTCATCGGAGTTGCGGCTAGGGATCAACGGTGTGCTCCGATTAGCGCCCGTCTCCCCGGAGCTGCGGCACCACTTGATATGCCCCGATATCGAAGTTCTTTTCCTCCAGAAGACTCACTGGCATGATGTCCATCAGGGCATTGGTGAGGAATAGTTCATCCGCACTCAAAAGCTCCTCGAGGCCATACGCCCCTTCCTGGACCGGAATCATAAATTCAGCGCATTTCTTGATTACCCGCGCTCTAGCCGTCCCTTCCAGGATGCCGCAGTGCAGCGAAGGGGTGTATACGATTCCGTCCTTCACCCAAAAAACATTCGAAACGCACCCCTCAGAAACATGGTCATGCGTGTTCAAAAAGATTGCTTCATCAAAACCTTTCTGAACGGCCGCTTCTTTTTCCAGGATGTTTTCCGTGTAGTTCATACTCTTGATGCCGACAATTTTGGAGAATTCGTTCCTTCTCGCATCGGCCAGACATACTTTCAAGCCTGTCGCATATTCCGCTTTGTAGGTTTTCGTACCTGTCAGGATCAGGATATCCGCTTCCTGATTATGCTGTTTTTTTGGGGTCGGCTTGCTGCAGACGACCTTTACGAAGCCTTCAGAGACGCCATTCAGTTCCAGCAATTTTTCGATGCTCGGCCGGAGCTCGGTTTCGTGATAAGGGCAAACCATCCCCAGAACCGACAGCCCCTGGACCATGCGCGCGAAATGCTGGTCCAGAAACAGCGCTTGTTTACCGGAAACGCGGATTGTCTCAAAAACCCCGTATCCGTACATGAAGCCCGGGGACAGCGGACTGATCAGCGCTGCATCTTCCTCGAGATAAACACCATTCAAAAATATTTGCATCATCATTCCCCTTCCGGCAATTCCGCCTGCAAGGCTTCGATGAGTGCCTTCGCCTTCACAAGCGTCTCTTCGTATTCCATTTCCGCATCCGAATCCCAGACGATGCCGCCGCCGACCTGAAAATAAGCGGTGTCTCCCTTCTGCAGGATCGTCCGGATGACGATGTTCAGATCCGCATCTCCGTTGAAGCCGACATAGCCGATCGATCCGGTATAGACGTTGCGTTGGGTCGGTTCGATTTCATCGATGATCTCCATCGCCCTGATTTTCGGCGCACCCGTTATCGATCCGCCCGGGAAGGCGGCTTTGATGCAGTCGAGCGCATGGATGCCTTCCTCCAGCTCCCCTTCAACTGTCGAAACGAGCTGAAAAACAGTGCTGTAGTCTTCGATATGGTACATTTCCGTAACCTTGACGCTGCCTGTTTTGCAGACCCGGCCCAAATCATTGCGCATCAAATCGACAATCATCAGCAATTCAGCCCGGTCCTTCTCGCTTTCCAGCAGCTCCTGACGGTTGGCGCTGTCCTCCTGTTCGGTAGCGCCCCGTGGCCGGGTGCCTTTGATCGGCCGTGTCTGCACCTTGCCGTTGCGGATCTGCAGGAACCGCTCCGGCGAACTGCTCAACAGCTGGCCCATGCCGAAATCAATGTACGCGGCAAAGGGAGCAGGGTTGATGTCGCGCAAGCGCGTGTAAACCTCGTAAGGCGATGCTTCCGTCCGGCACTGGAAGCGTTGGGTCATGTTGACCTGATAGATGTCACCGGACTGGATGTAGTCCTTGATGCGCGCAATCGCCTTTAAATAGTAAGCCTTTGTCATGTTCGCGGTGAGCTTCGGTCTGGCTTCGCTAGCCAGTTCCGAGGCCCGGGGCGGGAAATGCTTCCCTTCCGCGGCCAAGATGACCTTTTCTACCTCGGCCACCCACTTTTCCGGATCGCCGAAAAGACCCGGCGAAGCAAGATGGACCTTGCCCAAAAGATGGTCCACCACGATTGCCCCGTCGTAGATGCCGAAGAAGCTGTCCGGAATCCGGACATCATCGTGCGCTTCCTTCGGCAACCGTTCCACCTGATGGCGCAGCTCATAGCCGAAATAGCCGACAGCCCCGCCGATGAAAGGGAGCTCCCCTGTATAGTCCACTTGATAATCTTTCAGCAATGATTTCAGTTCTTCGAATGGATCTACGCCCGCTTTGGCAGTCAACGTCAGTTCGGGATCGAATCCGATGAAGGAATAGCGCCCCAGCTTTTGCGGATCCATCCCGCTGTCCAGGAAAAAACAATGCTTGCGGTCGCGGAACAAAGAAAAAAGTTCGAAACTCGAAAGGCCGGTGACGATTTCCTTGATCACGATATCAGTCACGTTTTTTTTCATCAAAAACCGCCCCCTTCCCGCTTTTTTTTGGCGCGCTCATAAAAATTGCGCAACATATCCAACCCATGTTCCGTCAGGATTGCCTCGGGATGGAACTGGACCCCCTCAATCAGCTCTTCGCGATGAAGAAAGCCCATGATTTCGCCATCCTCCGTCCAGGCGGTGACCTCAAGTGCTTCAGGGAGGCTCCCCTTTTCCACGATCAGGGAATGGTACCTTGTGACGTTCAGCGGGTTTTTCAAACCTTGAAAGACGCCTTTCCCTGTGTGCTGGATGGCGTGAACCTTGCCATGGACAGGCTCTTTCGCCTTCACGATTTCCGCGCCGAACAGCCCGGCGATCGTCTGGTGCCCCAAGCAAATCCCCAGAATCGGGATAGTTCCTGCGAAGCGTCTGACGACACTCAGACTGATGCCCGCTTCATCAGGCGTTTTCGGGCCCGGGGAAATCAGGATCATCAGCGGATCCAGTGCCGCTATTTCATCGATCGTTATTTTATCGTTCCGTTTCACCACAACATTTTCATCCAATTGCTTCAGGTATTGGACGAGGTTATAGGTGAAGGAATCATAATTATCTATTACAAGTATCATACGTATCCTCATCAATATTATTATTTTTATGCTCTAGCGTCTATCATTTCCCATGTATCCGGCGTACCTTCTAAAATGATAGGTCCATCATACCAAATGCCGGGACTCCAGCCTATAGTTTTGGGAAAACTGACTTCTGACGAAAAAATGACCAGGACAACAGCCCGGCCATTCTGTCTTTCTTGGAGGAGGCATTATGCGCGCATAATGCCTGAAATTCTCTCCAGCCAGCCGCCCGCCTCACGGGTTGACATCCGCCTCATTGTCAAAGCCCCGCTGTTCCCAATAGCCTTCATAGTCCGCGTCGTCGGACAGTTCGATGCGGGTGATCCATTTGATCCATTTGTATCCCAGTTTATCCTCCGCTACCAGCTGGAACGGAAAGCCTCTTTCCGGCGGCAGGACAACACCGTTCATCTTGTAGGCGAGCATCAGTTGCCTGTCCATGATCGTCTGCAGCGGCAGGGCCGTGCTGTAGCCATCCTCTGAATGAAAAATGACCGTATCGGCGGTTTCCTGAACGTCCACTGCTTCGAACAGATCCGCAAGCAGAATCCCTTCCCAAAGGATGTCGACGCTCCATCCTTCCACGCAATGCAACGTCACAACTTTCGTGTACTTCTGGTTATCCAGCACTTCGTCGTAGGACAAGGAAACAGGCTGCTCGACCAAACCATCGATCGTCAGCGTATAAGCATCTATGTCTATATATTGGGGGCCTTTGATGGAGTTTTCCCGAAAATCGGTCACAGAAGACAGATCTTTTCCTTCGTAATCGGTCACTTCGATTTTGGTCAGTTCTTCCAGATCAGTTTCACTTGTAGGGTTATCTTTGGTGGTTCCGCAACCAAAAAGCAAGAGACTCAGCAACAGAAACAGGTATTTTTGGGGAATGCGAATGGCATAGCGGCCCTTCATTGCGACTGTACCCGCTTTTTTCATCGAAATGCCTTCTTTCCGAAATCCATCAGATTAAAAACCACGTGTCTGCCCTTCCCACGGCTGCATCTTCCCTTCCCGGTGTTCCTCCACGCTTGGTCCATTGAGGTTGCGGAGGCGCCAAATGCCGTAGAGATAGCTGAGGATCAATCCTGCGATCGTAAACGGAAGCCCCAAGAGCGTATTGGTCCAAGCCAACTCAACAATATCGCCGCGCCGGTAAAGAATGATCTGCAAAGCCAAGCGCATCAGAAAAAACAGCAACCAAAGGACCGTCACTTCCTGATAGGCCGGTTTCACGTCCTTGCGCCAATACCACTCCAAATCCCACCCGCGCGTCAAATGGCTCGTCAATGCGACCATCGGTTTCCCCAGGATGAGGCTCACGAGCGCCGCCAATACGAGCAGCGCGCTGGTCACTATTTTGGGGAGATAATAATTGGCGGCATTATTCGAGAAATACGCGATTCCGGAGGCAAACATAACCCCAACCAAACCACCCACGGCATAACGCAACGGTTGCTTCCGTGCCAACCGGATGATTCCCAAAAGCAAAGCTAAAGTAATCGCCAAAATACTGGCGACAGTCAACTGATAGCTGCCATTGACGACGGCAAACAACAAGGGCGGCAATAAAGCATCGAACGTCTTCCCCGAGATGACCAATTTCAATTCTTCCGATATTTCCTTGATTCTGGCTTTCAAATCATCATCCCCTATCAGCGAATCTGTAGGCGACATACTCGATGATGACACCATACGCGATACCTGCCGCAAAACCGATAGCATCTTCGAATCCTGTCGAACTGTAGAAAGCGAAGGAGACCAATAACCCTAGGATGGCTCCCCTCCCCAATGCTTGTTTCAATTCCTGCGTTTCCTTTGCTAATCCGATGACGACACCCATCAACAAACGGTTGTACCAGAAGGCGAACAGATACAGCGCCTCCTTCTCAAATCCGGACCGCAACTGGGCCCCCACGATGCAGACCGCGCCCAAAAGAGCCCCCGCAACGATTGAAATCTTCATTCTCTTCGTCAACATGTGCCCGCCTCCCCATCTTCTGTCAGTCTGAAAATCAGCCTTTCTGTGTGCCCCAATTATACTATTTACAAGCACAGAAAGCATTTATCAGAAACCGGCGTTATCCGGTAACCGGGCACCTCACCCAATTCAACCCAAAAAGCAAGCTCAGGATTATTCCCCGGGCTTGCTTTTTGTTTGTCGCTCAGATGGCTTTATCCCTCAGCAACACCGCAGCCGTGATGCCGGCCATGCGTTTCAGATCGAGGATGCTGTCCGTTTCCGCAATCGTCAATAAGCCTTTTTCAAGCACCAATTCCCTGACGGTTTTTCCTGTCTTCAGTGATTCTTTGGCGATTGCACTGGCTTTTTGGTAGCCGATTGTCGGGCAGAGGGCAGTCGCGATGCCGGCGCTCTCTTCCACCTGTTTGTAGCAGACCATCTCATTGGCTTGGATTCCTGTGATGCAGTTGACGGTCAGAGTGGCAACCGCATGCGCCAAGCAATCGATCGATTCAAACAACGAATGGAAAATGATCGGCTCGAAGGCGTTCAGTTCCAACTGGCCGGATTCGGCTGCCATCGTGATGGTCAGATCGTTTCCGATTACGCGGAAAGCGACCTGTGAAACGACTTCGGGTATCACCGGATTCACTTTTCCCGGCATGATCGAAGAGCCATTTTGCTTGGCAGGCAAATTGATTTCACCGATGCCAGCCCTCGGTCCGCTCGACAACAAGCGCAGATCATTGCTCATCTTCGACAAGTTTACGGCTGCCGTCTTGATTGCCGCCGACACCCTGACGAAGCCATCCACGTTCTGGGTCGCATCGAAAAGATCCTCCGCCTGTATGAAAGTCATTCCCGCTTCCTCGCTCACAAGAGCGGTGATGTTCTCCAAGTATTCCGGCGTCGCATTGATGGCATTGCCGATTGCGGTCCCGCCGAGATTAAGGCTCTTCATCTCTTCCGCGGCACTCATGAGGTGGCGGATATCCCTCTTGACGAAGGATTGATAAGCCCGGAACGTCCTACCCAACGTTGTCGGGACCGCATCCTGCATTTGCGTACGCCCCATCTTGATGACCCCGGCGAATGCTTCGGCCTTATCACCCAACGCGCTCTCCAACTTTTCCAGTTCGGCAATCAGCTCAGGCAAAAGCTTCAGTACGGTCATTTTCCCCGCTGTCGGGAAGACATCGTTGGTGGACTGGCAGAGATTCACATCGTCATTCGGATGAACGATGCGGTAGTCGCCCTTTCTCCCGCCCAATATTTCGATGGCGCGATTGGCGATGACTTCATTGGCGTTCATATTGGCCGAAGTCCCGGCACCGCCTTGGATGGCATCCACGATGAAGGCTTCATGAAAATGTCCCGCCACAATTTCGTTGCAGGCTTGGACGATCGCATCCTTTTTTCCGACTGCCAGGTTCCCAGACTGAGCATTCACAACAGCTGCGGCTTTCTTGATCCGTGCCAGATTGCTGATCAATTCCGGATGCAATTTCGTGCCCGTGATGGAGAAATTTTCCTTTGCACGCGACGACTGCACACCATAATACGCTTCTGTGGGTACTGCTAACGTTCCGATCGAGTCTGCTTCAATTCTCATGTTCATCTCTGTTTGCCCCCTGAAATTTTTCTGTAATTCATAGTGCAAACAATACCACCCCTGCAAACTGAATGAAACAGCTCAAAGGAAGTTGCGAACAAAACCTGCATATTCGACCTTTCCGCAGAAGAATCACACGCTATTTCCCATGTAACTTTATTTTCTTAAGTCATGTCAGCATTCGTTTGCTTCCCCTGATAGGTCTGATATAGAATCTTAAGAATACAGAGCAAACAAGAACAAGGGAAGGAGCATCTCATGGATAAAATCGATAAGCAAATTTTGAACATTCTGCAGACAAATGCGCGGGCTTCCCTGAAGGAAATCGGTGAGGCCACCTTTCTGTCTTCGCCGGCGATTTCCGCAAGGATCGCCCAACTGGAGCGGAACGGCATCATCACGGATTACGGCGCACATGTGAACCTGCAGACGCTGGGCTACAACATCAAAGCGTTCATCAATCTGGAGGTCGATCCCAAGCAAAAGCCGGTGTTTTATCCTTTCGTGGACAGCATCCCGAATGTGCTGGAATGCAACTGCGTGACCGGTGAATTTTCGATGCTCCTGAAGGTCGCCTTTCCGACGACGAATGAATTGGATACCTTCATCGGAGAGCTGCAGCAGTTCGGCAAGACCTACACGCAGATCGTCTTCTCCACCTCGGTCGGTCCCAGGGGCATCCATTTTGAGGACCAATAACAATAACTATCCGCATCAGAATAAAAAAGGCTATCCTTTCCCGATACAGACCGGGAGAGGATAGCTGCACATACTATACGTAGTAAAGGTTTTCGGATGGGTAAACCGGGTCGCAAGTGATGTCGAGGCCAAGATTCCGGAGGATCTGATCATCGTCTTTGTTCAGGATGACAGTCGAATGGGCCTGCACATCCTTCAGCTCGGAAAGTTTATCGTAAGCCAACTGGGCTGTCGGATTGGTGACGGCTGAAATGGACAAAGCGATCAGGATCTCGTTCGCCGTCAAGGTCGGGATGCGCTTATGCAAGCCGTCGCTCTTCAGCTTTTTGATCGGTTCCAGAATGACCGGAGACAGCAACAGAATGTCATCGGAAATGTTCGCCAAGGCCTTGATCGCGTTCAAGATGGCGGAAGAACAAGCATCCATCAAATCGGAAGTTCTGCCGGTGATGATCCGTCCGTCGTTCAATTCGAATGCGATGACCGCAGGAATCTCGTTGTCGACCGCGCGTTTCATCAGACGCTTCGCGTACTCGCGGGCCGGCTTCACGGGAACCCGGTCTTCTTGCTTCAATTCAAGCTCCTCCATGATCAGACGCATATGATCGCGCGTCTCTTCATCGCTCAGACCTTTCTTGTAGTTGCATTCCGTGTCGAAGCTGCGGCGGATGATTTCCTGCTTCGATGCTTCCCGGATTGCTTCATCGTCGGTGATGCCGAAGCCGACCCGATTCACGCCCATGTCTGTCGGCGACTGGTAGACGGACTCTTTGCCGGTGATGCGTTCGATGATCCGTTTGATGACCGGGAAAGTCTCCAGATCGCGGTTATAGTTGACCGCCACTTCGTTGTAGGTCTCAAAATGATAGTTGTCCATCATGTTGACGTCCTTCAGATCGACTGTTGCGGCTTCATAGGCGATGTTCAGCGGATGCTTCAAAGGAACATTCCAAACCGGGAAAGTCTCGAACTTGGAGTAACCGGCCGCACGCCCTTGACGGCGTTCGTGGTACAGCTGGTTCAGGCAGGTCGCTAACTTGCCGCTGCCGGGACCCGGGGCGGTAACGACGACAATCGGCTTGGTCGTCGGAATATAGGTGTTCTGGCCGAAGCCTTCTTCGCTGACGATCTTTTCGATATTGGAAGGATAGCCTTCGATGGCGCCATGGGTATAAACTTTGATGTCGCGTTTTTCGAGTTTATTGATGAACACTTTGGTGGCCGGCTGTCCGTTGTAGCGCGTGATAACGACGCTGTTGACAGCCAAGCCGTATTCCCTCAGCTCATCGATCAGGCGGAAGACGTCCATATCATAGGTGATTCCGTAGTCGCCGCGGATTTTGTTGCGTTCGATATCGCCTGCGTAGACGCAGATCAGGATCTCCGCTTGGTCCTTCAATTTCTGCAGCAATTTGATTTTGGCATCTTCATCGAATCCAGGCAATACGCGTTTCGCATGCTTGTCGCCGATCAATTTCCCTCCGAACTCAAGATACAATTTATCGTAATTATTGACCCGTTCCAGGATGTATTTCGATTGTTCTTCAATGTATTTCTGTGGATCAAAGCCGATTTTTTTCATCTGTTCTCCTCCAATATCTGAATGGTGTATCTGTATACTTGCCGTTACGCGCCTCTTTCCGGATGAAGAAAAGTCTCCCCCTCATCATCCAAAAAGCTTTGATTTCAACTCTAACTATTATAGAGCAATTTCTTTGATTGGCAATACATATTTAAACTCCGGACGATTTGTTCAACAGCATGCGCGCCGTGACCCAGGCAGTGAGCGGGATGATTCCGGTCACTCCGATGCCGATGACAAACATGGAGAGCACTTCCGAGACAAGCACTTTTGCGTTCAGCGCCTCCCCAAACGAATAGGACAGGTCCCTGAACCAGAGGAAAAGCGCGAGGTAGCCGCCGATGAAGGAAAAATACAGCGTGTTCGTCGTCGTTCCGATGATGTCTTTGCCGATCGTCATCCCTGACCGGAACAATTCCTTTTCACCCAACTGCGGGTTGCGGTGATGGACTTCATGCAACGAGGATGAAATGGAGATGGCCGTGTCCGTAATGGCAGCTATCGTTCCTGTTATCATCGTGCAAATACCGATTTGGACGAAATCCACATTCACAAAAAAGGAAAGCGTGGTGTACTCTTCCACTTCCTCGGGACCGAAGCCCTGTACCATCGCAAACCGATGCACAACAATAATCAACAAGAGCAAGAAGAACGTTGTGACGATCGTGGCGATAAAAGCCGCCTTGGTCTTGACGTTCACGCCGTTTATGTAAAACAAATTGATGTAACTGACCACCGCACACGCCAGCAGGGTCACAAAAATTGCAGAAAAGCCATTGATCAACAGCAGCACCAATACATAGAGGACCGCAAAATTGAAAAACAACGACAGGAACGAAGAAATACCACGTCTGCCGCCCACCACCCCCATCAGCAGCAAAAGCAACAATGCCAATACCAGTTGCACGCTCATCGACGATCACCCGCTTTCTTGGGAATCAGACGGACTGCTGTGAACATTGCCAACGGAACCGTCAAAACGATACCCAAACTGCCCGCCAAAGCTCGGGTGATTTCCAAAGATAATTGCATCGAAAAGGTGTGGAACACATCGGATCCGTTCTCCAAATAAAAAACAAGCGTCGGAATCGCTCCGCTGACATAGGCAAAAAGCAACACATTCGCCATCGTCCCCATGATGTCCTTGCCGATTTCGCGCCCGGACTGCAATAAGGCTCTGGCGGATATCGCGGGGTCTTTTTCGTACAGTTCCTGGATGGCTGCGGTCATCGTGATGGCGACGTCCATCACCGCACCCAGCGAGCCGATCAGAATGCTCGACAGGAAGATGCGCCGCGGGTAATGCGTCACAAACTGCATTTCCTCGTAACGCAGGCCTTGCCCGTTCGTCAAGGCAATGACCCCGTAGGCGATGATCAAGGTCAGGAAAGTTCCGATTAAAGTGGAAAGGATCGCTGCATAAGTCTTTCTGTTTCTGCCGCTGACCAAGAGGAGCGTCAGGACGGTCCACCCGATCACTGCGCCACTGCTGATCACTAATAGTTGTGCATTATCCGCAAGTTCATAACGGTCCAAAGCGATACTGAACAGTAAAATATTCCCTCCAATACTGACGAGGGAAAGCAAACCTTTTTTGCCCGCTGTTGCCACAAGCACGAAAAGGAATACGGCACCCAAAAGGACAACATATTTATCCCGCTTTACTCCGACGATTTTGCCAGTCACGACACCCGTATCGCTCTCGCTCAGGGAAAGGAAGACTTCATCGCCTGATCGGTACATTTGACTGTATGCCAAAGACCCGGAATAATCATTTTCGATCATAACCGGTTCCCCTTCCGACTCCCCGTTCATCAGTACACCCGTCAGGTTTTGTTTGTATAAGGGATAGCTTTCCCGATCGGCACCGATTGTTTCATCGGTTCCAACGGCTTCCGCTGCAGTGATCTTGGCGATCGGTTCTTCGTACCACGCGTAGTTATGGTAACTGAACAGCGTCAATATTCCCAACAACGCCGCAAATAAAATCAATAACATCGCTTTTTTCCTGACCGACAATCCTTTTTTCATCCGTTGTTTTTCCTCCCTTCAAAAGATTTCCGCATGGTTTTTATCCTAAATCGGGAAGGAGAATCTTCTCCATCCGGATGTCGTCGCGCCATTGGCCTTGGGAATAGGTGAAATGGGGAATGACGCTTATTTGTGTGAAGCCGGATCTTTCGTACAAGCTGATTGCGCAGGCGTTGTGCGAAAAGACCCCCAGTTCGATTCGTTGATAGCCGAGTCTCCGGCATTCTTCTTCGTACAGGGCCATGACCGTTTTGCCGAGGCCCTTGCTGCGCCACTCCGGTTCGCCTATGAAGATGCCCAGCCAAGCTGTATTTCCGGCATTATTCAGCAGCGCAGGAAAGTCGCTGATGATTGACGCGATTCCGACCGGCTTGCCATCCACGCAGATGAAATAATTGCGTTTGTCCGGATTGGACAGGCTCTCGCGGACATCGCCTTCCGTCACCAAGGGCAGCTGGCTTTCTTCATCATAGTGCGGTGTGATGAACGGCGAAACAGCCGGGTCATTTTCCCAACGGAGCACCGTCTGGATCAGTTCCTCGCTCAATGGTAAGTTTTTCAGTTGCAAGTTCATCATCTCTTCGCCCCTTCGGTTTTATCAATCAGTTGCTTGGTTCCATGCGAAAAGGATTGCACCGCTCGTTTCGGGTGCAATCCTTTTCGAAAATCTGCAAAGCTATTTTTTTACAGCACCTTTTCGTAACCCCAACGCATATCGCCGATACTTGTCAGGATGTGGCCGCAGTACGTATACCCGGCTTTCTGCAGGGCCCGCTGCATGCTTTTGTTGTCGGGATGCGTATCGATGCGCATGCTGGTATAGCCTTTTTTACGCGATTCATCCGCAGCCCATTCCACGATTTCCCCAAGGACGCCCTGACCACGGAATATTCCTTTGATCGTGATGCGATGGATGACCGTGTAGGGATTATCCGTCAGCCATTGGCCTTCGCTGATGACTCTATAGGTAGGGTCCTCGCCGTAAAAAAATGCAAAAGTTGCCGCTGGAATGCCATCCCGCAAGTAGATATAGCTGTACCCTCCAGCCATATCCTGAAGAATGACCGCTTCGTTCGGGTACCCCTTTTGCCATTGATCGATGCCGGACGCCTTCAGTGTGACTTTCGCCTCATTGATGATTTCCATGATTGCGGGCAGATCCGCTGGCATTGCTTTTCTGATCATTGCTCCACCGCCTTCCGTTTTTTCGTTTAAATAAGATTATACCGGAAACCTTGTTGTTTTCAGTATTTTTTTCTGTTTTTCTTCATTTTGGGTGATTCCGCTCCTTATAGGTTGAACATCTTTCGGTATTGCTGGATATAGGACTGCTTTTGTTTTTTCAGCATGTAGAGCGCGTTCTTGATCTGATCCGGCTCATCCGCCATATCCAAATCTTCCTTTTGTTTTTCGATGCCTTCAACTACCGGCTCACAGTAGGCAGCTTCTTTGATTTCATCCAAAATGGCGATGATTTCCTTGCGCATCCTTTCGACACGGGGGCCTTCACCGGCTTTTATTTCATCCAGGCTTTCGACGAGTTCCCGGAATGGAAGGTTTCTTCTGACTTTTCCATCCTTGATGCGGATATATTCTTTTTTGAATTCCGTAACGCCGGGCACTGCCCCGTTCAATTGGTACCAGCCATCGTAAAGGACCCATCCGCCTTCCGGTTCGGCTGGGATGAAGTCCCTTTTTAAAATGTACACTTCGTCCGCACCGGTAATTTCCGCCACCCAACATTTGCTTTCGCTGTCTGCCGGGCTGAGCTGCAAACCTAATTTCGACATGAAAAAATCCTCTTTCTGATCATTATTGGTAGTGTTGATCCACTCCACAGGCCGATTGCGCTTTGCCTGATTCCGTTCTTCCATTATACGCTATCTCTTTTGTCATGGATAGGGAGTCACTTCCCGAAGGCCCGATGATCGATCCAGCCCAGTTCATCCTCGTCCAACTCGACATACAGATAGTCTCCACTGACCGTCTCTCTGCTGATTGAAACGGTCTCCCCAAGGTAATCCGCTGTGGAGCCGAGTTCCTTTGCCCCGAATTCGACCCAAGGCAAACTGTCGATGGAATAGCCGCCATCAGAAATGACGGCGGAGTAAGACACCGAAACAACATCGAACGGCTTAACTGCTCGGCTGTCCACCCATCCCAATGGGCTTCCTTGCATCCAGAGCAAGGAATAGAGTCCGTTCTGGGTGATTCCCTTGACCAACAATTCCTTGCCTGCATAGCTATCGGAGTAACCGATTGTTTCATAGTCCGGCGTACCCCAGGGAAGGGTATCGACCGAGTAGCTTCCGGCCTTAATGACGCCGATGTATTCGCCGTTTTCGAAGCCGAAAGCTTGCCTGTCGATCCACCCAAGATAAGCGGCATAAACGCTCGAACTATCCATTGTTTCATAGAGGATAGTTGCATTCGCGCCAAGGACGTCCTTCGTAGTGCCCAATTGGATCGATACCGGCGTTCCCGGTGGCTGGCTCGAAATCGAGTATTGGCCGGCAGTGATGTAGTCGGTAGCTTCCGCAATCAGGATGTCATCACGGATTTCGATGGCGCGCGTATCGACCCAGCCCCAGGCATTTCCATCCTTGAAGAGTAAGGTATAGCTGCCGTCCGACAGTGAGCCCTTGACTGTGACATACGCTCCGATCTGTTCGCTCGTTAAGGCCACAGTCTCACTTCCCGGTGTTCCCCACACGAGCGTATCGACTGTAAAATCTTCAGCTGCGATCATGCCTACTTGCTCCTCGCCGGTCAAGCCCAATGCCTCTTTTTCCAGCCAGCCGATGCCTTCATTGATCAGCGTCGTGGCATAGACATATTCACCGTCGGCCGATTCATAGACAAGCAGCACCCTTTCACCGATCCGGTCCGAGGTGTTGCCGATTACATCAGCATCCTCGCTGTGCCCGGGCAGGCTGGTGATCGGGGCACCGCCCAGCGTGATGTAATCCGAATCATTTGTTGGCTGGAAGTCCGCTTCTTTGAGCGCTGCGCTTTCGATCCAGCCGAATCCCAATCCCGCTATCCACACATAAGCATACTCTCCGTCATTTGTCTTCCTTGCAACGGTTACGATGCGCCCGATGTGATCATCTGATAGTCCAACGATTTCCTTGCCCTCCATGTCCCACGGGAGCGTACCGATGGGATAGCCTTCGCGAAAGATGGTTGCAGCCTCATTCACCGTCATGAAGATCGGAACTGCCGGATCTGCCGGATCTGCCTTTTCACCTTGGGAAATATCCGCTGAAGAAGATATGGATGTGCGCTCGCTTTCGTTTATCAAGGAGCTTTCATCCTGACTCCCTACCGAAGCTGGCTGGTTGTTGCAGCCCGAACAAAGAATCACCAAAGAAATGGATACAAGCCACCACCTTATTCCTTTTTTCACGACCGCTCACTCTCCCTTCTTTCTCTCTTTCAGGCGGATCCGTCAATCGGCGTCCCCGCTGTCCTTTACTTTGACACCGTCCATAAGATCCTTGTCCGGATCAGCGACGTATCGCTCCCCTTCCACCAGACCGTCGACTACTTCGATGTCATATTCTGTTTCCAGCCCGGTTTCGATGTACCTTTTTTCGGCTCGGTTTCCGCTGTCCACAACATATACATACGCTTTTCCGGATTCCGCTTCGATTTGAACGGCCTCATAGTTCACGCGCAGGGCATCGAGCCTTTCGACCGTGATGATTTCCGCGTCGGCTTCATAGCCCACCTTGATGTTTTCATCAGGATCGGTGATCGTTATTTTTACAGCGACTTTCGCATCCTGATCAGCTGAGGTCGCGGATTTTTCCGCCAATTGGCCGATTTCCGAGACGATCCCAGCGTATTCCGCAGCTACCCCTTTCACCTTGACGGTCGCCTTTTGGCCTACCCGCATAGTGACGCTATCATACTGGCTGACAGCCAAGCTGATCACATATTCGCTCGCCCCGTCGACGATGATGGCATCACCGATCTGAGGATATTCGTTCGCCACTACATCCATCTTCGTCACAATGCCGTCGACATTGGCTTTCAGATCGCACTCCTCGATTTTTTTGTTCAAGTAGACGATATCCGTTTTCAGGAGAGCAATCTGGTCGGCTTGATTGGAGATCCTTTCCTCTGCTGTTGCGCTCGAAAAGGTTGCCGTGGTGTTCAGATTCGAAAGCGCGATTTCCGCGCTCCGGACAGCTTTTTCGCCATCACTGATTGCCTTGATTGCCGCCTCATACTTTACGGCCGCACCGCTTCTGGCATTTGAAACGCTGATTTCCGCATTGCGGACAGCGGCTTCGCTGTCGCTGACGGCTTTTTCGGCTGCCGCATATTCAAGAGAGCCCGCGCTTTCGGCGTTCGAAAGTGCGATTTCCGCGCTGCTCACAGCGGCTTCGCTATCCAAAACCGCTTTTGCGGCTGCCGCATATTCAGCGTCGGCTGCGTTTTCGGCATTCGAAAGCGCGATTTCCGCGCTGCGGACAGCCGTTTCGGCATCGATCACCGCCAATTTCGCCGCATCATAGCCGGCTTGATAGTCCATTTCAGCGGTGTCAAAAGCCAGTTCGGCGTTCCATACCGCCGTTTCGGCAGTGGTGACAGCCTGTTGCGCCAACTGATAGTCCACTGCATACAGAATCGGATCGGAATCATACAAGGCTTTGACGATATCCAGATTCAGTTTTGCACTCTCAAAGGTTGCTTTAGCAGTCTCCAACGCACATTCGGCTTCATGCAGGGCATTTTCCAGATCATCCAAATTCTTTTTTGCGATCCAGTAATGCGCCTTGGCATTTTCCAAAGTCAGTTCGGCTTGGCCGACCGCATTCGCGTTGGCTATTTCAACGTTATGCAGTTTATCCGTTAATGCTGCAGCGTTCGCTTGGGCGCTCTCCAAGGCTATTTGAGCTTGGCTCACCGCATTGTCGTAGAGCGTTCCCCGCGCCTCCAGATTGGAGGTGGCCGTGGCATAATTCGACCGGGCATTCTCCAGGGCTATGTTCGCCTGCTTGATGGCATTCGCGTTGAGCGTATTGATGTCATCCAGATTACCTTGCGCCGCGCTGTAATTGGATCGGGCATTTTCCAACGCAATCCCCGCTTGGCTCACCGCATTTTGGGAAGATGCCTTGTCCATTTCTGCGCTGCTCCCGGATAGATAGGCTAACGTCGCCTCTGCATTGGCAAGATTGATGGTCTGCTTATCCAACTGGGTGCGGTATTCGGTCGAATCAATCCTCGCCAGCACATCACCTTTCTTGACTGCTTGCCCTTCCACCGCCAGCACTTCGACAATCTTGGCTGTGGGCGAAGGATAAAGGCTGCTCCGGCTGCTGGCTTCGATGTCGCCGGTTATCGGCACATACTTCGCCAATTGCCCTTTCCAGGCCGTTTGCACCGACACTTGCTGGACCTGGGCATTCTGATACCACAAGTAGGCAGCACCTCCGCTCACCAGCAGAGTCAGCAGAAGGACCGCCGTGACAATGATCGATTTTTTTGATTTGAATAGGATAGCTTTCAATTTACCCATAAAGAAGACCCCCTCGCGCAATTTCCGGATAATCCAGTTGATCCCATCGTTTCGGTATCTCAATTTTACCACATCGGCTGATACATCCGTAAAGATATTGTCAGCGCATACAATTCCATTTCGGCATTTTCTTTTCTTGGAAATGCACTACCTCTCAGCAAAAGATCTGGCATCCTCAATTTTTTGACAAAAAATCCCGACACAAATATACTTGAACTGATTGAAGCGATCTCAAAAGAAGGTGGATGCGGTGATAACGATGACCAATGTGACGAAAACTTACAAGACCGGCGATGTGGAAACCTACGCCCTGAAAGACGTCAATCTTACCATCGAAGAAGGCGAATTTGTCGTCATCCTCGGACCCAGCGGCAGCGGAAAGAGTACCCTGTTGAACGTCATCAGCGGCTTGGACACCGTCACTTCGGGGGAAATCACCTTCCGGGGCGAGACGCTGACAAATCTTGATGAAGAGGAGATGACAGCATTCAGAAGGAAACATCTGGGCTTCATCTTCCAGCAATACAACCTGCTGCAGAACCTGAATGTCTACGAGAACATCCAAATCGGCTCGGACATCGGCACCGCCCCGCTCGACATAACCGACCTGCTCGAAAAGGTCGGCCTGGAAAAAGCCCGCAACAAATATCCCAGTCAACTCTCCGGAGGGGAGCAGCAGCGGGTTTCGATCGTCAGGAGCTTGGCCAAAAATCCCGACATCATCTTCTGCGACGAACCCACCGGCTCGCTGGATGAGGAAAATTCAAAGAAAATTCTGCAGTTGCTGCAGGATCTGAATGAGGACTACAACAAAACCGTCATCGTGATCACCCATAACCTGGGCATCGCCGAAATGGCGGACAAGGTCATCAAGATGAACTCCGGTGAAATCACGGAAGTCACCCTCAACAAAGTCAAAAAGAATGCCCAGGACATCTCTTGGGGATAGGGGGAGGTGTGGATCATGCTGCTGAAAAATGTCATCAAAACCTTGCGGAAAAAATGGATGCAGTTGGTTGCCATCGGCTTCATCATCATCCTGAGCTCCGCCACCTACACCATGATGTTCTACGGATTGAGCGGCATCGAAGAACCGACGGAAGCGTACCTGGCGGATTACAACCAGGAGGACTTCGCCGTTGAGATGCTGAACCGGGTCACGTTGGAAGAGGCCGCCTACCCCATCGCGGCGGCGCTGCTGGCCAGAGGTTTCTACTCGCTCAGCGACATCAAGAAAGTCGAACCCGCCACTTTCTACAAGCTCATGGATAACCGGATCGCCGAGTTTGAAGCGAACTACCGCGATGTCAGCCTCGAGCTGAGGGAATACAAAAACACGTCCTACACTTACCAAGGGCAGTCGCATAAAGCGTTGCTCGTGAAGGATGGCGAAACGATCAATCTCTCCTATATGGAGGAAGGACGCAAACCCTCAGCCGACAACGAAGTCGCCGTCACCAAGGTCTATGCCGACAAGAACGGCCTTACCATCGGGGACGCCCTTATCATCAAAAGCAAAAGCTACCGCGTGACGGGCTTTGTGCTTTTTCCGGATTACACCCTCCCTATGTTCGATGAAACCTTCAACTTGGATACCGGACTGCAGACTTTGCTGCTCATGTCGGATAAAGAGTACGAGAACTTCGACGACAAGGAGAGTTTCCGTTTAGCCGGCATGAACCTGACAGAGGAAAGCATAGACACCGCCTACGACAAAGAGGAACTGCCTTTTGTCAGCCAGATTGCGGACACACAGACCACCATGCGGAGCGGAGCCATCTATGACGAACTCACCCAAGGAAAAGTCATGGCTTTGGGGCTCAGCGTCTTCATCGCGGCCATCGCGGTCATCATCGTATCGATCCTGATCTACAACTTGCTCCATGCGGAAAGAGGCCAGATCGGCATCCTCAAGGCGCTCGGCTACCGCCGTTCGGAAATAGCCCTGCCCTACTTCGTCGCGATGATGGCCTTCGCCGCCCTGATGCTGATCCTTGGTTACTTCATAGGATCGCTCTATTCCGAGCCGTTGAAGCGCTTGTATCTGGATTTCTATCTCCTGCCCCAAGTAAAGATTGCCCAGAGTTTCACCGTCTTCGCTACGGCGATCCTGGTGCCGCTCCTCTTCTTCTCCTTGGTTTCCGGGATCATCATCTACCGGATCCTCGGCGAGAGTGCCTTGGAGCTGCTGAAGCCGCATCAGGGCAAGTCGATCAACCGGATCGGCAGGTACCTCAGCCGGGTCCTTTCCAAGGCGAAAGGCAGCACGAAATTCAAATATCTGCACGCCATCAAGAGCACCGGCAGCTTCTTCATCTTCTTCCTGGGCATCATGTTCTCGACGATCCTGATGAGCTTTTCCTTCATGATGGGCGGCATGGTCGATCGGATGACGGTCGACTACCTGAATAAGGTCGACTACGAGTACGAGGCCTATCTCGACGTCACAGAAAGGCTGCCCGAAACGCGGCCCGGGGACGAAAAATTTCTCATTTATCCTTTCGCCTCGCTGGACGACAACATCGTGTCGCTGCAAGGGCTGTCTTCGCGCAACCAACTTTACAGCCTGTATGATGAGGAAGGCAACGACATCACCGTGAACATCCAGAACGGCGCCGTGATCACGAAAAGGCTCAGCATCAAGCTCGGCCTCGCAGAAGGGGACACCATCCGGCTGGAAGTGAACGACGACACTTTCCCTTTCCTTGTCAAAGGCGTGACTGATGAATACATTTCCGACAAGGTGTACCTGAACATCGAAAAACTCAGCAATATATTGTCGGAAAACAGCACTTCACGTTTATACAGCGGCATCTATGCCAGCCGAAAGCCTTCCGATGTCTACTACAGCACGATCATCAGCAAGTCCGGCCTCATCGAACAATCGAAGGCGATGTCCAACTATACCCAGTTCATTTCGAACATTATGATCGGCGGCTCGGCAGTCATCGCCGCGAGCATCCTCTTCGTGCTCACTTCCTTCACCGTCGAAAAAAATTACTATGTGATTTCGCTGCTCAAAGTGATGGGCTACAAGCGCAAGGAGGTCAATGCGATGATCCTGAACAGCTATTTCTTTTATGCCTTGATCTCCTATCTGATCAGCATCCCCATCGCATTGGGCATCCTGAATCTGATGATGCGGTTCTTCACTGAGGAGTACGGCGTCATCCTTCCTTTGCAGTACAGGCCGATTTTTATGCTGCAGACATTGGCGATTCTGGTACTCATCTTCTTCGCCGGCACCTCCATAAGCAGGCGGAAAATCGCCAAAATCCCGCTCCAGGAAGTCCTCAAGTCTTATCAGGAGTAGGATTCGATGAAAGCTTTTCGTTAGTCGCTGACCAGCTCATGTAGTAAGATATTAAAAATGGAAGGACTCGCATAATTATTCATTCGGGAAGTGACATCATGGAGAAGAAACAGAGAAAGAAATTCATCAGCTTTGCCCTTATCGGCATCGTTATTGCGGGCATCATCACGCTCAGCCTCCTCACAAAGAACGGGAAGATCGAACGGTTGGCTTTTGCTGAAGAAACGAACACGGAAGCCAGCCTCGGCTCATGGGAGGAACTCAAGGAAGGGCTGTCCGCTTATCCCGAACTGTATCAGGCAGCTTTTGAAGAGGACGGCGTCGAATCAGGAGAGAACATTTTCATCATACCGGGAATGGATGCCACTTTGACGCTCCATCATGAACACGAAGAAGCGGACATCTGCACGACAATGACGCCGCAAGGTCTGGCCGTCAACAAAGATTACTTGTTCATATCGGCTTATTGCCAAACTAAAGAACACAATTCTGTCATCTATGTGTTAGATAAAAAAAGCGGTTCCTTCATCAAGGAAATCGTCCTGAACGGCATCCCGCATGCAGGCGGCATCGCCTACGACAACAATCACGAGCTGCTTTGGGTCACCTCGGAAAAAGGCGACACCGCGCAGGTCATCACCTTGGCTTTGACGGACATTGAAGCCTATAATTTCGCGGATTCCGCCGAACCGATTGCCCATACGGACAGCATCGAACTGCCTGACATCAAGCGCGCTTCAACGATCACGGTCCATGGCGATGACCTCTACGTGGCGCATTTCGATGACGAAGAGACGAGTGTCATGCACCGCTACCTGATCTCCACAAAAGAAAACGAGGACGGGAAGGAAGTCCATGCGCTCGATACAGGAAAAAGCACAGAAGAAGCCTATCCAGACGACGTCGACAAAATCGGCAAAGAGATCCAAGGACTGGCTTTCTATCAAGAAAAGCTGATGCTGTCGCGCTCTGCAGGCCGAAAAAAAGCCTCGACGCTGCTTTCTTTCAATCGCTTGGAGGAAAACGAAAATTTCACTGACAAGAACGCCAGCACCGAAATCACGATGCCGTCTTATCTGGAACAGATCGCAGTGGATGGGAAGCAACTCTTCATACTCTTCGAATCAGGTGCTTACCCTTACCGCGACCATGGCAACCCAAGCGTCGACCGGGTACTGCGTGTTGAAATCGATACCTTGTTCTCGGAATGAAAAAACAGGAGGTTATCCCACTTGCGGGACTGCCTCCTGTTTGTTTGGGGTTTGGTGATATGGTTTTGTTGCCTAGGGTTTGTGTTTCATTGTGGTCTATGCGTTCATTTTCTTCATGGCGGAAAATGTTTTCTTCGTTGTCCGATATCCGCTTAGTATCAGACAACCCGAATGCTTATGCCCTACTTGTTGTCCGATATCCGCACAGTATCGGACAACCCGTGATACTGATGTCTTAGTCTATATGATCAGTCAGCTCGATGCGTTGATCACCTGCCAACAGCTCCCTCACGATCTCCATGTAGCGTTTGGAGATCGCGCTGAGCGGCCGCACTTTCGAATAGATGAAGCCGATCGTGTTTTTTTGATCGACATCCATCGGCACAACGACGATGTGATCCTGCGTGTTCGATTTCAGTAGACCGGATCCGACCAAGTAGCCATTCGTCACAGACAACAGATTCAATACAGTCGCACGGTCACTTGCACTGATGCGCTGAGCATTTTGGTCGACTTGGATCGATTCTTCCATCAACTGCAAGGTGCTGTTTTTGCTTTGATCGAAGGATATGACAGGATAGGGATGAAGATCCTCCTGGGATATCTTCGCTTGCTTCGCCAACGGATGGGATTCGCTGAGGAATACATGCGGCTGGAAGGCGATCAGCGGATCGAACTTCAGATCGAAGGCTTCAAGATACTGCTTGATGACTTTCCCGTTGAAATCGTTCAGATAGATGAAACCGACTTCGCTGACGGCATCGCGCACATCTTCCATCACTTTCGAAGTGCTCGTCTCCAGGAAACGGAAATTTAATGATTCTTCTTTCTTTTCCGACACCAGCCGGGCAAAGCCTTCCGAAGCAAAATCATAGTGCTGACTGGAAACGGAAAACAGTCTTCTGTTTTCCGTCGCAGACAGATAGCGGTAATCCAGCTGGTCCGCCTGAGCCACAATTTGATCGGCGAATTCCAAAAGCATAGCCCCTTCTTTGGTTATTTCGATGCCTTTTTTGGAACGCTCGAAAATCTGGATGCCATATTCTTCCTCCAGATCTTTGATGCTTGACGACAGACTGGACTGCGCCATATATAATTGCCTTGCGGCTTCCCGAAAAGTGCCGTATTTCGCCACTGTTATGACATATCGCAATTGCTGAAGATTCATATTTTTGCCACCTCGCTCTATTTTCCGATGGGTTCCCATCAATTCCACAAAAAAAGTGCATGCGCGTCAACAAAACACACATGCACGAGTATTCATCATCATTTCAGCGCTTCACTTGGATGCGGATGCACAATCTGCCCCTGATCCCCTTCACAGCACGAACGAACTCACCCGGTTGTGGAGATCAAAAGATGATAAGAATATTCCTGCATGTTTCTTACATCCGCACATACAACACATCATCTTTTGCATGGTTCTGCCTCCCCTTCCATCCTCATCGCTTTCTAATAAGATAGCGATTTTCCCGGCATCTGTCAATTATTTTCACTTTTCGCACTCAAATGAATTTTCCGGTCACCGAATTTTTGTCTTTGCGGATATCGGATGGCGTTCCTTCCGCAATGACTTTCCCGCCGGCAGCCCCGCCACCCGGGCCAAGGTCGATGATCCAATCCGAAGCCCCGATGATCTGCTTATTGTGTTCCACAACGACCACAGTGCTGCCGGAATCAACCATCCGATCCAACAATTTCAGGAATTTTTCCACATCGAGCGGATGCAGACCGGTAGTCGGCTCATCGATCAGATAGAGATTCTTTTTTCCCCGGTTTGCAAGTAGTTCTGCAGCCAACTTGAGCCGTTGCGCTTCGCCGCCTGATAAAGTCGTTGTCGTCTGGCCGAGCTCTAGGTACCCGAGGCCGACATCCTGCAGCAGAGTCAGGATGGCACTGATTTTGGGCGAATCCGCAAACAGTTCCGCGCCTTCCGCAACCGACAACCCCAGCACTGCGGTGATCGAATGGCCGCGGTAAGTCACGGACAAGACCTCGTCCTTGAAGCGTTTGCCCGAACAGACAGGGCAAGGAACTTCCTGATCTTCAAAAAACAACAGATTGTTTGTGACGACTCCCAACCCTTCGCAATGATCGCAGCGTCCCCCTTTCACATTGAAGGAAAAGTGATTGGCGGTCATTCCTTTTTCGATGGCCGTCTGCTGCCGGCTGAAGATTTTCCGGATTTCCGTATAAGCATCCGAATAGGTCGCGACATTCGAACGCTTCATCCGGGTGAGCGGGGCCTGTTCCACGACGACAATCCGGTCGAATGAGCCGGTCCCGCTCACCTGATTCGAATTCTCTGATTGGTCCGTATCCCCCCTCGCCAGCACATCGAAGACGAGCGTCGATTTACCGGACCCCGATACGCCGGTCACACAAACTAGACAGCCGATAGGGAAACGGACTGTCAGGTTCCGGAGGTTATGCTTGTTCGCTTGGCTCACCTCGATGAACGCACCGGATCCTTTACGGAAAAGTTCGCGCGGTTCCGACTTGCTTTTCAGGTAGGCACCGGTGACGGATGCCGCTTGTTCCTTGATTTGCTGCAGCGTTCCCGAGCCGATGACTTCGCCCCCATATTTCCCGGCTCCCGGACCGATATCAATCAGGTAATCCGCTGCCGCCATGACAGCTGTATCATGTTCGATGACGAGGACCGTATTGCCTTTGTCCTTCAGCGAGCGCAGGACAGTCAGCAGCCCTTCGGTATCTTTCGGATGCAGACTGATTGTCGGTTCATCCAGAATGTAGATGACACCCGTCAGATCCGAATCGAGGACAGCCGCCAACCTTAGCCGTTGCGCTTCCCCTCCCGAAAGTGTCAGCGTCTGCCTGTCGAGCGACAGATAGGCCAATCCCAATTTCAGGATCCGTTTCAGTTTGGTCATCAAATCTGTGACATAGACACCCGCCAACAACTGCTCCGAATGTTTCAGATTTTCTTCGAGTTTACTGACCCAATCCGTGAGACCGGTCAATGATGTCCCCGACAGCTCTGGCAAGCGCGTCCCATTCACGGTCACACTCCTGCTCAGTTCATTCAACCTTTCCCCATGGCATTCCGGACAGACGGCGGACTCAAAGTAGGCTTCCCGGAGTTTGGAAGTCCCTTTTTTGTCCGCCATTCTGCGCCAAAGGTTCGGCAGGACTCCTTCATAGCGGCCTTCCGCAAGCGTTCGGGGCACCGGCACATCCGGGAACAGCCGATGCACTTCTTCACTTTCGGCACCTTGCAGCAACAGCACGCGTTGCGAGGGCGTAAAGTCCTTTACGGGCGTATTTTTTTTCAGCGAAATCCCGTAATGGTCACAAGCGGCATAGAACGACTCCAGTTGATACTCACGGTAGCGTTTTTCCCAAAAAACGACCGCGCCAGCTTCCAGCGATAGCTCTTCATGGAGCACCTTCGCTTCAGCAACTTTCATTACCTCTCCCAATCCTTGGCAGGTAGCGCAGGCGCCTTCTCGAGTATTGTAGGAAAAATGGGTGCGGGTCAGCTTCTCCATCCGCTGATCGCAGTGCGGGCAGTACTGGAACACCTTGAATTCATCGGCGGTCTTTTCGGTTTCCTCCCGGCAGTCGGCCGAACCGAATTTCTTACCGCAAGCCGGGCAGTCCCTCGTGCTCAGTTTCTCGAACAGCATCCGCAGATCGGTATAGATGTCCGTGACCGTTCCCACCGTCGAACGCGGATTTTTGTTGTAGGCTTGCTGCTGGATTCGGATGGCGGGGGACACATGGCGGATCGCATCGATGTTCGGTTTGCGGATCCCTTGGTAGCCGATCGCCTCCAGATATTGGCGTTGGCATTCCTGATAGAGCACATCCATCGCCAGCGTCGTTTTCCCGGAACCGGATACCCCTGTGAGGACGATCCATTTGTTCCGGGGCAAGTTCACCGTGATGTTATTCAGATTCCCTTCTTTGGCGCCGATGATACGGATATGGTCCATGCGTGCTTCCCCGCCTTCCTGTATATTCGTTTATCCCAATTATATGCCACTTACTGCGTTTTTGTCCCGATTAAGCAGGATGGATGCCCTGTTTTCTGTTATACTTCAGAAGAGACGACCGCGGTAATCAGGCGGCGAACAGAGTCAGGAGCGAACAAGATGAAAAAAACAAACCAAAAGAAACCCCTCAACAATAAACGCAATCGTCAGGTCAAGGCGACAGAACCCCAAAAAAGCCCGTCTACCAAAGGGGTTACCCCATACTCTGTGACCGAACCGAGCGAATTGTTGCCCTTCTTGCTGCAGATCCTCAGCAAGCAAAGCCGTAACTCAGTCAAATCAATACTTACCCGCGGACAAGTGACTGTAGACGGGAAGGCCATCACCAAGCACAATCACCCTTTGGAACCTGGACAGACTGTCGGCATTTTGGCGAACAAGGAAGCCCTCAAAAAAACGTCCCTGTCCGGCCTCAAGATTCTGTTTGAGGATGAAGCGATCATCGTGATCAACAAGGACGCCGGCTTGTTGTCGATGGCAACCGACGATCCTAAAGAACCAACCGCTTACCGCCAATTGAGCCAATACGTCAAAGAAGACAACAAAGCGAATCGGATATTCGTCGTGCATCGTCTGGACCGGGATACATCCGGCGTCATGCTGTTCGCAAAATCAGAAGAACTGAAAGAAAAGTTGCAAAATGATTGGAAAGAGATCGTCAAAGAGCGCATCTATACCGCTCTGGTCGAAGGCGAAATCAAAAAAGATGCCGGCACCATCTCCTCGTGGCTGACCGAGAGCAAAGCCATGAAAGTCCATTCCAGTCCGAAAGACAATGGCGGTAAGCATGCCGTGACCCATTACCGCAAGATCCGCGCAAACAAGGAATATTCGCTCCTGGAAGTGGAGCTGGAGACCGGACGCAAGAATCAGATCCGCGTCCACATGGAATCCTTGGGCCACCCGGTTGCCGGCGACAAGAAATACGGTGCCCGCACCAATCCGATGAAACGTTTGGGACTGCACGCTTCCACACTCGCGTTCATCCATCCCACGACCGGCGAACTCGTCCGCTTCAGCGCACCGGTGCCGAAAGCCTTTCTGCTGTATTCGAAATAAGAAAAGCTGAACGGGTTCGTTCAGCCCTGAAAGAAATTTAGGAAATCTGTCCTCGCAACGTTCCCTACGGTCACCTTGTACTGGGGCTCTAAGGGATGAATCCCTAAGAGTCCCATGCAACTGAGCATCGAAGAGCGCAATAGAACAGATTTATCTAATTTCCGAAGGGCTAACCCGTGAAGCTGGACATCATTTTAGGTGCATGAAACATTTTGCAAACTTGTGAAACACCTACGGTGATGCACTTTTCACTCTGGAAAATTTTATAAATTCCTATATGTTAAGCAAAAAGGGGCTATTTCGAAAATGAAATAGCCTCTTCTTTGTGGTTTGGGGTATGTTTGTCTGGAATGGGGTTCGAGTTCGTAGAGTTCATAGTGGAATTCCCCGCCAAAATGGCTTTGACAGGGAATCTAGCGTTGTCCGCGGACGTTTTTCCCCGCCAAGGTGGCTTTGGCGGGTTTTCAGATTGTGGTTTGAACTAAAATAAACCGCCAAAACCATTTTGGCGGTTTATTTCAACATAAATTCAATTCCAGCCTATCCTCTGTAGCGCAACGCCAACCCTTTCAGGAAATTCCGGGCATAGCGGTCGCCGCAAGGCTTGTAATTGCGGTGACCTTCTTTGCGGAGGACAGCGCTCAATTCGCTTTTCGATACGGTGACGCCAGCCGATTCCAGGATTTCAAGCATGTCTTCGTTTGTCAAAGTCAGCGCGATTTTGACTTTCTTCAACAGCATATTATTGACGTTCCCGTTGTTCAAAACAAATTCTTGCTTTGGTTCCGGTTCGCCAGGCTTCACTTGCGGTTTCCCGCGTTGGGAAGTGATGAGCCCGTTCAAGAATGATTCCAAGGCCGCATTGTCGCAAGCCAATTGATCGTCGTCCGATGGAGCTGCAGCACCGGCTGCATCTGTTGCTTCATCCTTTTTTGGATTTTTCAGCATTTTCTGGACAGTTTCCTTCGTCACTTCAAGTCCGCCCAAGCGGAATACTTCCACCATATCCGCATCCTTGATATCCAACGCATAGCGCAAGCGGATCAATATATCATTGTTGTTCATAAAATAGCCTCCAAATTTTCCTTTTCAATTATCCTTTTCCAGTATACCCTGTTGTCCTATGGAATGCATGCCTTATTCGTTTCTCATTTTTTTTAATTTCCCTCTTCACTTCTCACGCAAATATGTTATAATCAAATATACGAGCAGGTGATTCATCTGTTTAACGGTTCCTTAGCTCAGCGGGAGAGCACTACCTTGACATGGTAGGGGTCGCTGGTTCAATCCCAGTAGGGACCATCAAGCTTCAGCACAGAATAGGAAAGAGGCACAATCGAGAAATTCGATCGTGCCTCTTTTTATGTTCATTTCTGCAAGAGCCTGTACATCAAATAGCCGATTCCGGTGCCTCGCTCATCGTTGCATCCAAAAGATATTCGCCTTTGCTGCTGTTCCCCTCGGTAGCGAAACGCGCATCGAGATCATTGAAATGCCACCATTCCGAAGCCAGCGGTGTCAATCCGGCGTCCGTGCAGTAGCGCTGCAGGAGGATGGCTGCCTCATTCATCGTATCCGCCAAATCGGCTTGGAGCCAAGCGGTCGGGGAGCTGGATTTGACCGGTCCGGTGAACGTAGCCGAAGCCATGCTCAATTCATGGATGGTTGTCGGCATTGTGTATTCCGTGTAGCCCGTTATGGCGGTCGCAGCGTAGTCGCCGATGAAGATTTCCTGCTGTTCGGTTATTTTCGCCAGAGTGACATCGATGGCATAGCCAATCTGATGATTCGAAACATTCGTCGCGATGAACCAGTTGGTGTCCCAAGGGTACGTATTGATGCCCGCCATCACTTCCGAATCTGCCGCAGCCAGATTCGTCAAAGCATCTGCAGTCAGTTTCTGGGCGGAATAAGGTCGGTACCCCTCATAGATGACCAAGGAATTCCCCTCCGCCAAGGCGGCTTGCTGCGCCAGATGGATTTTTTTGGACATGCTGTAGAGCACCGGCACGATGTCAGACACTTTACCCAGCCGCCTATTGTATGCTTTCCCGTCGTACAGCGTCTGACCCGTGATGCCGGGAATCGTTTTTCCCGAAGAAACGAACTTGGATGCGTACGTGTTGGTATTGTCGTAGATGATGGAAGGGATCACGTCCGGAAGATTGATGAAGCAATAAAGGTGTTGGACCCAGCCTGCCTCCGTTGCGGTCTGGACATACCACCAATCACCCTCTTCCTTGAGCACTTCAAAAGCGGTCCCCGCTTCCAAGGCCGCAAGCGTTTCGGCCCATGCATCAGCAGACGTCTTCAAATCCATCCGAACCGAGGCATAGCCGGTCGCTCCGCTGACCGGAAGTTCCAGACTCCCTTCATACACCAACGGTTCCGGCTCTTCCGGCTGGACCACCGCTGTGTCCTCTTCTTTTGAAGTTTCACTCGAAGCCGCCTCTTCGACAGCCGAATTCGCCGAAGCGCTCTTCGACTCCTCCGTTTCCGTCTGTTCATCCGAGCCGGAGCAAGCGGACAGCACCACAGCCGTCAGGAAGCCGATGACAGCGCGGCGCCAATTTCTTTTGATGCTCATTTACATTCATTCCTCCATTACGCGGATACGATCATTTTTACTAGTTCCAACAGCAACAGATGGAACGGATAGAAAGCATAGAAACCCCATTTCATCACCTTGGATTTCTTTCCTTGACGGCCTTTGTAGAACAGCAACAGCGGTACAGCCAGAAAAATGCCGACCTGGTAGGATTGCGTCCAGCCGATTTCGCTGACGGAAGGGATGATGTGGAACAGAATCCCTATGACCGCAAAACTCAGCAGCTGCTTTTCGGTTTGTCCCCTGAACAATCCAAAAAACAGGATCCACAATACCGCTACGAAGTTCCAATCAGCCGGGACCGCCAACAGACAGCAGGCCAAAACGATTGTTGCCTTAAGCGGAAGGGACCAGTCCTCCCGTTTGGCCGCCGCCAATGCCACCAGCCCCAACGCCAAGCCCCAGATGACGCTAGTTGCCTGCCACCAGGGAAGCCCGAAATACCAGACATACGGAAAATGCGAAACTGCGGCAAACAGCACTAAGCGCACGCTATATTTTTTCAGATTGGATGTGTAATGGTAGCCTTCCGCAATCATATAGCACATGATCGGGGCAGCGATCCGCCCCGCTATCCGCAACACCACGCCTTCAAGGCTGTCCTGCGGCACAAACACCGCAAAGATATGATCGAAGAACATCGCAAAGATAGCAAGGTTCTTCAATGTATAGGATGATAATTCTTTTTGAATCTCGCTAATGCATTGCATCGGAGTGCTCCTCACTGTACTTGGTTTCGCAGCGTTTGCTGTAAGCTGATCGACAGGCCTGTGTGCCTGTCCTTTCCCACAGTATAGGCTTCCGGGAGTCCGCCAATCCCCGAAAAAAAGGAAGATATTTGCGGGAAAACTTACGCAACCCAAAATTGGATACGCTCGCATTTGCAAATCGCATCCAAGACCCCATTTCTGTCCAAATTGGACCCCTCACTTTCTGTCGGATTGGACGGTTTCATAGTCCTTTTCATTTGCTAAAATTATCAGCAATATACCAAATGATAAGGAGGATTTCCTGATGAGATACAAACCGAATTACGCCCCGGGTCCGACAGATGTGCGCGAAAATGTGCGATTGGCCCGTGCAAAAAGAACCAACAACAGCGACTTTGACAAAACGTTCATCCGCCATTACCGTGAGGTCAGCCAAAAAATGGGACAAGTCATGGGCACCACGAATGAGGTCCTGCTGCTTGTCGGTGAAGGGATCCTGGCTCTCGAGGCTGCTTGTGCGAGCTTGACGGAACCAGGCGACCGCGTGCTCGTGCTGGACAACGGCATCTATGGCGAAGGCTTCAAGGATTTCGTCAGCATCTACGGCGGCGTACCGGTCGTCCTGAGTTTCGATCACCGCAGCGGCATCCCTGCTGAAGCGGTCCGCGCTTATCTGGAGAAGGACTCCGACTTCAAATATGCCACCCTGGTCCATTGCGACACGCCGACATCGGTGCTGAACAACGTCGCCGAGCTTTGTCCTTTGTTGAAGGAATACGGCATCTTGACAGTTGTCGACTCGGTAGCCGGCATGGTCGGCGAGCCGATCAACGTTGACGCAAACAAAATCGACATCTGCTGTGGCGGAACCCAAAAAGCCATTTCGGCAACGGTCGGACTGGCGATCGTCTCCGTCAGTGAAGACGCCCAAAAAGCGATGGACAACCGCAAAACGCCTATCGCCTCCTTCTATGCCAATCTGCAGGTCTTTAAAGGCTACGCGGAAAAAGAATACTTGCCTTACACGACTTCTGCGGGCGATGTTGCGGCGCTCGATGCCGCTTTGGACAACATCCTGGAGGAAGGCATCGAGGCGGTCTACGCACGCCATGACAGGATCGCTTCCGCAGTGCGCGAAGCCGCCCAAGCGTATGGATTGGAGTTGTTCCTTGATTCCGACCGTTCCAATACCGTCACCGCCATCCGGATACCGGAAGAGATCGGTGCTTTGCGCCTGCAGGACCACCTCAGCGAAAACTACGATCTGTTGGTCGCAACTTCATTGGCACAATACGCAGATGTGATCCTGCGCATCGGCCATATGGGCGAAAATGCCTTCATCGACAAACTTGTCTATGTTTTGGCCATCATCGACAACGGTATGCGCGATCTCGGTTTCGCAGGAAATGGCGACTTGGCCCAACTATTCATCGAAAGCTATAAAGAAAACAATTAGGAGGTTTCACTATGCAAAAAGCACAAGGTTATTCAAACACACGCACTTATGATTTGGTTTTGACAGCAATCCTGATTGCGCTCGTATTCGTTGCGACGGTCTTCCTGAACATCAAATTACCGATCACGGCAAACGGCGGATTGATCCACCTCGGCACTGCGATGCTCTTCCTCGCATCCATCCTATTCGGGCCGAAAAAAGGCGCCATCGCCGGAGCGGTCGGCATGGCCATCTTCGATCTCATGGCCGGTTGGGTTTTATGGGCTCCCTTCACATTCGTGACGCGCGGCTTGCAAGGCTATCTGGTCGGTAAATTGGCCTGGTCGAAAGGCCGCCAAGGGGACAGCTTTGCTGTGAATCTTTTGGCCACATTGCTTTCGGTCCCTATCATGTTGGTCGGTTATTATCTGTGCGAATGGATCCTTTACGGCAATGCCATCACACCGTTCGCCTCGATTCCCGGAAACCTCGTCCAGAACGCGGTCGGAATCGCCATTTCATTGCCACTTTCAGCTATTTTGAAAAAGATGAATATTACTGGAAGATAATGAATTGAAAAGGAAGGCTCTGTCTCATCCCGAGACAGGGCCTTCCTTTTTTGTAATAGTCCTTCGGGTTGTCCGATTCTGCCTGGATATCGGACAACTCGAAGAACTTTTATGTCCCAGTTGTCCGATTCCTCGGTGGTATCGGACATCCAGCAACCGCGATGTGCTCTGGATGTCCGATTCTTCCGCATTATCGGACATCCAGCAACCAAGACATGCTCTGCTTGTCCGATTCTTCAGGGATATCCAACATCGTTTGATATCCCTGTGCATGCACCACGAAAAGACTGTCCATAAAGAGGCAGCCTTCCGTTTTTATTATGCTATTTGATAATCCTCAGCCTATTCCAAAGTTGCTATTTTGCGTTCAGATCCGGCTGATGGATCCCGAACAGATTCCCTTCCGTATCGAAGTAGTACCCCTGCCAAGCCATCCCGGTCAGCGCATTCTTCGGCATCGCGACTTTGCCGCCCTTCTCCAGGATCAGCGCTTCGGTCGCATCGTAATCTTCGGTTCCCATCGTGCACACAAAGGCGTTCAACCCTTGATTTACCTCGGGCGGAGCACTTTGGCGTTGCATCAAAGCGCCGTTGATGCCCGGTTCGCTAGCATCCCCTGTGATCGCCCCGAAATAAGGCGCACCTACATAAGCGGTCCAATCTTCGAACGTCCATCCGAAAACATCACCATAGAAAAGCTTTGCCCTTTCCATATTGTCCACGTGAATTTCAAAATGAATGACTCTTCCCATGATTGACCTCCTATTTTTCGCAAAACAGTTGCTGTGGATGGCTCGTGTAGTATGCAATTGGAAACGGAATTCCAGCAAAAGGAAAGTTATCTGTGCTGATCGACAAGGATTGGATTACCATCGGGATCTTCAATGATGAAGCTGGCAGGACCTTTGGATTCCAGATTGGCTTCCGAAACAAAAGCGATGCCTTTTTCCCGCAATTCTTCCTGCAACTGGCGGACATCCTTGAATGGGTTCACTTCTTCCGCGTTGCTGTTCCAACCAGGATTGAACGTCAGCATGTTTTTCTCGAACATGCCTTGGAATAGCCCGATAATGCAGTCCTCGTTCTTCATGATCAGCCAGTTCTGATCGATGTCCCCGCCGAATGTGCTGAAGCCCAATTTTTCGTAAAATGCCTTTGATGCATGTATGTCCTTGACCGTCAAACTGAGGGAAAATGCTCCGATGCCCATGCTTATTCTCCGTTCTATTTTGGAATTTTGTCGCTTCTGATCCGGGTCGTTCTGAAAAATGTCTCTTCATAAACCATTATAATTTCGTCGTATGCGAAAAGCTAATTTTAGCGGATCATCCGAATTTTTCAGGATCGAAATTACGGGTGGGAATCGAGGAACCTTATCTGATTGTAGTAGCTTGCACCGACTGGTTACCCGGATTGCCGAATATAGTACCTGTATTCGGCAATTTTGCCTTTCGCTAAGTCCAAATTGTCGAATGTTTTTGAACATTCGGCAACTCTGCTCTTCGTTGGGGTCAAATTGTCGAATGATCTTGCAGCATTCGGCAATTTTGCCCTCGGCAGTCGCCGGATGCCTGGATTACCTTACCGTCAGACCCATTCGTAGCCAACAACGAAAAGACTGCCTCAGTTAGAGACAGTCTGCATTGAATGTATACGTTACCCTTATTTACTCAGAATGACTATTGCAAATAATCACTCTTTGCTCTTTCTTGCGCATAGATGGAATACCCGTTGTTGAACACATAGGCGACCGACACGATCGCAAAAAAATACGGCAGCGTGTCATAGCCGAAGACCTCGGCGCCTATGAAGACCGGCGCGATGAAGGTGTTCGTGGCGGAGGCGAAGACGCTGGCGTAGCCCAACGCGGCCACAAATTCCGGCGGCAAGCCGAAGACAGGCGCCAGCCAATAGCCCAAGCTTGCGCCGATGGAGAACAACGGCGTGACTTCCCCGCCCTGGAATCCCGCTGCCAGAGTCACGATCGTCAGCACGAGCTTCAGCACCCAATCGTAACCGTAGATTGTGCCCTCCTGGAAGCTGTCGCTGATCAGATTGGTGCCCAATCCCGAGTAGCGCCCCATATGCAACGCAAACATCGCGATCGTCAGCAGCACGCCCACCACAAAAATCCTTCTGTAAGGATCAGCTATCTTTTGCGCCATCCAGCCTTTCGTGTTCTTCAGCAGCTTGGCGAACAATCCGCCGACTGCTCCGAAGACGATGCCCAAGACGACAACCTTTCCAGCAAAAGACAAATCAACCGGTACAGCCACATTCAAGTCAACCGAGAACTTTTCCAACCCGAGGAAATGCGAGGTATAGGAAGCCGCAAAGGCGCTGATCGCTGCCGGGAAAAGCGCACGGTATTCAATCACGCCGACCATCAGCACCTCCAAGGCGAAAAAGGTCGCCGCCATCGGTGTCTGGAACAAGCCCGCAAAACCGGCCGCCATCCCGGCAACCAACAGAATTTTTTTCGAATCTTGGAAAGGGAGTTTTTTTCCGAAGGTATAGCCGACGGTCGCACCGATCTGCACGGCTACGCCCTCACGGCCGGCGCTTCCGCCGAAAAGGTGGGTCAGCCACGTGCCGCCGATGACTAACGGAACCAACCTTTTCGGAATTTCTTCATCCTGCCTGTTCGCAGCGGAGAAGATTAATCCCATTCCCTTGCTGCTGTTTTTGCCGAATTTTTGGTAGACATAGACGATCGTCAAGCCGGCGACCGCGAGGAACGGCAACAATACTGCGATGTGCTGCCCGCGGAACTGCGTAATCAAAATGAGTACCTCGCCAAACAAAGCATCCAAAGCCCCCACCAGTATGCCCATGAGGATCGCCGCAATCCCGTAAAAAAGTATTTCTTGATAAACCGCTGATTTTTTTTGATCCATTGTTGAATTCCTTCTTCAATATGATATTTTTCACTGCACCTCTACTGAGGCATCTTCCAATGATGATACCACGAAACCGCTCGTAATAACTGAAAATTATTGTCCGAACCGCACACAACATTTGGATACAGAACCCAATTCCTCCTTGAAACGGAAACAAACCAAAAAAGCCCGGAAGCCGCTGACTCATCAATTGTGAGTCAGGGATCCCGAGCTTTTTAATTTGCGGCTTTCCGTTCATAGGGAGCCGCTTAGACCTTATTTGCCGCTTGTTTGCGCTTGTTTTTTCTTCAAACGCTCTTGTTTGCGCATGTCGATCTCTTTGTAATACGCTTCCCATGATATTTCAATAGTCACGTTCTGCGAATTCGTATAGACGATGTTCTTCATATATTTCTTGCTCCTTCTTTAGCGTAACCATATGCGTACGCTACTATCTTTCAACCTCCTCATATATCCTTTTTTTCTGTATTTAGAGAAATCAAAAAGGCACTCAATCGAGTACCTTTTGCGTCTCTACTTATTATCATAAGAAAGAAAAAGGTATTCCTGTACAGGAATCGCGGCTTTTTCACTATCAAATCTAAATCTTGGAAATTCATGTTGCGGGCACCACATTGTGGTGCTACATAATAAATTTAACTTCGCTTATTTTTGGTTCCGTTTGCCTGCAGCATCCGCTGCAGAATAGAGAAAAGCCATGGTTCCATACATATCAGTTGCATATGTTCTTGGACGTTGAAAGGTAATTATAACACGAATATTTGTTCGATGCAAGAAAAATTGTTTTCAACTGTTATAATTTTTCTCCGTTGTTATTTGAAAAACTAAATTCCAGTTGAGTGGTTCAAAATACGGAATTAACTTCTGCAAAGCCAGGAGTGGAATTCACTCCTGCAAACAGCCTATAATTCTAGGTGGATAATGTTTTGCTTCCTCACTTACAAAAGAAGGAAGTGTTCACCTATGGCAACACAGAAACATTTAACCCTTGAAGATCGTTACGCCATTCAACACGCACTCGAAAAACGCCACTCCTTCCGTACCATCGCCCGCTCCCTAGACAAAGACCCGACCACCATTTCCAAAGAAGTCAGACGGCATCGCCAGAGCAGATACTATGTGGGCCAGGGCCGCATCCCCAATCGCTGCATCCATCGCCAACACTGCACCATCACTAGCCTTTGCGCCAATAAGAAATGCCGGAAGGCATCCTGCAGCCTCTGCAATCAGTGCAACAGTGTCTGCGCCGACTTTGAGGAAGAACTTTGCCCGCGCCTCAATCAATCCCCGTATGTCTGCAACGGCTGCAAAACGAGGGATTCCTGTACCCTGATGAAGTCTTTCTATAAAGCACAGGAAGCCCAACAGACTTACGCACAGACTTTGTCTGATTCCCGTACAGGCATCAGCCTGACAGAAGAGGAGCTTGCGTATGTGGACGCGCTTGTGTCGCCACTGATCAAACAAAACCAATCGATTCATCACATTTGCGTACACAATGCCGACCGACTGCAGATTTGCGAAAGGACCCTCTACACGCTGGTTGACCGGTGCTACCTTAAAGCCAGAAACATTGATTTAGTGCGTAAACCACGTTTCCGGTTGCGCAAGAAGAAGGTCGAAAAGAAAATCGACAAAGCTTGCCGTACTGGCCGAACGATGGTGGATTACAAACGGTACATGGAAGAACAGGAAGACGTTGCGACTGTCCAAATGGACACCGTAGAAGGCAGAAAAGGAGGGAAAGTTCTCCTCACCCTCCACTTCACGAACTGCCACCTGATGTTGATGTACCTGCGTGACCGCAACACGTCCCAGACTGTCATCGATGTTTTTAATAAGTTGGAGGAAGACTTAGGCGAAGCGGTCTTCCGCAAGTTGTTTCCGGTTGTCCTAACGGACAATGGCAGCGAGTTTTCAAACCCCACAGCCCTGGAAGCCAACCAACGGACAAAAATTTTCTACTGTGATGCCAACGCCCCTTATCAAAAGGGGCAGATTGAGAAGAACCATACCTTAATCCGGTACGCCTTGCCTAAAGGAACCAGCTTTGATGGGCTCACGCAAGAGGATGTCCAACTGTTGGCCTGTCATATCAATTCCTACGCAAGACAAAAGCTAAACGACAAATCCCCTGCGGAGTCGTTTAGCTTCCTTTACGGAGCTGATTTCCTCCGTAACTTGGGTATAGAACTAATCCCACCTCATACAATAAACCTATCCCCCTCGCTATTCAAGAAAGAAGGTTTGTCAGATGGCAACTAAACGATTCCCGCTTTACGATGAACAGGGCCGAGAGTACCTATTGACCGCTTCTGAAACCATTGATTTCCTTTTGGAAGAAGTGCTTGCGTTACGCCAGACTGTGTTCGATCTGGAAAACAAAGTATCCCGCCTTTCAGAAGGTCCGCTGAACAAAAACAGCTTTGAAGAGGAAGGAATCCCATTCTAATCAGTAAATAGCAGCAGAACATTGTCCACAATAAAATATCTTTTAGGGGTGGAATTTACTCTTGCGAAAAAACGCAGAATCTTCACCTTCGGTTTGTCATGCCCAAAAAAAGGCCGAATTCGATGCGATGATTGTTCCAAAGCATACAAATTGACCTTTTCGGCATTCATTTTTTGTCTATTTCGCTTTTCATCGGATCCAGCGTGGAATTTAGTTTTACAAACTGGAATTTACTATTGCAAGTAACCTAATTTTTCTCCGTGTTATTTGAAAAACTAAACTCAACAAAAATTTAAAGTTATAGTGCCAAATATTCCTGTTGGATCACTCGGTTCAAATATAGGTAAAATAGAAGTTTTTTCAAACGTTCTTTGCTCTCTATCTAAAGTTGTTGCAACTTCAATCACAATTTTGTGTTCACCTTTTGTCAGTTTTAAATCGGAGAAAATAATATACGGCGGTGCGCACTTTTCTCCAATATATTGCTCATCGATCCAAACCCGACAACTCTCATAAACGTTCTCTATTTCGATAGAATGGAATCTCTCATTTCCTTGCAGGTCTATTATTTTTTCATATCGAATTATTCCCGAAAAATCAGGGATAATTTTAGAAATAGGAATTAGCTTATTTAGAAACTTTTTGTAATCAAAGTTGGGATAGTCAATAGCTCTAACAGTACTAACTTGCCATTCGCTACTGATGTCTAGAGGGTTTGTGCCTGTATCGAAACTATCATAGGTTTCAAACAGATTCCCGTTAGTTTTAATAAGGAGTACGGCTTCGTGTGGATTTAATTTTATTTTCTTATCAGCCTTTTCAACGAGCAGTCTTTTCCACTGATAATCCGTAAAATCTAAAATACCAATTTCATATTGATCATTTGCTTCAATAAGAACCTCAGCTGATTCTATCAAGGATTCATTAAATACGAAACAATAGGTATTTTCATCTTTACCAAATTGTCGCAAGACCACATTTGGACTTTCCACAATCGTTATCGGTCGTTCACTTTTATAAAAAATTTCTGGCAACTTTTCCAGCAAAGTAATTTGACAATTTTTTTCTGGATAGAACAATTCCGCTTTGCTATTTCCAACAACTTTATCTGGAAATCCATCAATAAAATAAATGGATATTTCTGAATTATTTTTAATAAAATCCATCAGTGTTTCAGTAATAAACTGGCTATATGGAATAAGCAAGTAGCGGAAATTGTGGTTATTAATAGAGAAGCATTGTTTATCAGAAGCTGCCTCTTTTAGCATATCATTAGTAACAAAGAGATAATCTAATTGATTTTGCGTGAGCTCTCTGGCAGGTTTCTGAATAGTCATATATTCCCCCATCCACTCACTCTCAGCATGGTAAAGAATAGCAATGTCCGCTGTAAGTTTAGTGTCTTGAAAAATACTGCTCAGGTTTCTCATGTAATTAATTAATTGATGAAAGTAGGAATATTGCGGATTGTTTCCACGCGCATAGAAATGTGGAGGACAATCCAGATCCGGATACTCAGCCATCGAGAATGCATGCGGAACAAAATAAGTAATTCCTCGAGCAAGCAAATGATTAGTTATCCAAAACATATCACGTAATCCAAGTTTCCAACCATATGCTCCGAATAACTCAGCTAAAGCGCGCCCTTTTTTATTTTCATCAAGTATAGCGGATGAATCTGCTAATTTTGTTAAGGCATAATGGAAAAATTCACCATCGGCCTTCGATCTATTTGAATGGGTAAAGTGTCCCCCTCCAGGAATTATTTGGCACCCAATCGTATCAATCCCAGAAATGGATTGACCACTCATTGAACGAAAATAATGTCCTGAGCCACTGCCTAAACGTGTATGTTGATTATTATCTTCAATAACATGTCCGACATACTCTACGTTTCGTTCACGACACCAACTGCCTAAATATTCCGAGAAATTTTTTTGATAGAGAAGTGTCACAATGTCCATATAACATAGCCGCATGGAAACACATTTATCATTTTCTACAGATGAACTCCATAAAAATGGTAAGTAACTTTTCCAATAATCCCCATATGTTTGTATCAGGGAATCTTTGACATCCTGAGACCATGGTAAAACCATATTTTTATGACCAATTCGCTCATCTTTATCAAAACCCATTGTATTTCCGAAACCAGGTTCATCTGAAAAGAAACCTGCAAAAGTCTTTCCGAATTCTTCCATATATCTTTGATAATGCGGCTCATAAACTGCTTCAATCAAAGTTGATACAGACTTGCGGTCAATGATGTTTATGTAGTCCGGATTGCCGCCGTTAAAGCTTGTTTCATATACTACTACTAGGCGCCAAGCACCTTGGGGCAGCGTGATTTCTACATAGTCATTTTCAGCAGAGCATTGGATATCCGTAATATTTTTTTCGGAAACCAAATCGCCTTCAATGATTTCAAAAGCTGTGACACTTACAAGTTGGTTATCTTGTAGTTGTTTGTCCTCTTTTTTCCCTGTATCACGCCAACTCTTCATTGGTTTAATTAATTCACCGATCGGTATCTCAACCGGAACGTTTTTCCCTATTAAATCAATAACGTTATGCGCAAGATATTTCTTTTTACGTTCAGGATATTTTGTTTTGATTAAGCCATTTGCATAGCCCGTTGGGAAGTGAGCATCATCAAGAAGCCAGACCTTCATATCTCTCTTTTTAGCTTCTTCCATAACAAAGTCCATATCTTGCCACCAAGGGTTTTCTAAAAAGTGAGGATGCGGACGAGATTCAATACAAATTTCACGAATGCCTGTCTGATATATTTTTTCAATTTCTTCTGCGATAACTTCCCTTCCTTCCCCCTTCATCCAAAGAAAGGGGAAAACATAAGGGTTCTTGTTTATTGGCTTCATCTAACTTCCTCCAATACTCTAAATCGTATTATTTTATTCTACTAGTGCAGTCAAGGTTTCCGTTTTGTCTGATTTTTCTGTTAATATGGTATTTTGATATCCGAATAAATAAGTCAATACGAAAGCTAAAACAAAACTCACTACAATAGATATTATGAAAGCTATAAACCCTTGATCAATTCCATGATTCGGATTGATAAAGACAGGCATCATAAAAATTCCATTTGGACCTATCGCATATTGTTTTGCTCCCATCACAGCAGCAATCGTCCCTCCAACTGCCCCTGATAAAAGCCCTATAACAAAGGGTTTTTTCGCTGGGAAATTAATTCCATAAATAGCTGGTTCAGTTACACCCATTATTCCGGAAAATGCAGCAGATAATCCAATTGCTTTTAGTTTTTTATCAGAAGCTCTTAGCCCTGCTGCCAATGCCGCCCCTGTCTGTGCAAAAGATGGTGCCGCTAAAGTTGCAAGAATTGGACAATACCCTAATGTAGCAATATTCCCTAGGAAAATCGGCACAAATCCCCAGCCGATACCCATTAAGATTGTCAGTTGCCATAGGCCACCTAAAACAGCTCCAGCTAATATTGGACTTGTTTCGTATACAAACATGACGGCGTTAACGAGCCCTTCATTTAGCATTGTCATGATCGGTCCAATAATCAGTAGTGTAATTGAAAATGAAATGACCAGAGAAAAAAGCGGTACAAAAATAACTTGAGTAATGGATGGCAAGTGTTTTTCAAAGAACTTTTGACATTTTACAACAAACCATGCTCCAAAAATTATTGGTAAAACAGTAGAAGAATAATTAAGTAGCGTAAATTCAATCCCGAATAGCGTTGGGACACTTCCGGATCCTGCTAACTCAATAATCGAAGGATAAATCATTGCCGCACCCAGTATAGCCCCCAGATAAGGGGTGCCATTGAATTTCTTCGCTGTTGTAAACCCTAACATAATTGGGAAGAAATAAAAGATTGCATTGGCTAATGCAAATAAAATTATATATGTAGTCGATTCTTTTGTAATAATATCAGCTTGGAACAATAAGGCAAGGATTCCTTTTAATGTTCCTCCGGCAGCGATGATGCCAATAAGTGGTACAAAAATTGAGGAAATGATATTCATGAATCTGTCTACATTAGTTTTTCCCCCTTTATCGACTGCTCCTTCATCAACATGCTCGGCAGAGGTAATACCTAACTGCTCTGCTAATTCACGATATACTTTCCCAACACCCGGTCCTATTACAATTTGGAGTTCACCACTTCGTTCTACGATGTTAAGAACTCCTGGTAAAGCTAGGATATCCTCTTTTGCAAAATTATGTTCATCGCTTACTCTAATTCTAAGCCTTGTCATGCAATGCGTTGCGCTAGTAATATTGGCTTTTGACCCTGAAAGTTCGATGATTTTCTTTGCCAAATCTTTGTTATTCATATTAATTCCTCCTAAGAATATGGGTTTAAAGCGATTACATAATTTCCAAAACTAATTACTCATAGTAAGTACTAACTTTTAATGAAACATTCCTTTATTTCATCAAGTTGATTATACTTCGCTCTTACATTTATCGTAGAATCAGGATGCTATATTTACACTATAGTTTAACCGATATAGAGCGAGAGTAAATAACCAACACGCTAATTTTTATATATGATTAAGTTTTATTAATTTAATTCGAGTAAATAGAAATCCATTGGGAGACATTTTTTGATTACTAATTTATCATCTTGAGTTACTTTTAATAACTGTTACCAGGCTTGGGATTCAGATCCTTTTGTAGATTAAGATCGTAACCTGGACGTAAATATTTCTTCACTCAAGATAGTCTCATTAGCCAAACAGGAACATGCAGTCCCTGTTTATGAAGCAACAGTTTGAACAAAAGAGTGACAACAATTCAGTATTTCCAAATTAATTATCAGCGCCACACTAGATTAACGCTTTCATTAACTTCCAGTGGAACTGCTATGGCTTAACGAATCCTTGCTTGATTCATTTTTGCCAAGTAAGCTGCCCCAAGTATGCCAGCATCGTTCTCCAAGGTAGCTAGCACCAGCACATCCTTCTCTCTGGCTTTAGGAAACACATGCCGCATATATACTTTTTGAATATTTTCCAAGAGAAAATCTCCGGCTGCGGAAACTCCTCCGCCGATTATGATTTTGGATGGATTGAGCACATTGGCTATGTGAGAACATGCCACACCCAAGTAACCACAAAACGCTTCGACGATCTGAAGAGCAAATTCATCCTCTGCTTTTGCATAGTCAAAAATCTCCTTGGCAGTTACTGTAGCATCGCCATTCATGACTCCCACTAACGCTGTATCCAATTCCGTATGCTTGAGGGATTCTTCCGCTAAGCGCATCATGCCTGTTGCCGAAGCAACAGCTTCCAGACAGCCGCTGTTGCCGCAGGTACATTTGAATATCGGATTATCAGTGACGTAGAGATGCCCGATTTCTCCCCCGCAACCGTGATGACCCGTGACCAGCTCATCATGACAAATAATTCCTCCGCCGACGCCCGTACCTAAAGTAACGAAGACAACATTTTCCTGATCATTTCCGGAACCGCGCCATTTTTCACCCAATGCAGCCACATTGGCATCATTCTCGATATGGAATGGCACCGCAAACGCGCGTTCAAACTGATCTTTAATCGGCTGTTCCTCAATCCAATTTAAGTTAAAGGCACCTGATACAGTCCCGTTTCTGCGATCCACGCTTCCCGGTGACCCCATACCGATTGCTGTGATCTGTTCAACAGAAATCCCGTCCGCTACTAATGTTTCTTGTATCGAGGCAATGATCTCCGGAACAATCCGTTGCCCCCCATCTTTACAATCCGTAGGTATAGACCATTTTTTGTGGACATCTCCTGCCTCATCGACAATCGCCAATTTGCAGGAAGTGCCTCCCAGGTCAATGCCAATCAAATAATTTTGCATATGCTCCCCCTATCCGCTGCTGCACTCTTTTAGGTGTTGAATCCTTCCAATCGATATTGCCCATCTTTGAATTCAACAATCGTCACGCTGGCATTTTCAATCTCAACAGCAACGTCCACACTGCTGTCGATGTGCTTCACGATGTGTCGGATTGTGTTGCCGTGCGTAACCACTAATATCTCCGATTCAGCTTGTTCGTAGTTCTTTTCTGTGACCTGATTGAGTCCCTTCAGCAAACGTTCCATAAAGATAGCTGAAGTTTCTGCCTCCCCATATGGATCCAGTTCTTTCATGACATCGGATATTTCTTCCAAACTCAATGAGCTGAAGACTTTTTCAACTGGTATCCCAACTCTTTCGGCTACCTTTGCATAGACTTGATTTCCAGGGTCCGCCTCAAATGAACCGAAGAACGTTTCCCGAAATTCTGCCATTGGTTCGATATCCTTTTCATCAAGGTACAGATTGTCCTCTAAAATGATTTTCGCGGTCTGGATGGTCCTTCCCAAATCACTCGTATAGACAGCTGTAAAGGGGATATCCTTTAAACGGTCGCCAGTCAGCTTGGCCACTGATTCCCCCTCTGGCGTGAGGGGCGAATCGGACCAACCTTGCATTTTTTTGTATTTGTTCAGATAGGTTTGACCGTGCCTAACAAAATATAGTTTCATTTTTAGTGCCTATACCTTTCCGGCGATTTCAGACGCCTAATATTTTCAGTTCCATCTGCAGGTGGCGTTTGGTCATCTCAACTGCATCATAGAAACCATGGCCTTCAAATTCCGACATGATGTAACCATCGAAGTTCGAATCAGCGATGATCGGCAACAACTTATCGTAAGGGATGCTCGCTTCTTCCAGATCCTCATTTACATAATGGAACTTGCCGTGGAAATGGACACAATGAGGCAAAATTGATTTTAGTCCCTCATAATCCGGCTCTTTGTGGAATGTCACAAATCCATTCATGTTCTCAAACGCACCCATGACTGCCTGATTGGCTCCGGCATCCAATAAAATCTGGCGCGCATCGTTGCGGGCTGTGCCTGAATAGCGTAATTCAGCTGCCTTTTCCAACATTTCAACCGGTGCACCCTGCTTAATCGCCAAGTCCCAATAAGGTTTGTTTGGTTTCGTAGCAAAGGATCCGAAATCAGGAATGAAGCCGACATAGTCAGAACCTGTCTTCTTGAATGATTCCAAATATTTTTGCATGATAGGCGTTGTCGGCGTTTCCGGATTGTGGATTTCGATCCCCACCTTCACTCCATAGTATTCCGCGTAAGGTGCCAGTTTTTCCATAGCCGCGGGTGAAAGCAGGTATTGTGCCCGCATCACTTTGCAGCCAAGCTTATTGGCCGCTTTCAGATCCAGGATCGCTCGCTGCAGCATTTCGTCCTCCGTCAGATTGCGGTCCTTCAGCATGCCTTTATCTGTGTTCGCCCCATAACAGATCGGTTCGATATCATAATTCTGTGCCATCGCCCGGATTTCCCCCAGAAAAGCATCATCAACATACGGATAGGAAGGGACCATTTGTGAACCCACGATTTCGAATCCTTTCGCACCGATTTCCGCTGCTTTACGAAGGCAGCCCTCCAGATCGTAGATGCCACGGGCATATTCTGCTGTGAAGCAGTAAAGCGTGATTCCTAACTTAAGATTTCCCATGCTTACTCTCCCCCAATTTCTTCAATGATCAGTTCTTTTTCTCCGCATGAATCCAACGGCACGTAATTATGGTCGTTGTCTCCGCCTGGGAGCGGCAAATAAGGCACCCTTAAGTAGAAATCAAGTTTCAGATTATGGCTCCCCTTCGGCAGCCCACCTTTTTTCAGAACCTTTATTTTTGCAGGTTCCAGCAATTGCCAAAATTCAGAGGAAAGGCTGGATAGTTGATCCATAAAAAACTCTTTGCCGTTGATGGAAAAAGTAACTTCTGAATTCGGAACTTCTTCCCCATCCACCGTTAGTGCAAAAGAGTTCACACAAGACAGGAACAATCCCCGATAATAGCTTAAGCGTATATCGAATTCGTAACCATTTTTTAAACCGTTGATATAACTGTTTCGCAAAGAATCATCACAGATGACATCCACGAAATTAATGCGCATTGAAAAAACCATGAGTGAACCTCCTTAAATTTTTACTTCTGTTCCTTGTTCTGCTGCTTTATAGATGGCATCCAAAATTTGTGTCACGACAAATGCTTGTTCCGGTTTCACTAACGGATCCGTATCATTTTGAACAGCTTCCAACCATTGCTTAGCTTCCAATACCTCAGGAGCGTTGCTGCCGCCTTCAAAGAAAGCAATATTTCCGGAGCTGCTTAATTCTTCCTGCGTCAATATACCGTTGCGGGAGCGATTGATGATCAATTCATTTGTTTTGTAGCTCATACCTGCGTTGATCTGCGCACCCGCTTTTGTGCCGCATAAAGTCGTTGCGGCTTCTTTTGATTCCAAGATATTCAGTGCCCATGAAGATTCCAAGAAGACAGTTGCACCGTTTTTCATCTTGATGAAACCGAAAGCTGAATCCTCGACTTCAAAGTTATCCGTATCCCACGGACCGAACATGTTCCCCTCATCCGCTCCGGGCAGGCTGCCCAGTTTATGGAATACCGAACCTGTAACGGATTCCGGTTCATAGTTGTCCATCATCCACAAAGTGATGTCCAATGCATGTGTGCCGATATCGATCAGCGGGCCCCCACCTTGCTGGGATTTGTCTGGGAATACGCCCCAAGTTGGCACAGCTTTACGGCGCAAGGCATGGGCTTTCGCGAAGTAGACTTCGCCGAGTTCACCATTTGCGCAGGATTCATGCAACGAACGGACTTCTTCACGGAAACGGTTTTGGTAGCCAATCGTGAATTTTTTGCCTGATTTTTTCCAGGCATCCATCATTGCTTGAGCGGCTTCTGTGTTATGGGCCATCGGTTTTTCGCAAAGCACGTTCTTGCCTGCTTCAAAAGCGGCAACCGTGATTGGGCTATGACTCACGTTCGGCGTGCATACATGCACGACATCGATTGTCGGATCCGCCAACAATTCATTGTAATCCGCATAGAATTTTGCATCTTCCGTGCCGTACTTTTCGCACGCTTCCTGAGCGCGTTCCACTTTGATGTCGCAGAAGGCCACCATTTCGCAGTTGTCCGCTTGTTGGCTCAGTGCCTTGAAATGTTTTTGGTTAGCGATTCCGCCGCACCCGATGATGCCCACTTTTAATTTATCCATTATTGATTCTCTCCTTTTTCTCTGTTAGATCACAAAATTACGTAAATAACGCGTACTCAATGTGACTGATTTTTTTACATCTTCATAATTCTTTTCAAAAGCTCTATCTTCCACTTCAATGCAGCTGTAGCCATCGAAACCGATATTCGTTAATGCTGAAACATATTTTCCCCAATCCACATCCCCCAGTCCCGGCAATTTCGGGCTCATGTATTGCAGCGGCGTTGCCATGATGCCAACATCTTTCAATTTTTCTTGATAGACTTTGATGTCCTTGTAGTGGACATGGAAAATCTTATCTTTGAACTCATCCAGTGGTTGAATATAATCAATTTGCTGCCAAACGAAATGGGAAGGATCATAGTTCAGGCCCAAGTAATCGCTGTCCAGACGTTCAAATACCTGGCGCCAGATGGCTGGTGTGGTCATAAGGTTCTGCCCACCCGGCCATTCATCTTCCGTAAACAGCATCGGACAATTTTCGATCGCGATTTTCACTTTTTTATCTTCTGCATACTTCACAATCGGTTTCCATATCTTTTCCATTTCAGCCAAATTTTCTGAAATGGTCTTGGAAGGCATCCTTCCGATGAAGGTCGTCACCATGTTCACACCCAACAACTTGGAAGCATCAATTAATGTATATAGATGTTCAACAGCCTCATTGCGCTTTTCCGGATTCTCGTCCAAGGGATTCGGATAATAGGCTAATGAAGAAATCTCTACCCCTTTCGCTCGGCAAAAACCTAAAAGCTCTTCAGCTTTTGCTTCTGTCAGAGCAGCGGTGTCAATATGCGAAACACCCGCATACCGACGCTCCGCTTTTCCTTGCGGCCAACAAGCGACTTCCACACAGTCAAGACCGTTCTCGGAAACGATGGTGATCATTTCTTCAAAATTGCTTTGGTCCAGGATTGCACTCACTACACCCAATTTCATCGTTGTTTTCCTCCTTATGAAAAATGAATGGATTGTTTTTTCTCATTGGATTCAAAAGCGGCTTCCATGATGGAGAGCACTTCCCGGACTTCATGAGGTTGAACAATAAATTCGCTTTGTCCATTTAATGTTGATACAAAATTCATATAAAAATCTGTCCAGTTTGTTTCCACAGTCGGCAGCTCATCTTCGTAAAGAACGCCTGCAGGCTGCGGGGCAAATTGACGGGTAGGGCCCGCTTCTGTTTCAGCGATTTGTGCAGGCAGTTTGTTCAAGAGTTCACTCGTCCGGGCAATCCCGCCATCGCAAGCGAAGGAATTGATGAACAAAGTCCCCCTATTGCCTGCAGCCAACCAGCGCGGCTGATATTTCAGAATGTAGGTTCCCAATTCGATATGGTAGGTGATCCCGTTATCGAAACGAAGCACCAGATTGAAATAATCATCGACCTCGTCATTGATGATGCTCTTGATATCCGCATAAATGCTAATGAGCTTCGATCCTTTCATCATTCGCATCGCCTGATCGATCAGATGAACGCCCCAATCGTACATCATGCCGCCGCCGTATTTTTTGTACAGATGCCATTCATGGATGCGGCCGTTCGCCGTATGCAGGCGTGATTCAATCGTGAATACTTCACCAATCATATGGTCATCGACTACTTTCTTCACGATGCGATAATCGCGATCCCAACGGCGGTTTTGGTGCACTGTGAAAAGTACTCCGTTTTCTTTCACGGCTTCCATCATTTCATCAAATTCGGCTACAGTCAGCGCGGCAGGCTTTTCATCGATGATGTGTTTCCCTGCTCGAGCTGCCTTCAGCGTCATTTCCTTGTGGATATGGTTAGGAACGGTCAACAAAACCGTATTTATGTCAGGATTTGCCAGCAAGGCGTCCACATCTTCATAAAGTTCATAACCTTTTCCTTCTGCATCCTTTAGTTTTTCCGGATCAATATCGCAGACTGCCTTGATTTCCACTCCTTCAACTCGTGGCGCATTGTTTTCGTGCCATTTCCCCATGCCGCCATATCCGATGATTCCTAATTTTACGTTCATCCAAATCATCCTCTCTTTTGATTACATATTAATGATAACAATTCCCCCTTTTTGAATCCGTTCTCTTTTTGTGAATAAGTGGTTCATTTTTTACATCTAGATTCAAATAAAAAAAAGAAGGTAAAAATTGAATGATTCAATTTTTACCTTCTTGCTATTTCATTTCTATCAGGCTGATATATACAAATTCATTAGCTTCTAAGACCAGCTCTGTCTTGATTTTCCCGTTGTGAGTGTGTAGCTGCTCATAGGTCACTTGCGGATCGGACACCCGGGATAAATAATCAATGTCCTGTTTCCTCAAGGAAGTGCGGTATCCGAGATCCTTCCAACCCGAAATCAAGTTTCCGTATACGTCATTCACCCTCAGAATCTTCAATTCAAACCGCTTGCTGGCGGCTCCCTCAAGGCAAAAGCTGAAAGCTTTCTTTTCTGAATCGACATAATACTCTGATAACTCATCGATTTTCACTTCGTTTTCTTTCATCAACTGGTAAAAAGACGCATGCAACGGTTTGTAATTGTGGCAGATGATACTGAAATCATCGCCCGGCCCCTTGGTTACAATATAATTGGGCCCGATCGAAAGGATGTTGGACTGCAGGAAGTTCAAAAAACGCATGGCATGCATCGCAGGCTTGGCCAAATCCCGTTTGGTCACCAACCCTGTCCCACCATGAAGGATTGCTTTTGAATCGGCGAACTCTCCGAAAAGGTCGGATCCGACCCAATAGCCGATTCCGGATGTCCGATGCGCAACACCAATCATATTTTTGATGATGTAGGCGCCCTTGTTGACGGTATCATTGATGACGGAACGATTGGATATCGTATTGCTCCACTCAGTGATATAGATTGGCAAATCGGCATAACCTGCATAGGCGACTGCCTCTTCAATTTCGTCCAGTTTATGAGCTAAGAAGGAGGGATCGTCGATCATTTTCGCAAAGCGTTCCCCTTTTTCGTCTTCCAAATAGGGATACAGCATATAGGAAATGAAGTCGAAGCGTATCCCTTTCTGCGCCAGTTTCTTCAGATCCTCCCGAAAATTATATTTCCCGGTGTTTTGAGGCTTGGATCCCGGACCGCCGATCTGCACTTTCGGCGCATACTTTTTGATGATTTTATAGGTTCGATCATAGTGCTTTACTTGCTCAAGAAATTCACTTTCGGATGAATAGTTCAGGGACAGCTCAAACTTCCACCTGCTCACATTTTCGGTGCCGTAACGATAGGTGACATGCACCATGAATTTTTCGATCAGCTCCTGCCACTCTTTGCTGTTGAGTGAAAACTTGAAGTCATCATTGTCGTAGACGACGGCTTCTTTTGTGGAACGCTGGACCCTGCGGATCTTATACCCCAGCTCGATGAAAGGCAGGATTTCGATATCCATGAAGAAATCCAGGACACTGTCAATTTTGTCGAAATTGTAGTCTTCCGTCAGGTCGGGATCGATATTCATCCCTTTCGTGAACAAATTCCAGAAGCGAACGTACTCATAATTCAAGTCCTTTTTCAACAGCGTCAAGTGATGGCGAATATCGTATTGCAACAGATTCTCTGCACTGCCTATGTTGATGAGCGTCGCCCATGGGGAACCGTTCCTTCCCATTTTTTCTGCAGAATGCAAAGAAACTTCCTTGATATAGTCCACAGGTGCGATTGCCTCGGAAAAATACTGGAGCGCATCCAACGTTTGACTCTGATTTACCGGGAGCTGCTTCATAGCCAAAAACTCATTGTTCTCATCCCGATAGGCTTTTGGGGTTAAGCCAAACTGCTGCCTGAATTTTTTGTTGAAATTACTTAAGTTGGAAAACCCGGTCTCGCTGGCTATCAGGGAAACTTTTTCATCTGTCCGCTTTAATTTTTCAGCGGCTTGCTTCAATCTGTAAGCTGTCACATATTCCACAAGTCCGGTTCCGAACTGCTGTTTGAAGTATCGCGAAAAGTAACTGGGCGACATCTCAAATTCTGCAGCGATCGTACTTAAAGTCAATTCATGCCGATAGTTCTTTTTGATGTAGGCCTTGATGCTGGACTCCCGGACCGTCTGCTTCGTCACTTGACTGCTATCGTTCCCATAGATCATTGTTACGTGATGCAGAGTTTCATAGGAAAGAGAAATGACGTGGTAGTCTACGGCACCCTCATTTTGCATAAAGTAATGCAGCATCTGATTCACGACGCGCTTCAATGGCGAATGCTGACTCAGATCGTCTTTTTCTATCCCAGAATGCAGTTCAAGCTGTTGAAACGTTTCAGCAAGTAAGTCATCAGAAAAATAATACTTTGCAACCAGAGAATCAGCGGATGCTAATGACAGCAGAACAGATTGGTTCGGCTCAATGATCACGCATTCATCCTTATGCAACTGCAACGAATGCTCATCCGTCCGAACCTCGGCTGTACCGTGCACTACATACAGAAATTGATAGCTTGGATGGATTCCCTGATGTTTTGCCGGACCACGTTCCATTGCCAATCCACTGTCTCGATGTGCTACGCCAAAAATATGGATCACACACTCACCCCTTTCGTTTTGTTAATATTTCGTAATTTCAATCAACCGAATTTCGTTAGCTTCCAATTCCTCAAAGAGTTTAATTGTCTCTCCCTGCAAATTTTCAAAATACAGCTTTGGTATTGTAGTACGTTTATCAGTCGAAAGCAGTTAAAGCGGATTTATATACAAGATCCTACGGGTTCTCCTCATTTCCTTGCACTAAGTATAGCAAGAGAATAGCATAGATACTTGTGAAAATCACTACTAATAATCTCCTCCATCTGAAAGAGACTTGAAGGGAAGTTATTATGACAAGGGCTTTAGTATTGGTTGAATTCTGAGTATTAGATAGATTACCTTCAATGATTTCTATAGGTGAGATGGTATTCATGGGGAATGAAAAATCTGAATAGGTACTTTTCCACAACAATGACAGGCGCGCGACGAAGTTTAAACATCGAGGAAGGCAGCAACAAAAAAATGCCCCTACCTTATTTTTCCAGGTCGGGGCATTTTTCGTTTTCGGATTCCGGAGTCAGTGCTTGTTCATCCCTTGCTTTTCGACGAAATCATGCATGTACATGCGTTGCGGATGAGAGAGCATCTCTGCCATCTGGCCGGTCCACGTATCGCAGCGTTCGCCTTCAGTCCGCTCTCGATAGTACTCTTGAATCTCTTCGTTGTACTGCTTCAGTTGTTCTTTATAAACCGCATTATTCTGTTGATACTCATTCTCATGATAAACATGTTCGAAAGGCAGGCGCGGCTTCTGGTCATTGACGCTGGATGGATAACCAACCGCCAGTCCGAAGAGCGGAATCACTTTATCGGGAATCTTCAGGAGTTCGCTGACTTTTTCGAGGTCATTCCGCAAGCCGCCTACGTAACAGATCCCGAGCCCCATCGCTTCAGCCGCCAAAGCTGCATTCTGGGCAGCAAGGGATGCATCAACCACGCTGACCATGAACTTTTCGGTGCTCTCAAGCGAGGCTGCAACATCCTTCCCTTCCATCTTTCCGATCACATCGTGGCGATGCAGGTCGGCGCAAAATACGAAGAAATGGCCATTCTCGGCAATGAACTGCTGGTTACGCGCGATTTTCGCCAATTCGCGTTTTTTGTCGGGATCCGTGACTCCGATGATGGAGTAGGCCTGCACAAAACTCGAAGTCGAAGCCGCCTGGGCGCTGCGGACAATCGTTTCTATCTGTTCAGGGCTCAATACCTTGTCTTCAAAATCCCTTACCGTACGGTGCGCCAGGATGCGCTCAATCGTTTCATTCATCTATTGTTTTCCTCGCCTTCAGAATAGCTTATTTTGAATCCATAAGATCATTCTAAAGGATTGCAGAAGCCACGTCCAACCGGGTGCTCAAGGTACAAACCGCGAAAAAGCCCCGCTCCTTTGCCATTTAGGCGAGGAACGGGGCCAGAAAATCCATGCATTATATTTTTTTGGCTTCTTTGATTGGATGTTCGTTTTCTTCAATCGCTCCGTCGCTCAATAATTTTTCAGCGACCAAAAACAGGATCGGCAACAACACATCGTCCGCATAACCGGCCATCGGCACAAAATCCGGGATAATGTCGATCGGACTGATGATGTAAAGAATGATCCCCAACACCAGCCATTTTTTCTTGCCGTCGACTTTGGAATCGAACAAAGAAAGGATAAGCGACTTGACTTTACTGAACGGTGTCAGACTGATTTTCTTTTTTACTTTCATTATGCATTTTCCTTTGCTGATTGATTTGGACAACCATTCTATAGACACACATAGCTCTATGTCTCGTCCGGTTATCGTGAACAAAGTATACTGCTTATCTTAAGTAAATGAATCAGTCTCAAGAATGATTTTTTGGCCTGCCGGAATACCTCAGCTGTGCCCGACAATCAAATGCGGAACATAAGGTTCTTCCAGGAAGGCGACTTCGGCATCGGTCAGTTTGACCGATATGGCTTCCACCGGTTTTTCCAGATGCTCCAACTTGGTGGCCCCGATGATGGGAGCTACGACCGGTTCCTTCTGCAGGAGCCAAGCCAAGGCGATTTCGACGCGCGAAACGCCTCTGTCGGCGGCTACCTGAGCCAACCGTTCGACGATGATCCGGTCTTTATCGGCAGTGGCGTCGTACTTCGAACGCGCTACATTGTCTGTTTCCATCCGCTTGGACGTCTCCGACCAGTCGCGCGTCAATCGGCCTGAAGCCATCGGACTGTAAGGGGTCACAGCGATTTTTTCTTCCCGGCAAAGCGGCAGCATTTCCCGCTCCTCCTCGCGGTAAAGCAGGTTCAGATGGTCCTGCATCGACACAAAGCGCGTCCAGCCGTTCTTTTCCGCAACATGCAGCGCTTTTTGGAACTGCCAGGCATACATCGCGGAAGCGCCGATGTATCGGGCTTTGCCTGATTTCACCACATCATGCAGGGCTTCCATCGTTTCCTCGATCGGTGTATTGTAATCCCAGCGATGGATGATGTAGAGGTCCACATAATCCATATCCAAGCGCTTCAGACTGTTGTCAATTTCGCTCAGGATGGACTTTCGGGACAACCCGGAACCGTTCGGGCCCTCGTGCATCTTGCCGTGGACCTTCGTCGCGATGACCACTTCATCCCGCTTCGCAAAGTCCTTGATGGCACGTCCGAGGATTTCTTCGCTTCTTCCCAGCGAGTATACATTCGCTGTATCAAAGAAATTGATGCCCAATTCCAAGGCTCGTTTGATGATCGGTCTGCTTTCTTCTTCCTTCAGCGCCCATTTGTGCAACCACGTATCCGGATCCCCGAAGCTCATGCAGCCCAAACAGATCCGCGATACATCCATCCCTGTGTTGCCAAATTTCACATACTCCATCTTTTTTCCTCCGTTCCTCTTAAACGTACAGTCTTATTGCGCTATAAAACCGGCCGGACTACTTCCTCCAATTGGAATACCTTCTCTTTGTATCCGTAAACGAAGATGCTCCCGTTCGGGAAACCTTTCGCCAACTCCTCCGCCGGGTCTTGCCAAAGCTTCAAAAAGTTGTAGCAAGCCCCGCTATGGGAGACTGCCAAAACGTTCGTATGATCTTCCTGCTCCATAACTTCCGTCAGCGTCTTCGCCACCCGTTCCGCCACATCATTCGTATTTCCCCCGCCGAACGGTACAAAGAACTTCACAATTTCCTGTGGTTCCTTCGGTTTGAGCATCTCCCGCTCCCCTTCAAAGAAGCCGTAATTGACCTCTTTCAAGCCTTTCAGACGTGCATAGGGCATGCCGGTAATCAGTTCCAGCGTATCGCTCGCCCTTTCCGATGTCGAACAGTAGGCATGATCGAAGCTGATGCCTTCCGATTCGAAATAATCCCGCACGGCCTGAGCCTGTTTGATGCCCCGTTGCGTCAAAGGCGAATCGCTCCATCCCTGAATCTTTCCTTGGATATTGAACAAGGTTTCCCCATGACGGACCAAATATAATCGTTTCATCCGCAGATCTCCCATCATTTAGGATTTTTTCAGGCTGAATGGCTGCCCTGGAGCATAAGCATGGATCCTTTCCGGATTAACTACCCGGTCATACAAGGATTGCGGATCAGCGTTGAACACGTTCAGATCAGGCGCATCGACCGTTCCCCAATGGCAAAGAATCAGATGCGCTTCTGGATAGGTGTTCGCCATTTGGATGGCCCCTTCCAATCCGATATGCCACTCGTTGTCGGAAAAGTCAAAGAGGATCGCATCCGGCTGAGGCATCTCCAGGTGCTCCTTCATCAACCGGGAATCACCCGGTGCCCAGATGATCCCATCCGGCGTCTCGATCCAAAAGCCGCAGTAATCCTCCAACCGGAATACCCGGTAGTTGTATTTGGCTTTTTCATTCTGCCAGGCATGGTCCGCCGGCGTCAGCGTTATTTTGGCCGGGCCGACTTCGAAGCTGTCGCCGATGTCATGCCCGTTTGCCGGAAACCCTTCCGCCTGCATCAGTTCGGCCACATAATGCGGCCCGTGGAATGCCTTGGAGACATGCTCCATCGCGTGCAGCGACGGCACGCTGTAATGGTCATTGTCGCAGTGCGTAATCAAGACCGCATCCAGATGCGGGATGTTTTCAGGCGCAATCGGCATGTCGATCAGAAGCGGCATATCAAAGTCCTTCAGCATCGGATCCATCATGATGCAGGTGCCGCGGGTGTTCACGAACATCCCTCCGCTGCCCAGCCAGCGGACTTCCGTGTGGTCGATCGGTTGGAACGCTTCTTCTCCAAAGAATACGGTAGGTGGTGGAACGGCTTGTTTGTGTGTTGCCATTTTCTTTTCCTCCTTCTGTTCGGGTTCATCCGGACAACTGCAGACTATCTTATTGTGCTTATCTTAACGCTGTTTGAGCGCCAAATCCAATATTTGTTTTGTATCATGAATCATGCCTGGAAAGCATATTTCATTTCCTCGATGAACTTCGCGACGACAGGAGGGAAAGTTTGGTATTTTTTCCAAGCAATCACAACGCCCGTTTCCAAAACTGGATCCAGCAGTTTAAAGCAGAGCGGACTATCCTCGGACTCCGGAACCAACTTCTCCAGACAAAGCGAATATCCCAGATCTGCCTCCACCATGATGGCTGCATTGTAGATCAGATTGTAGCTCCCGATGATGTTCAGGCGATCGTATGCGTCACCGAACCAGTTCGCCAACTCATTGCGGACAATCGATCTGCCCGCTACCAAAATCGGATAAGGCAGTAAGTCATCCGGCTTGATTTCCGTTTTTTGCGCCAAGGGACTGTCTTTTCTCATGAGGACGCCCCATCTTTCTTTTTGCGGAATCCGGAGGAAATCGAACTTTTCGACGTCCACCGGTTCCGTCAACAGACAGATATCAAGCAGTCCTTTATTGGCCCGGTCCTTGATTTCGTCGGCATCCGCGCTGTGAAACTTGTAGGTGACCTGCGGATAATCCAGACTGAAGCTTTTGACGTGCTCCGCCAACAGCCGCATGAACTGTGTTTCGCCACCGCCGATCGCAATTTCACCATTCATGAGCGGCTTCTGCTGCTTCAGCTCCTTCTCGGTCCGATGGGTCAAGTCCAGAATTTCTTCAGCCCTTCGCTTCAGGAGCAAACCCTCGCTTGTCAAAGTGATTTTCCTTTTTCCGCGCCGGAACAACTGGACGCCCAGTTCTTCCTCCAACTGCATCATCTGCCGGGATAATGTCGGTTGTGTGATGTGCAATTTTTCGGCTGCGCTGGTGATGTTTTCCTCATAAACAACCGTCAAAAAATAATGCATGACCCTTAATTCCATAATTACTGTGCTCCGTTTGCTGATTATTTCGCCATCGAAGGCGTTTACACTTCCATGATGACACAAGTATCCCCATCCGACAAGCGGGAGCCCAAAACAGAAAAACGCTGCATTTCCGCATCAATAGTGCGGCTTTGTAGCGTTTCCCCTTATATCGGATATTCCATTTTGTATGACGCGATTCCTTCGGCGAAACGTTTGATGCCGTCCTCCAGGAGTGCTTTCGGGCAGGCATAATTCCAGCGGACAAAACGCGAACCGTTGCCGCCGAAGACATTTCCCTCGGACAGGTACAGTCCGGTATTCGCTCGGATGTAGGCGCACAGTTGGTTCGTATCTTCCGTAATCGCCGCGCAATCGACCCAGGCCAGATAGGTTGCCTCAGCCTCGATCACTTGGACTTTGGGAACAAATTCCTTCAAAGAAGCGATCAAAAATTGTCTGTTCTGCTCCAAGTATTCCCGCAGCTCCTCCAGCCATTCTTCCCCTTCGTCGAAAGCCGCTTCAGCCGCTTGGATCGCGAAAGTATTCGGTTCCGCCACTTCATCCGTATTGATCCCTCTGTCCACTTGTTTTCTGATTTCAGGATTCGGGATGACGATCGCCGCTGTCTGCAGTCCGGCGATGTTGAAAGCTTTTGTCGGCGCAATGCAAGTGATTGTCCGGTCAGCAATTTCCTCGGAAATGGACGCAAGAGGGATATACGCGTGGCCGATGTGCGTCAGATCGCAATGGATTTCATCACTCACGATCAGCACATTATACTTGATGCACAGTTCGGCGATCCGTTCCAGCGTCGGCCGATCCCAAACTTTGCCGATCGGATTATGCGGGTTGCAGAAAATGAATAGCGAAGTCGTTTCGCGGGACAGTTTTTCCTCCAGATCCGCATAATCGATGGCATAGCTTTCGTCTTCATAGCGCAATTCGCTTGCCAATACCTTCCGACCGTTGTTCAGGATGGAATTATAGAAAATGTTGTAGACCGGCGCAAGAACAACGATGTCATCGCCTATTTCCGTCATTTTCCGCACAATCGAAGAAATGGCCGGAACGACACCCGTGCAATACAGGATCCACTCCTTTTCCATCGTAAATCGATGCCGCCTCTGCCACCACCTGATGATGCTTTCGCGGAAAGTGTCAGGGACGGTATTGTAGCCGAAAGCGCCTTTTCGAAGACGCTTTTCGATGGCGTCGACAACAGCAGGCGCCGTTCCGAAGTCCATGTCCGCCACCCACATCGGCAGCTCGTCCGCTTTGACGTCCCACTTATAAGAGTTGGTGTTCCGTCTTTCGAGGATCTGGTCAAAATCGAATGGCATATTCCTGTTCCTCCGCAAGCTGGTATTTGGTGTTCTCGGCCGCGATTTCCGGGTCATCCAGGATCAGTTCTCCGATTCCCGTAGCGGTTATCGTGCCGCTGATCGGATTCTTGACGCTGTCGATGCGGCTGTTCGCTTGAACGTCGACCGTCGAATATTCGAACGCCAGATCCGTGTTGATGATCGTGCAATTCTCCATCTTCACGTTTTCCATGTAGCACATGCCTTGGTTGCTCTCGATGATGCAGTCGATGAAGGTGATATTCTTGGAATTCCAACCCAAATATTCGCCGATGATCATCGAATCCCTGACGACCACATTCTCGCAATTCCAAAAAGCATCTTTTGAAAGCAACTTGGCATGTGATACCTCGATATTCTTGGCGCCATCAAAGGCATAGTTGCCCGACAGCGTAAAGTGCTCGATATGGATATTTTCGCTGTTCATCGCAAAATAATCGCCTGCTGCGTTGACGTGTTTCAACGTGATATCGTTGCAGTTCCATAACGTTTCTTGGGCATTTGGCATTTCCACTCGTTCCAGCGTGATATCGGTGGCTCGCCTGAATGTCTTGGGCGCTTGGATCATGCTGTCGGCGATGATGATGCCATTGGTGTACCAAATGCCGGAACGCGCAGTTTCCACTAAAGTGATGTTGTTTGCTTGGATGTTCCGCGCATACCACAATGGATATTTCCAGCGGAAGATTGTGTTGTCGAGTGCGATGTTGTTGCTTTCCTTCAAAGGGGACTCCCCGTCCGCAAAGACAGAATGGCTGATCTGCAGGTCTTTTCCTTTGAATAGAGCCCGTTCCCCGGTGAATAGCTGTTGATTAAGATGTTCCATCATTCATTACCCCTCTCTGATACATACAGAGCGTACACCTTAACCTTGACATTAAGTCAAGCGATAAAAATAAACCCACCAATTGGCGGGCTTATTTCGTACTTTTTTCTTTTTCTGCTTCCAGCTGGGAGCTAAAGTCTTCATTTTTCACTTGAAGGCGTTCCTCGTAGAAATCGATCTTATTTTCGATCACCTCAAGATTGTGCATCAATGCTTGGATATCTTTTTCCAACAAGCGTCGCCGCTTTTCCAAGAGTTCCATCCGTTCCAGCATCGTCGCATCCCCTTCGGCACGCCAAATGGTGTACTGCTTCAGTTCCGCCATCGACATGCCTGTACCTTTCAGATGCAGAAGAAAAGTTACCCATTTTAAATCCTGATCGGTATAGACGCGCAGGTTGTTCTCATCGCGATCCGGTTTCAACAGCCCTTCATTTTCATAGTAGCGCAGCGTCGACACAGGTAGACCGATCATTTTCGAAAATTCTCCGATTGAATAGGACATGCAATCCCACCTCCATTTATTACGCATACTATAGCACTATTTTTTAGTGAAAGGAAAAAGCATTGGAACTCTTTTGGTGTATTCTTCCCATCCATCATATTTCTCCATATTTTTCTCCAGTAATGGCGTGGATATTTTGATTAATACGGTACTCATTAAAATAGGCGAGATGACTAATAACAGATAATAATAAGGGTTGATGGAATCCGTAAAGAACAAGGTAATACCACTTGCATACAATCCGATCCAGATCAGGATTTCACCGAAATAGTTTGGATGACGTGTGATTGACCATAATCCTGATTGCAGAAGTGTGCGTGTTTTTTTATTGATGTGTCGTCTTAGTTGTTCATCACCGACTACTTCAAAGAACAATCCTGCTAGCGCAATGAATAATGCAGCGTAAACGAAATAGCGGTGAGCTGAATCAAAGCTGAATTCGTTGTATTTGATTACCACATAACTTGCAGATCCAACGATAAAATTGATGATACCCTGAACCACAAACACTCTGAAAAAGGCGGTGATGACTACTTTATCGCCCCATTCTTTACGCCACTGTGCGTATCTGAAATCTTCGGGTTTCCCATAATTTCTTTTCAATAAACGCAGTGATAACCTAAGGCCCCATACACTAATGAATCCAACGATAGCATACGATAAAACTGTGGGATTTTCAGTCACAAGCAGTGTAAGCCAACTCCCCACAACAAAGCCCATCCCCCAACCAATATCGACAATTGAATTGTTTTTGATTACTGTTGCGATAATAAAGATGATCGTAAAGTAAGCAAAGGTAAAAATTAATGGGACAAGCAGTCCGTCCAAACCTGTATTCGTGAATCCTTGTGTCGCTATTGCTAATGTTGCTATAAATAATAGCGTATAAATTACAATTCTTTTCTTATCCATAGGCCACCTCTTTCAAATTTCTATACATCCTGCCACACCCAAAAAAGTAAAATAATTCAGCCCGTTCTATCGCTAAGATGTAGTACTCTCATTGTACACTAATATATAACAAGCAATCGAATAGAAGCTCCTAAATGAAGCCCAAATTTATTATCCTTTTCCGAGAATGCTCAAATTGAATAGGCCGTGTGCTTCCCCCTTTCTCTAAAGGTAGAACAGCACAAAAATATTGAGCTCGCCCTTGACTTAAAGTGCACTCTAGGGAGTATGCTGAATGTAATATTCCTAAGGAGATGATTTTATGGCAAAAGTAACTGCAGGAAGAGATTTATTGGGCGATTTTGCGCCAAAGTTTGCTGAATTGAATGACGATGTTCTGTTCGGGCAAGTCTGGTCACGGGAAAAGGAATTCGCACCGCGCGACCGTTCCATCGTCACCGTCACCGCACTCATCACAGGCGGAAACTTCGAGCAGCTTCCGTTCCACTTGAACAAAGCGAAAGAAAACGGCATTACAAAAGAGGAGATTGTGGAAATCATCACCCAGCTTGCGTTCTATGTCGGCTGGCCGAAAGCCTGGTCCGCATTCAATATCGCAAAAGAAATATATAAAGATTAATTCACAGGAGGAAAAAAATATGTCCAAAAACGAAGAAGTAAAAAAAGGCGTCATCTTCCCGATCGGGGATGAAAATACAGCTTACGCGCAGTACTTTGTCGGCCAAAGCTATTATAATGCACTGGTTGCCGATCCCGAAGTGGCTGTCGGCGTCGGCAATGTGACTTTTGAACCAGGTTGCCGCAACAACTGGCATATCCACCACGATGGCTATCAAATCCTGTTGGTCACCGGCGGAGAGGGCTGGTATCAGGAAGACGGAAAACCCGCCCAATCATTGAAGCCTGGGGATGTCATCGTTACGCATGACGGCGTGAAACATTGGCACGGTGCCGCCAAGGACAGCTGGTTCGAGCACATCGCCATCACTGCCGGAAAACCGGAATGGCTGGAAGCTGTTGCTGAAGATTTGTATGAAGGACTGCATCAATAATTGCACAAAAAAAGAATGTCCAGCCTTGGAATTGGGGCCGGACATTCTTTTTTGATTGTATTTTATTAGTGAAAAAGATTTGCGGGCGGCCGTTAGTCGGAGGAAATTTAGGTTGCCGGACCTCCAGCTCCGGAGAGGCGGCTGCCCGCCGGAGGACACCGGTCAGAACCGACCTCATCTCCTGCGAAGCGGACCTCGCCGAAGATCACAAGCAATAATGTTGGCCGAACTCCGGCGAAGCCTCCGTTCACCGGAGGAGAACGCTACAGTCAGATTCCCGTCAAATCAGTCTTCCACTATATAGACTGCTGCTTCATTGCCGGTATGGTTGGCGGATATGATAATGTCCCGATCCGCTTCGTTCACAACCACGATATTGGATGGGCCGCAGCCTTTGTCGACGATTTCGGTTTTAAACTCGCCGTCCACATATTGAATGTAGAACAGGACGCAGTTTTCGCGTCGGATGCCGCCAACAAAACTTGGGACGCCTCTAAGCGTCGTGCCCACCAAGGTATGGGCGAAATCGATTTTATGCGGATATTCATAAACTGATTCATAACCGGATTCCGTCTTTTTGTAGATTTTGATGCTGTCGCCATGGAAAGGTTCAATCGTAATCATTTCTTTTTCCCCGTCCGAGTCGATGTCGAAAAGGGCAACTTCGCCTATTGGGCTGTCTAGAATCTGTTCGATTTCCCATTCTTTATCGGCAAAAGGCGTCACTTTGATGATCCCTTGATCACTTGTGAAGTAGCCGACCGGTTTGTCGCCTTCATAATCCTTGTAGTAGCCATGGTTGCGGAAATAGCCTTTCCCTAAAACCTTCAGCTCGACGCCTTCGGTAGGGTCTTCCGGCAGTACACCATAATAGATGCTGCCTGATCGCGACCAATCATCCTTGAAATCCTTGTCATCCGCTATCGTGGCGCCGACAAAGTAGTTCACGCCATCCACAGCATAGATGTCGAAACGGTGCAGATAAGGCAGGTACAGCACATCCTTGATTTCCCAGCCAGTTTCGGAATCATACTTGCCCCAGACCACTTTCGCTTTGCTTGGGCTGACCTTCAGGTAAAAATCGACGATGGCCAGAAATTCATTTTCTTTATTCGGGATAGGGATGATGGACATGCAGCCACCGCCCTTTTCCCAAACGGTTTCTTTTTTTTCGAAGTCTTTGCCCGAATACATGTAGCAAGGGTAGCCTTCCTCTTCGCTGGCGATCAACGCGCACGTTTCGCCTCCGATTGTGATGTAGCTGGCGCAATAGCTTCTATACATATCATCCAATTTTTTCTTGGTTATCTTCATCATTTTTGCTCCCTTCATCATTAGCCCCGCACAGTTGCAGCAGGATTCCGTTTACTTTACGAACTTCGCTTGATAAGCCGCAACCACTTTTTCGGTCGTAAAGCCGAACTCAGCCATTACCACGTTGCCATTGCCGCTTGCGCCGTAAGTATCAATACCGTAAGCTAGGCCATCCAGGCCGACATAACGTTCCCAACCGAAGGTAGCGCCCATTTCGATGGACATACGGTTGCGGACTGCGCCAGGAAGAACTGTTTCTTTGTAGGCTGCATCCTGGGCTTCGAACAGATCGAAACTCGGCATGGAAACGACAGACACGTCCACTCCGGCTTCACGCAATTGTTTTTGCGCTTCCACAGCCAAGTTCACTTCCGAGCCGGTTGCAATCAGGATGCCGGCAGGCGTTTCGCCTTGTTGCGGAGAAAGCACGTATGCGCCCTTCTTCACGCCTTCGCGGGCCATTTCTTTGGTGCCTTCCAAAACAGGCAGGTTTTGGCGCGTCAGCACCAACATCGTTGGTTTGTCCGCTGAAGACACGGCGATTTCCCATGCTGCGCTGACTTCGTTGCCGTCGGCCGGACGCAGAACCGTCAAGTTCGGCATGCCGCGGTAGCTGGACAAGTGTTCCACTGGCTCGTGTGTCGGGCCGTCTTCGCCGACCGCGATCGAATCGTGCGTCATCACGTAAGTGCCTGGCAAGTGCGAGATGGCAGCCAAACGCATCGCTGGGCGCAGATAATCCGTGAAGACGAAGAATGTCCCTACATACGTTCTGGTTCCGCCATGCAAAACAATGCCGTTCATGATAGCGGCCATCGCGAATTCGCGCACGCCGTACCAGATATTTCTTCCTGCATAGTTGCCGGGCTCAAAATCAGACGCTTCTTTGATCATTGTGTTGTTTGAAGAAGATAAGTCCGCAGAACCGCCCCAGAAATAAGGTACAGCTTCACTCAATGCTTGGATGGATTCCGCACTGGTTACACGGCTTGCTTTGGCTGCGCTGCCCACTTCATAAGTCGGCAGTTTGTCTTGCCAGCCTTCAGGCAATTTACCGGTGATAGCATCTTCGAATTGTTGCGCCAATTCCGGATAAGCTGCTTTATAGTCGTTGAACATGGCAGTCCACCATGCTTCAGCCTGTTGGCCTTCTTCGACCATCTTTTCATTGAATCGTGTCGTCACTTCAGCAGGTACGCAGAAAGCTTCGTCCGGACAGCCATAAGCTTTTTTCGCGAAAGCAACGCCCTCCGCTCCCAACGGAGCGCCATGGACTTTATGCGTTCCTGCGTCAGGAGCACCAAAGCCGATGATGGTTTTGATTTCGATCAAAGTCGGTTTTTCGGTTTCAGCTTTCGCTTCTTCGATGGCCTTGGAGATGGCTTCCAGATCATTGCCGTCCTTAACCAGGATATGTTGCCAACCGTAGGCTTCGAAGCGAGCAGCTACATCTTCCGTGAAGGATTTCGAAGTCGGGCCATCCAAGGAGATATCGTTGGAGTCATACAAACCGATCAATTTGCCCAATTTCAGGTGGCCAGCCAAGCTGGCTGCTTCATGGGAGATACCTTCCATCAGGTCGCCATCGCCGTTCAGGAAGTAGGTATAGTGATCCACAACTGGGAAGTTTTCTTTGTTGTAGGTAGCCGCCAAGTGCGCTTCCGCCATCGCGAAACCGACCGCATTCGCGATCCCTTGCCCCAAAGGACCAGTGGTCGCTTCCACGCCGTCTGTGTCATGCACTTCCGGGTGTCCGGGTGTCTTGCTGCCGAATTGACGGAAGTTTTTCACGTCATCCATGCTTACAGCGAAGCCGGATAAGTGCAACAAGCTGTACAACATGGATGACCCATGTCCAGCCGATAGTACGAAACGATCGCGGTCAACCCATTTGCTGTTTTTAGGATTCACTTTCAAATGCTTTGTCCATAATGCATAGGCCATTGGCGCTGCACCCATCGGTAACCCGGGATGCCCTGAATTTGCTTTCTGTACAGCCTCTATACTAAGTGTACGTATGGTATTTACCGCTAACTCGTCGATTTGATCAAATGTATTTTGCATATTTCCAACTGTCCTCTCTTCCTAAAAAATGGTTGAAGGTCTTTTGACCTTCAACCAAACTCAATTAATGGCCAACTTGTTGAAATTTCCCTCTTAAGAAAGTGTGGGCGAACTGAATATCTTCCAGCCAATTTTCTTGCCCGGTATACCAGAATTCGGCAACAAAGCGGCGGACGCCTTCTTTCCACATCGTTTTGATCGTTTCCTCAAAAGAAACATGTCCCGTACCGAAGGGGATTTCACGGAAATGACCCGGGATCGTTTCCTTCAGATGCGCTGCAACCATATGTCCCCTGCCCGTTTGGATATCTTCATAGACGGAGTTCATGCAGGATAAGGAAGCGTTCTTCAAGTTCCCTGTGTCCGGATAGACTTGCAGATACGGCGATTGGATGATGTCCACATATTCCATCGCCTTCTCAACAGTGTTCATAAACGGTGTTTCCATCGTCTCGAACCCCAACAGTATCCCTTTTTTGCTTGCCATATCGACAGCTTTTTGCAGATTTCCGATGAAGTATTCCTTGGTTTGTTCATCACCGTCTTCATAGTAGACATCGTAGCCTGCCAATTGGATGATGCGTATCCCCAAATCATCCGCCAAATCGATGGCTTTTTCCATGATTTCCAAGCTTTTTTCCCGGATAAGCGGATCATGGGAACCCAGCGGATATTTCCGATGGCCGCTTAGGCACATGGAGCGGATCGGTAGCCCGACTTCATACATGGCGTCCAGAAGTTCTTTCCGCTCTTGTTTGCTCCACTCGATCCGTGCCAGCTTCTCGTCTGTTTCGTCGACACTCATTTCCAAAAAATCATAGCCGGCATTTTTGGCGATCGTAAGCTTTTCCTTCCAACTCAGATTGCCCGGCATCGATTTTTCATAGATTCCCAACGTGTAAGTCATGTTGCTCCTCCTTGACCTGTCCGTAGTAGGCTCCTGGACCGTGTTTTCGAAGAAAATGTTTGTCCAACAGTTCCTGCTGCATACTTTCAATTCCTGGATTCATGACACGGTTGCGCCAGGACATCATGGCAACTTCTTCCATGACGACCATATTGTGGACCGCCTCAAAGGCATCCTTGCCCCAAGCGAAAGGCCCATGACTGTGGACCAGCACGCCTGGAACCTGATTCTCATCGATGGCTGCAAATGTTTCGACGATGACTTTGCCGGTTTCCAGTTCATAGGATCCCGCGATTTCTTCACTCGTCATCCGGCGGGTGCAAGGGATCGTTCCATAGAAGTAATCCCCCTGCGTCGTTCCGTAAGCCGGAATCGCTGCTCCCCCTTGCGCCAAAGTGGTTGCCCATGGTGAATGCGTATGGACTACGCCGCCGATATCCTTGAAATTCCGGTAAAGTTCAAGATGCGTATCCAAATCCGAAGATGGTTTCAGGCTGCCTTCCACTACATTTCCGTCCATATCGACGACAACGATGTCTTCAACAGTCATATCCGCATATTCGACCCCGGATGGCTTGATTGCGATGATTTGCTTTTCGCGGTCTATTTCGGAAACATTGCCCCAGGTAAATTTAACCAGCCCGTATGCTGGCAGCGACAGGTTGGCTTCCAGCACTCGTTTTTTCAATTCAGTGTATGTCATGGGAGCACCGCCTATTCGCCCAAGACGATTTCGCGGACTTTTTCTTCGATCTCTTTTTCGGACAAGAGATTTTTCAATCCGATGATTTTCGTTTTGCTTTGGTCCACATTTTTGAATACGTCCAAAAGCGAGTTCGAACAAACAACCACATCGTAGTTCGGAGCCAATGTTTTTGCTTCAGAAACCGCGCAATGGTGGATTTCCAAAGGGATGTTCAGTTTTTTGAAGACATTCGTAATTTTCATTTTGATGATTTGACTTGAACCCATTCCGCTTCCGCATGCTGCTAGTACTTTCATAATCAATTCCTCCTATTATATATCCTGATTTTTTCGCTTAGGCTGCTTCAGTGCTGAATTCAGCTTTGTTTTCAGCTTCGATTTCTTCTTTATATTGTTCATAATCTTCCGCGATCATGAAGTAGTGTTTTTTGTTTTTACGGTATTGAATCTGAGGTATCAACAGCATCCCGATGACAAGTGCAGCGACACCGGCATATCCGCCGTATTTCATGATGACTCCGTATCCCAACCATAAAGTATCCCAGTCGAAGTTACCATGCCAGCCGCCGAATTGGGAAAGTTGGAAGAGATAGGCTGCCAAGCCGCCACCGATAACTTGAATGACACCCGAAATGAATGGGATGATCATTGCGGCTCTCATGCCGCCTTTGTGGTTTGCGTATACAGCAAATGTTGCATTGTCAAAGAATACAGGTACGAATCCGGTGATGACCAATACTGGGCTCTTGAATACAACCAAGCCGATGATCGCCAAGAATTGTCCCAAAGCTCCGAACAGGAAGCCGAATGTGACGGCATTTCCCGGGCCGAATCCATAAGTTGCCGCGCAGTCGATTGCCGGCATGGAACCAGGCAACAGTTTGTTGGAGATCCCTTGGAAGGATTCCGTCAATTCTGATACGAACATGCGGACACCAAGTTGCAGAATTTGCAGATAGACTGCGAAGTACAGTGATTTTTCAAGGATGTAGAACACGTAGTTCCGTTCGCCTGTATAACTAGCATCGATGGTCATCATCAGATCTTTCCCGAGGATACCCATGATGATGCCGAAGAACAGGAACATCAAAATACTTGTCGAAACGACGCTTTCCTTGAAGATGGAAAGGAATCCAGGCAGCGTGACGTCTTCCAATTTTTTGCTGTTCTTGCTGAATTTGCCTGCAAACTTGTCGGTCAACCAGACACCGAACATCTGCTGGTGCCCTACAGCAAAGCCGCCGCCTTCAGTCAAATCTTGCGTTGCTTCGACAGTCAAATTTGAGAAGACTGACCAATACGTTCCCAACAAAAGGCCCAACATGACGATGACGCCTGCATCCTGCAATTCAGGAAAAGCGAACAAGACAAGCCATAAAGCAGTAGAGGACTGTTGCACCATGATATGGCCGGTAATGAACACGGTCCGGACTTTAGTATATTTACGGAAAATGACTAAAACAATATTCACCATGAAAGCGATAAGTAAAACGATAACCATGAGGCTGAACGAACGCCCTGCGCCTTCGATGGCTTGTTGTGCAGCCGTTTGTCCAAAATAAGGATCGATTACGACTGCCGATAAGTTAAATCTTTCTTTTAAGCCTGCCAAGATTGGGCGGAAATTCCCGACCAAACCGCCCGCCGCAACATTCAGTACCAGATAACCGACCGTTGCCTTGATGAACCCGGCAAGAGCGTCATAGACTGGTCTGCCCAACAACAAGTAGCCGACAAATACGATAATACCAAGGAAAAAAGCAGGTTGCGTTAAGATATTGACTTGAAAGAATGTCCATGCACTAATTAATAGTTCCAAGATATTCACCCTCAATCTCCATAATTTTTTCTAAATCATTAACTGAATTGGCTTGGATAAAGGCATCCACTACACTTTCATCAGACAGCAAGGTCACAAGCGACGAAAGATTCGCCAGATGCTTCTCGTTGTCCGTCGATGCCAGGACGAAGAAGATGCGCGCCTCGTACTCAGCTGCCGGCCCGAAGTTCACTGGCACTTTCGTACGCATGAAGCAGATAGCAGTTTCGTTTACGCCTTTACCTTCCTGTGCATGCGGGATGCAGATGTCCGGCGCGATGACGATATAAGGTCCGAATTCGTTTACGTTTTCGATGATGTACTCGGGATAAGCGCTCTCGATGGCGCCTTCTTCGATAAGCGGTTGACAAGCAGCACGGATGCTGTCTTGCCAACTATCGAATCCCTCATGGAAAGAAAATCTTTTATTTTTGATGACTTCATCTAACATATGATCTCTCCTCTTAGGTGTTTGTTCTTATAGGAATGAAGTGAAAGGCACATCATTTTCGATGCTGAACACATCGTCAAATCCGCGGTTGAAATTGAATTCCATTCTGTCTTTGTCATTCGGATAGACGAATTTGCCGCCGACTTGCCAGATGTATGGCTTGAATCCGTATTGAAGACGGTCTTTTTTGAATTTCCACAACTCGATCAGTTCTTTAGGATCCGCCTGGAAGTTCGACCAGATATCATAGTGTACCGGGATGACTACTTTCGCGTTCAAAGATTCCGCCATTCTCAGCATATCCACTGAAGTGACCTTGTCGGTGATTCCGCGTGGGTTTTCGCCGAATGCCCCTAAGCAGACATCCACTTGGTGATCGTTCCCGTGTTTTGCGAAATAATTGCAGTAATGGGAATCCCCAGCGTGATACAAGTTTCCGCCCGATGTTTTGAACAAGTAGTTCACTGCGATCAAATCCATCTCCTGCGGCATTTTCCCTCTTAAAACTTCTCCTTCTGAAGCTGTAACCAAGGCTGTGCGGTCGAAAGCCTCCAGAGCGACAATCTCAATGTCCTTGATTTTGACGCTGTCGCCCGGTTTCACGACGACACATTTCTCTTCAGGCACGCCCCACCCGATCCAAGTGTCCACTACCGCTTGCGGGCCTACGAATTTCACCGCATCGCTCGAATTTTTCAGAACAGCCGCTGCTGTGTTGATGTCCAAGTGATCAGAATGGATATGCGTAACAACCAAAGCATCCACATTTTTCACTGCAAATGGATCGATGACAAATGGTTGCGCTCTCAAATTAGGCTGCATATTTTGAACGCCGCTCATGCGCTGCATCTGGTGGCCGTCCTTCATTTTGCCGCTGCCGTGCGATTGTTTACCGGTTCCGCACCACAAATCACAAAGGATGTTTGTTGATTCATGGGATTTCAACCAGATGCCTGTACAGCCTAGCCACCACATTGCGAATGTATTTTCAGCAACCACTGTGTCCTCGATTTCTTCATTCAACCAAGTGCCCCATTCAGGAAATGTGCTCAATACCCATGATTCTTTTGTAATTTCATTAACATTAGCCATTCGTCATTCTCCTTCTGCGTAATCGTTATGATCACTTTTTCTTATTATTTGTACACCGATCTTAAAACGTTCATATAACGAACATTTCTTTCGATGAAGTAACTATACAATAAAACGCTTTCAGCCGCAATAGGTCCAAAACAAACAATCTTTAGCTTATTTTTATGATCGTTTCATAGGTTATGAACGATTCAAATGCCAGGATTCTTCTTTATGATCGATTCAACGAGGGCGCGCTTACTGATTCCACCAAAAAAGCGGCAAAACACTGGCAGGAGTTTCCTTGCAGTGTTTTGCCGCTTTGATTTGTATTCTTATTTAGTCTTCCGTTCCGTTCTCATCGGTAACGCCGTTAATGTCGGCAACGTCGGTAACATACAGTACCTTCACGCCCTTGGCTTCGATTTTCTGAATTTCTTCTTTATCCGCAGAACGGTCAGTCACCAGATGCGTGATGAGGCTGATGTCAGCAGTGGAAAAATTTTGCTCCCGGCCGACTTTGCTGCCCTCCGCCACTACGATGCGCGGCCCGTTTGTCCGCTCCAGGATCAGCCTATTGATGGCCGTTTCCGGCAAGGCATAGGTCGTGATTCCTTTTTCGTTGATGCCGCCCACACCCAGAAAACAGATATTGGCAGTCACCTTTGAGAAGGTGTACAAGGCGAAATCCCCGACGAGCGATTTTTTCTTTTCGTATATTTCTCCGCCCGACAGCACAATGTCAGCTCTCGAGGACGGATTTCGGAAAATTGCCCTGCCATTGTTCGTTATGATGGTGACATTCCGGTCCGACAAGTAGTTGAGCAAAAGGAAAGCGGTCGATCCCGAATTGATGAAGACCATGTCGTGATCATTGACCAAAGTGGCAGCCAATTTCGCGATTGCCTGTTTTTTCGACCGATGTGGTCTGACTGCCGGATATTCTTCTTTTTGGAAAGATCCCTCCAAAAGACGGGCGCCCCCGTAAAAGCGCTCAATCAGATGCTGGTCATCGAAACTCTGCAGATCCCGCCGAACGGTAATTTCCGAGACAGCCAGTTCCTTCGCCAAATCTTCCACCAACACAACTTTCTTTTCTTGAAGGGCTTTCAAAATTTGCTGTCTTCGTTTGTAAACGATCCCTTGACTTGATTTCATGTATTCACCCCGATCCTTTTCTTACATTGTACATGAAACAAACCAAATATCAAAACAAAAAACATTAAACAGACACTAAACGATCATTTTTTCATCATGCAGCTGCATCATCCGGTATTCATGGTTGATGCTGAAGTTGTTGATCATCATATTGACCGTGAACATCACCATAATCACTTGATCGACGATTACGGGAATATCCTTCAGATGGATCTGCGTGTTGTAGAGGACAACGAGCAACAGCATGAACAGGAAAGTGGCGGTAATGATCATGATGAAGTAGCGTTCGAACACGGCATCCAGTTTTCTCCTGAAAAGTTTGCTGAGGATAAACATAAGCACCGCGGTCAAAGCTACCGCCAGATACAGATTCCGGGGCAAAGCAGCCAAGATGGCCTCATCGCTATACAAAACCGGAATCGTTCTGATCACAAACATCGTTGCAATAAGGGCCGATCCGTAGTAGATCGTTTTCCCCAAGCTGATGACTTGCGTAGGCAACCGATAAAGGATGAAGATGAACACTAAGCTCAGGAACATTTGCATAATCGCGATTGAGAAGATGATACTGGCTATAACCATATGGAAGGCTACCATTCGGATTCGGCCCAAATCATTTGCCTCCGCAGCCATCCCACTGATGTTCGAAAACAAAAAGGCTGTGAGCAGGAGTCCAAAAAAGCCGACAATCAGGATGCTGATGACCTCGGAAGCGTCCCTTTTCTCGTCTTCAAGAAGCAAGAAAATGCCGCTGAACACAAACCCGGCAAGGATCCCGGCAAAGTTCGCATAGTTGCTGCTCATAGTGGCCCAATCGACTAGCATATCCTTATCCTCCATCCTTTAAGAACAAGTATTCCGGCGTGTCAGCAAAGAGTTTCTCCACAGTTCCATTATATCAGCAGACGGCGCTACAGCAAAAAAGACCGAGCTTCTGCACTCGGCCTTCATTCGGTATTCATCATTGGATTCAGCTGATCACACTCGTCGGTTGATCCTGCAGGTAATTGACCAGATTATCCAAGGCGATTTCGATGGCCCGCAAGTTTGTTTCCTGCGAGCCCCACGCGATATGCTGCGTGATTCTGACATTGTCCAACTGGAACAGTTCGATATTTTTGGTGGGCGGCTCTTCGGAGAGGACATCCAAGCCTGCCGCATTGATTTTGCCTGATTTCAACGCTTCGGTCAACGCCAGCTCGTCGATGATCTCTCCGCGGGCCGTGTTCAAAAGGATCACCCCATGCTTCATCTGGTCGATAGCCGCACGATCGATCAGATGATAGGTTTCGCTCGTCAAAGGCGTATTGATCGAAATGATATCCGATTCCTCCAGCAACTGCTCCAGAGAGACTTGATCAATGAACTGATAAGCTAGCCCCTCCTTATAGGTGCGGTTGTAGCCAAGAACATGCATCCCCAAAGCGTCGGACTTGCGGGCCAACTGGAAACCGATATTCCCCAATCCGATGATGCCGATTGTTTTGCCACTGATTTCCAGTTGCCTCGTTGCGGGAATGAACCAACTGCCGGGCTTCGGATCCGTCCAATCCGTACTTTTCACGATATCGCTGTTGATTTGAACATTCTTACAGATATCGAACAATAGTCCCAGCGTGAATTCGGCGATCGCTTCCGCACCATAGATGGTATTCGTCACGGTCACCCCGTATTTTTGCGTCAAAGCTTTATCCATCTCGGCATAGCCATGCGATAAGGTAGCCAAGTAGCGGATATTGGGATGCCTGATAAACAATTCTTCATTGAAATTTTCTTCGGTGATGAAAAAGCCGATGACGATTTCGGCATCGCCGATGGCCCGGTCATACGACTCAAAGGAAGAATCAGGGACGATTTCGACCCGATAACCGGTTATTTCCGGTATGTCGGATATCCCTTCCCAAGCATTCAAAAGATTTTGGAAATTATAGTTCGAAGAATCCGGACGCCAGTTTTGTAGTATGACTGCCTTCATATATTTTCCTCCTTTATTTAAAAATTTCCACACTGGAATAGCTTTTTGTGAAAACTTCTAACATTAAATTTGTTATAAATGAATATTAGAGCAGTTTTTTCAGAAAATCAAACTTACCCTGTCCTTTTCGAGTAAGAAAACCTCACACGAAATGATTACTTTTGTCCTCATTTGAATGTTTATGTCAGATTTTCTCGTTTTTATTCATGCGAAAAAGAAGAAGCCACCTCAATTTGATCAGATGGCCTCTTTTTTCAATTAAACAACTTGCAATTATCTATACGGAGCAAATTTGAACATACAAATTTACTGCTGCTTTTATAGATCTGTCAATTTCAATCAACAATATTGGTAAACTATTTCTTCCAAGGCAAGCGACAAGGGGGACGCAGCACCACCAATATTGGAACAGTTGACGCCCAAGACTACTGATATTTTTTTCAGAGGATCAACGAAAAAATGTGTTCCGTAAGCGCCACTCCAACCGTAGGTACCTTCACTCAACATTTTATGAGTTTCTTTCTCTTGTCCGGAAATTATCACTCCCAGTCCCCATATGACTCCGGGTATGAGTTCCAATGGCGCATTCAATTCCTTACTGGTCATTGATAGGTAAGAATCTTTTGAAAGGAGTCTGGCGCCATTATATACTCCTTTGTTGAGGAATAGTTGGGCGATCTTATCATAATCTTCAATGGTTCCCAGCATTCCAGCCGATCCCGAGCAGTAGCCTGAGCGAAGTGGATTCACCAATGTCCAAAGTTTCTCGGTCTCAGAGACATCCGTTAAAGTCCCATTATTTGACTCGTATAGTTTCGCAAGGTGCGAATGGTTGTTTTCGGATACGTCATAGCCTAAATTGAGGATACCCAAAGGTTTGAATAGTCTATCTCTAAGGAAATCATTTAATGATTGACCTGAAACTTTTTCAATCACATATCCCAGAATATCATAAGCCACCAAAGCGCTATACCCCGTCTGTGTGCCCGGCTCAAAATCCAATGGCAATTCCGAAAAAATTTGAACGCGTTCTTCTAAAGAGTGCTCTTTCTTTATATATTTATCGACCAGCAAGGTACTCAATGGACCTTGCCCCAATCCGCTACTATGGTTCAGAAGGTGCTTGATTGTAATCTGATTGCTTGCAGGACTAAAATTGAGATCCGATGGGATATCCTCTTTAAAAAGGGGGGCCGTAGGATTATCTTTGTTGGGCTGGTAGCCAACAAAGCTTCCATCGTTTTGTAGGACGCGCATCCTGCTGAAACTCGGCAGATACTCAGAAAGCAAATCATCCAACTTGATTTTGCCTTCATCGACCAACATCATAACGGCCAACGCGACGATAGGTTTTGTCATGGAGGCTAATCTGTAAATCGTATTTTCATCCGCTCTTACACCATTTTCTATATCCGCGTATCCATAATAGGATTCGAATACTTTTTCATCCTCCTTCCTGATTATGATTCCTGCGCCTGCAATTTCTTTCCTGTTGATGTAATCTGTCATTAATGAATCTATTTGTTTACTGTCCAGCATTTATTTATCTCCTAATAAGAATTTGGATACCTCAGAATCAGATATTAAGATTCATCGTACGGATCTTCCGGAACGAGGACTTGCTCGTTCGTCAATAGAATAAGCTAGCCTAGTCTTCTTGCGCTTTGGATTTCATCAGATTTTTCATCTCTTCGATATCTTCATAGTGCTTCGCAACCGGATTGAAACGTAATGCTACCAACAGAATAACTGCCGTTATGGTAGGAGCACCAAACCTCAGGAAATTGATTGCTGTCATCGTGCTCTCCGGTTGATTGCCAATGGCACCGGCAACATAGCCTGAAACAGCCAATAGAGCTAAAATACCCGAATTTGTGATGGTGTTCCCAGCTTTCTGGGCGAATCCTTTGATCGATGAGATCAACCCGTTTGCGGAAATTCCTTCCTTAAACTGGATGTAATCAATCGCATCATTCACGAGCACATTCACTAATGCGTTCTGCATCGAGGCGATGCTTGTAGCCAGGAAAGTCACCACATACAGGAAAGTCAAATTGCTCTTTCCGAAGAAAAACAATAACGCATAGCAGATGATCGCCCCAACTTGCGTGAATACAAGAGCACGCTGGCCGGTTTTAAAAATTTTAAGCACAATCGGCATCAGCACCATCATCGATACGAGCGCTCCGATCGAAACGATTCCCATGTACAAAGGAATCAAGTCCGGTCTACCCAGATAGTACATCACATAGTAAACGGAGGAACTGAACATCAAGCCATAGCCTACCGAAGCCATCAACCAGACAATCAAAAAGGGCGTCAGTTCTTTGTGTTTCAATACCCTCTTCAAATCTTGTTTGATGGAACTGTTCTCGATTTTAGTCAGATAGCGTTCTTTGGAAGTCTTGAATAATGTCCAAAAAGAGAGGAATGAGAACAGGCCGCAGATGAGCATCAGCGGAATGAATCCGTTGCTGAATCCCATATTTTCCAAGAAGCTCGTGATAGTAGTAGTGAATGTTGCTCCAACAGTGAACATCAATGCCATCATACCAGCGCTCAGTGCAATAATTTTATTTCTTTGTTCATTATCTTTTACAACCGCAGGCAACAGCGCCATGTGCGGCATAGTGTACATCGTGCCTGACATCCCATATCCGATGTAGATGATCAAGATATAGATGAACTTGCCTGTAGCACTGAAATCGGGATTCACCCACAGCATCGTTGCAAAGAACGTGAATAAAATCGGCGCCGGCACAAAATACGGTCTGTATCTTCCCCATTTGGAATTGGTTCGGTCCGCAATCACGCCCATTATGGGATCATTGATCGCATCCCAAAGCGTGGAAATGAGCATAATCAGAGAGGCTGCAGCAGCCGGCAGCAACATGGTGTCCGTCATGAATACAGCGAAATAGGTACTGATGACAGCGCCCGCCAGCATGGGTCCCCCATTCAGCGCAGACGCATAAGACCAACTGAATAGTTTGCTTACCTTCTCTTGAGGCTGTGCTATGCTTGTTTGTAATACTTTCTCTTCCATCGTAAATTTTCTCCCCTATCTATTGAATTTTATGGATTGCCTTTCGAGTCACTTACTGCACTCAGCTGTCTTTCTTTTCCGCTCCCCTCAGCAACAGCTAGCTTGATTTCAGGAACTGCCTCAGCTTCTTTTTTGACAATCAGCAACGCCTTCCCTGAGAACAAGTGCAGCGCGTTTTCCTTATCCTCTTCTGCATATGCCGGATTCCCGTTCCCCGTACCCAGAAGCGCACCATTTTTAATCTTAACGTCAAGCGCATGATCGGCCATGGGCACAAAATTTCCATCGTCATCTATCGCTTCCACTTTGATCAGCTGCGTTGTCTCGGCGTCATATATGACTTCAGTCAGAAAATCCACCGCTTCTTTCGCTGTCACCCTTGCATCCCAAGCAACCGCTTGTCCATTGCTGTATGCGACAGCCTTCAATTCACCCGGTATAAAATCAACAACCCAACTGTTGTGATGCTCACCGACTGTTTGTTTCCCTTGACTTTCATCGTTCACGAACAGTTCCACTTCATCGCAGTTGCTGAATACCCTGACTTCTACTTTGCCATCCTCATCAAAGGTCAGACCTTCCTTATTCCAGTGAGGCATGACATGAACCATCGGCGTTTCTGTCCATTTTGATTGATAGTAGTAGAAGTAATCTTTCTCGAAGCCGCAAGTGTCCAGCACCCCAAATTGAGAGCCGATCCCTGGCCAACCGAACGGCGCCGGTTCGCCTGCATAATCAAAAGCTGTCCAAATGAAGGAACCTCCCATATAGGGATTTTGTTCAGTGAAATCAAGGACTTCTTCCGGGCGCGCCGTCCCGCCAACACCGGGATCGCCTGGCTTGCGTTTTCCAGGCAACACCATCGAATACAAGGAACCAAAATTATTCGTTTGACATTTTTCTGCATCGTCCCTATAGATGCCACGAGTTGAGAAGTAAGAAGCATTCTCCGTGCTCATCAGCGGTTGCTCAGGGTAATTTGCCTTTATTTTTTCCAGCCCTTCCCCCATGACTCCGGCCTCCGGGTAATTGACACCTACCACATCGAAATTTGACATGTATTCTTCATCCATAATGCCTTCCGGATTGAGCAATTCAGCCGAAACCAACAAATGCTCATAATCTATCGAACGCATCAAGGACGTCACTCTTTTGGCCATCCTGTGACCCAATTTGGTATTCCCGATCACTTCTTCGTTGGCTATCGACCAAAAACAAAGGGATGCATGATTTCGCGTTCGCTTCACCATTTTTTCTAAATCGCGCAGTCTCCAAGGACTGGTTTCGAGAATACGGTTTTCATTCATCACGATAATCCCCAGTCTGTCGCAGCAGCCCAACAGGTCTTTACTGGCAAAGTGATGCGCGCTTCTGTAGGCATTTACCCCCATCTCTTTTAATTTCAGCAGCTTGAATGCCACGATGTCTTTGTTCAATGCGACACCTACGCCCGCAAAATCTTGATGCTCGCACACGCCTTTTAATAGGTAGTTGCTGCCATTCAGGAAAAAACCGTTCTTGTCGTAGGAAATTTTCCGGATTCCAAATGTAGTACTGCATTCATCAATATTTTTCTGCTCCCCGTGTATCCGGATGGTCGCTTCATATAAGTGGGGCGTCTCCGGCGTCCAAAGTTTAGGCTGGTCAATCAAAAACTCCTTATTGACGCTGATTGAACGCAACGGTTCAATTGTGATTTCATCAAATGCCACTTGTTGATCGCCAACAAGCAGCGTGGGCTTGACGGTCTGTGGTCTGTCTGTGCGGTTGACAAAGGTTGCTTCACAGCCAAGTACGGCATTTTCACCAATTTCCTTTGTATAAATATAGAAAGAGTCATCCTCCACGTATACTTTCGGAAGGAACTGTAAACGGACTTCTTTATAGATTCCGGCTCCCTCATACCACCATCCTTCAGCCCCTGTAGTCGTATCCGCCCGGACCAACAGCACATTCACCCCTTCATCGCCGAATTTGGCTATTTCGGTGATATCGAATTCGAAAGGAGTGTAACCGCTTATATTATCACCCAAATAAATGCCGTTGAGCCACACCGAGGCCATCCGCATCACGCCATCAAACTTCAACAAAATCCGATTTTCTTCCAGTGAGGCATCCAAGGAAAATGTTTTTCGGTAATATCCGATATTTTCCGGTTTGGAACCACTCATCAACAATCCCGGCGCATCCACATAGGGAACAGCCACTGACCAATCGTGAGGAATAGTGATCCTACCCCATTCTTCCGTCAGCTCTGAATCCATATCGGTTCCCGCCAGCATCCTCAAGCCTCTCTTTAAATCACCTTGAGAGATGAGATTCAGAAAATGCTTCCCGCCTTGCCCGATCGTGATCTGTTCCCCATCTTCGCCTTTGAGCGGAGCGGTCAGGCCACCGATTGCCCCAGCTTTTTTAACTGTTTTTACGGGAGAGCCGATTTCTCCTAAGTGAAACCACCAGTCATCATTCAACTTCATTTCGTTTCGCATACACAACCCTCTTTTTCTTGGTATCGCTTTATTCTCTTTGATAGTTACATTTTACTTAAAAAGAGGACATGATATAATGGTAGAAATCGACCCCAATCCGCTGCTCTATGTGAAAAATCGACATCCGAAAAAGAATATGAAGGTGTGGAACAAACTATGATCGAATCAAATTCATTACCCGAACAGCTTAAAGACCTCCACAATAATTTATCGGAAAAACCAGCTAGCGTTTTAGATACGAACAGTCCCGTTTCGATGTATTTTAAAACAGCTAAAGATAATCAAATTTTGTATACTGCAGCATACGGCGGTGAAATCAGATACCTGATTGGCGATAGCATTAATGTGCCGCACAAACATGCGCACTTTGAATTGATGTATGTCCTTCATGGGTCCCTTACTAATTACATAGAAGATAAAACGGTCTATTACCGCGCCGGTGATGGGTGCCTTATGAACCGTCAGATCAATCACTACGAAGTCCTGGATCCGGCCTGTTCCGTTGTGTTCGTAAACTTTTCGCCGGAGTATTTGACTGCCATTTTTAATGAAACCTTTTCGCACAAGCAACTCACAACACTAGGTCCGTTATTTGAATTTCTGCGGGCCAATATAGCGGATGACAACGATTTGAAGCGAAGCTACGTTGAGTTTACCCAAACAAACGAAGAAAACCGCACTTTCAACATCCTGTTGGATTCCCTTCAATTAGAATTATCCACACCCAAACTGGGTGCAAGTTATTTCCAAAAAGGACTATCCTTACGCATCATCGATGCTCTCCAGAACAACACGATCTTTTTCACGAAATTTATGGACCTTGGATTAAGTAAAGAGGATTTCCTGGTGGCTCAAGTTTTGAATGCACTCGAAAAAAGAATGGGGAATATCACGCGTGCAGAATTATCGGAAATAACCCATTATAACGATGAACATCTGAACCGAGTGGTCAAGAAAAATACCGGACTCAGCATCATGAAGCATGCCAAAAAACTGAAAATAAAATATGCACTGGACCTGTTGTCCCATACGGATATGACAATCAGCGACATTTCCAATGCCATCGGATTCACTTCGGAGTCGCACTTCTACCGTTTTTTCAAAGAAAATCTGCAGCAATCGCCCGACCAATTCAGGCAAGCAAAAAAGCTATGAATTTTCTCATAGCTTTTTGCTTCGGTGCATTTTTTTCCGCAACTGATTGGGTGGCTCTCCGTATTCTTGCTTGAATATCTTGAAGAAATAACTTGGGCTGGTGATACCAAGCTCTGCAACGATTTTTTCGATCGGTTTGTCGGTTCCGATCAGCAGATCGTAGGCCTTTTGCAGTCGCCGTTTCGTGACCCATTCTTTGAAAGTCAGACCCGTTTCTTGCTTCAGCAGATTGCTGAGATAATTTTTGTTGAAATTCAACTTTTTCCCTAGGTCTTCCAGTGTGATGCTAGCATATTCACTGTCGATGATCTCCAGTGCATCGATCACCTTCTTGTTGAAAGGGAGTTCCCCGGCTTCGCTTGACATGATATCTTCCAGTTCAGCCAGGATGATCAGTAACCAAAGTTCCACTTTCTCGAATTTAGGCGTTTCGCCTCCAAAATAATCGGCAAGCAAATAGGACAAGCACGTGCTGATCCGTTGGTTATCGGCTGTGCTGAAATGCAGATAAGGTCGGTGACGGCTATTTTTTTTGCCCACGGTCAACAGAAAATCAGTAATCAGACTGTGCCGTTGGGCCATCCTTTGGAGCACTTTCGTGTTGATGGCGTCCGATTTGATCAAGATGTTGATGAGGATGTCCTGTTCACCGAGTTTGTCGATGGAATGGCCGGTCCCAGGATCGATCATCAGCAGATCGCCTTGCTTCATCTGGATTTTTTCCTGACCGATCCACTGGGTGCATTTCCCTTGCAGAAGGTAATTCAGTTCCAGGAATTCATGCGAATGGGTGGGCATGGCAAAGTAGCGGGCATGCCGGTTCATGAAGATTTGATGATCCACAAAAAAATCCTCATCAGACAAGTGGAAATCAATCAGATAGCCGGCTGTAGCTGCCTGATTTTGGAATTTGGCGGTTATCTGTTCGACCGTCATGGTTTTCATTTCAGCTTCAAGCGGCGTTTCTTTCAGCAATATTTCCGGAAAAGCTTGCGTTTCTGCCATAATTTCACTCCTCTGTTCTTCATGCCCATTTTAGCAACTCCATCCAAAAAAGCAAAGGCATTCGGGCCTTTGCTTTTTCCGTCAGATACGATTTGATTTTTTAAATAAACGGTCGGCCTCGGCGACCATCTCCGCAGTTATGCCAGTGTAGAATAATTTTGACAGCTGATTCAAGGATAGGTTCCGCTGTTCTTCATCCGCAAACGCCATGAAGCCCCTGATGCGTTCGTGAATGCCCAGTATTTCTTCGAACAGTTCCTTGTTTTCGTTCTTGATGATCGAAAGGCGTGTATCCGAATCATACAGCACGCTCAAGTCTTTTGTCGGTAGGTAGGTATACTCGTATATGCCTGACGCCACTTTAATCGGCTCCCGATCAGCGTACGGCAACACGATTTCAGCCTGTGCGCCAAATGGCACTTCGAAATAGCAGCTCAGTTCGCCGTTCTCAAGTATCTTCCATTCGCTGACGAATTTGCCGGCCGCCGACTGATAGCTTCCGCGGGCATATCCCAATTTCACATTCGGATGGGGCGCTAATCTCGCGGTACGGAAACCGGCTTCCAGCGGTTGGATGCCCGCTACGTATTTATAGACAAACTCGATGACGGATCCGTAACTGTAGTGGTTCAGGGAATTCATGCCGGCAGGGTTCATCGTGCCATCCGGCATTACGCTGTTCCAGCGCTCCCAGATTGTCGTCGCGCCAAGGTTCACCGCATACAACCAGCCCGGGAAGCCTTCATTGAGCAAAAACTCATAAGCCAGATCGACCATGCCATTCTCTGATAAAACTTGGCAAAAAATCGGCGTCCCGACGAAACCGGATTTGATTTTGTACAGATCTTTTTTCAAACGGGTTTTCAGCTGCTCGATGACCACTTCACGCTCACGGAATAGTTTGAACTTCAAAGCAATGATGTACCCCGATTGGGTGTCGATGGACAGACGTCCGGATGGCGTCACATACTCGAACAAAATCCGCTCCCGGACTTGTTCGCTGAGTCCCCGGTAATAGGCCGCGTCAGACTCATTCCCCATCAAATCCGCGGTGTCCGCGACGATGCACAGGCTCTCGTAATAATAAGCTGAAGCAATAAACGTATCGTCAGTGCTTCCTTTGAATGATGAAGGAGTTGCGCCATCCAAGGCCAGCCAATCTCCGAACTGGAACCCACCGGCATTAAGCTCCGTTTTCGAACCATGCGCTTTCTCGATTTGAGAACCGGTCCAATCCACCCAGTCTTTCATCAGCGGGTAGTACTGCCCGACTTCTTCCTTGTTTCCATAGGCAGTCCATAAAGCTTTAGGAATAAAAGTCGCTGCATCTCCCCAGACAGCTGCGCCACCTTGAGTAGCCATCGCCGGCATATAATTCGGGATGCTTCCCGACAGTTTTTCCTGTTCTGTGCGCATATCGATCAGATATTTGCGGTAAAATGCCCGCGTGTCCATATGATAACTTGCTGTCGGAGCAAATACTTGCGCGTCCCCGGTCCAGCCCAAACGCTCAGCCCGTTGCGGACAATCGGTAGGCATATCGAGGAAGTTTGATTTGAGCCCCCAAAGCGAGTTTGCATACAATTGATTCACTTTAGCATTGCCCGTTTCGATGATGCCCGTTCGCGTCATATCGGAATAGATGGCCAACCCGCGTACGGCTATTTCCTTGTCTGCCGGCCAGCCCGTCACACGCACATAGCGGAAACCAAAGTAAGTGAAATGCGGGTGTACTGTTTCGGCGTCTCCATTGGAAATGTAACGGAAGCCTGCTGTGGCACTGCCGTAATTCTCATTATAAAAATTGCCTTGCTGCAGTATTTCCCCGAATTCAAAGTGCACCTCGGTCCCTGCCGGAAAATCGGCGTCAAACGCTAGCCATCCGGCAAAGTTCTGCCCAAAATCAAGTACCGTCTCGCCATTCGGGGTCTGGATGACCTCCTTCAAAGGAACTACCTCATGAATGCTCAATCCCGGGCTCACGCGGTCTTTCAATTTTTCTTTTGGTATGCCGACGATTGCCACCTCATCGTTGCGCCCCGATTTATCAAGTGTCCGGTCGATCGTTTCGCCATCGTAGATGCCGCTGTTCGTGATATCGCTCAGCGTCGCTTTCCAACTGAGATCCGTCACGATCCGCTCTTCCGTCCCGTTTTCGTAACGCACCACCAGTTCAGCGATTGCCGCAAATTTGTCCCCAAAATAAGCATTCTCTCCGCTCAGGCCGAATCTCCCTTTGTACCAGCCGTTGCCCAACAGGATCGCCAACTGATTGCTTTGTTTCAATTGTTCGGTGACATCATACGTTTGGATTTGGATGAAAGCATCGTAGTTGTTGACGAACGGCGCCAGAACATCATTTCCGATCTTTTCTCCGTTCAAACTCGCTTCATAAAGACCAACCCCGCTGATATATAGACGGGCTTCCTTCACTTGCTGGCTCAGCTCGAAATCCTTGAACAGAATCGGATGGATTTCTTCCTGCACCTTCGGCCCGATCCATTCCGCGCCCCATGCTTCATCCAGTTTCCCAGTCTCAAAAAAACTTGTCGATTCAGCCGTTTCACCATCTTCCGCAGTTACACGAATCTGCACATAATAGCGTGTTCTGGGCTTCAACTGAAGCGTCAACGTTTCCCCTGAACTGTCCAGATCACCGTTTTTCTCAAGCACAATGTCCTTGAATTCGTGATCGGCAGCTACCTCGAGGCTTGCCTCTTTTTGCATTTTGCCTAACCCGTTGTCGATTGCCCAACTGACGATCAAGGGCTCAAAATGATTCCCGATAGGTTCAACGATGCCATTAAATTTTATATCCATGATTTCCATGTGGTTCCCCGCCTTGTTTTTAAGTATACGCTTACTATAATCAAAACCAATCTGTAAAACTACATCAAAATCATATGGAAAAATGCTCTAAATGCAGATTATTCTTTTACCCAAAGTATCGCAGTGCCTTGATCTGTAAACTCAGTCTGTACTACTCTCGCCATTTGGCTTATACTTTTGATTAATGACAGATAATGGAGGGATTTAAATGAAAATTGCCGTTTCCAGCGACCATGCCGGCTTCGCATTGAAAGAAGAAGTCAAAGCTTTACTCGAAAAGGAAGGCCATGAAGTGCTCGACTTCGGACCTTACAACGAAGAACCTTGTGACCTGTCCGATTATGTTTACCCTGCCTCACTGGCTGTGGCGGAAGGAAAAGCCGACCGCGGTATCTTTGTCGATGGCGTCGGTTACGGCAGTGCCCTGATCGCCAACAAAATATACGGCGTCTATGCGGCAGTCTGCCAGGATCCTTTCTGCGCGAAACTGGCGCGTTCCCACTCCGACACGAATGTACTCTGCCTTGGCGGAAAAATCATTGGTTCGGCATTGGCGCTTGAAATCGTGACGGCTTGGATGACGACCGATTACCTCAGCGATATCGAAAAATACACGAACCGCGTCGACAAAGTGAAGAAGATTGCCGAGAAGCATCTGAAGAAATTGGATGAAATCCAGGACTAGTGTAGTGTCTCATTGATATTTAGAAATAAAAATTATATTCTCAATTCCTTTTAAACGTTCGAAAGAACAGTTTTAGGATACAAAGAAATCATTTTTGTCCGTGCTTCAGTATTTGTAAAGTGCCATCGGATTTTTGCTGATCGGGCATTCCGGCCTCGCTCCCAGGCAGACAACTCCGAACCGAGCGTCTCGATATTATCAATTCTACGAGATAAACATTGCTTGTTCATCACGTTCAATTCTATTTCGGCAATATTCAACCAACTACCATGTTTTGGTGTGAAATGCACTTCTAAGCGCCGAGCTATTCTCCGTGCCTCTTCGGGCGGAAATGCTTTATAGAGTGAAGCGATTGTATGGGTGTTCAGGTTATCCAGAACCAAAATGATTTTCTCAACAGACGGATAACTAACGTCTACAAGGTATTGAATCTCCTCGGCCCAATCTATTGCTGTTCGTTGCGTGCGGACGTTCACATGCCGGGTTCCACCAAGTGGTTCGGTGAAGACGAAGATGCTACAGGTTCCCTGTCTCACGTATTCAGAATCAATTTTTTGGTCACTGCCTTCCCGCATGGGAAGGGGTTCTCTTGATTCACCCAGAAGTTGATAAGGTTTTTCGTCCATACAAACGACCGGCTGACAAGGATTGTATGGCAGTTCATAGACGTCAAGGACATCTTCCATGCAGGCTACGAATGCTCCGTTTTCTTTTGGTGGGATGCACCAGTATTGTTTTTTGTGAGGTCGTAATTCGTTTTTTTTAACGTTCTTCCAATGGCATCCTTACCTACCGGAATGACAAGCTCAACTTTTGCTTGCTCTTCCAAAAGGCGTAATGTCCATCTGGAACGGCCGTCCGGAGCGGGGCCGCAGGCGATTTCAATAAGTTTCGCTTCCGCACGTCCATCAACTTTCCGACGGGCATTGTCCGAGTTGACACTTCTGCTTACGTAAAGCACTCTCTCAATACCACCCTCAACATAGTACTTGATAACATTGTAAACAGTCGCGTAACAAACACCTATAGTTTTGACGCATTGTTGTTGGGTGGACGGTTTCCCGTGCGCTTCATCGAGGTCTAATAAAATTTGGCATCTGCATTTTATGGTCTTAGTAGTCGTTTTCTTCCGCTTGACGCTTTCCAATTTGCGGACTTCAGCATCTGTTAATGAGATAACGTACTTCTTGTTTCTGCCCATTTTAAACACCGCCGTTTATTTTTATTATAAGCCACAACGAGGGGAACTCTACATAGATACAGACTCAATAGCTTACTTATTTTTCAACGCTACAATACACTAGTCAGTTATGAATTGACTGCACGCTGTTCGAAGAACAAATTACCACAAAAACAAGACCGCACTGAAATGGATAACAAATCCATTTTGGTGCGGTCTTCTTATGTATGTTCCATTCAGTAACCGTTGTCCTGCAGAATTTTCTCGCAAAGGGAATGGCTCAGATAAGCGGAATCGGTCGTGACCGGATTTTCTTTCTTCATGATGCCCTCGATGAATCCACGGATCAGCGGTTCGAAGCCGCGTTTGCGCAATGTCCCTTCCCAATCACCAAAACCAGTATGTTGGGTTCCGCCCTGATCGGAGGTCGTCATATTGGTCAGGTCCACGACCCTCACGATCCCTTCCGGACTCTGGATCTCCATCACTTCCTGATTGGCGCCCGCCTCGTAGTTCATCGAGACAAAACAGCTGGCCGTCTTCGTTTCCAGTTCCACCCAAATCCGCTTCAGATTGCCGTCTTTTTCGATGATCTTCGATTGCACAGAGAGGACCTCTTCATCCAGCAAATACAGCGCAGCATCAGCGATGTGCAGGAACAAATCATAAACAGCTTGGCGGACCGGTTCAACCAAGTTGATCCGATCCTTCCGGATGAAGAGCATATTTTTGTCAGGAATCTCCTTCAAGCGGCGGATCATCGGCGCAAAGCGGCGGTTGAATCCGGCAGTCAGCAGCAAGCCTTTCGAATCGGCCAACTCGATCAGCTGCTTCACCTCGGCCAGATCATCGCTGATCGGTTTGTCCACATAGACTGCGATACCCCGATCCAACAGACTACGGATCACTGTCGCATGGGCCGCAGTCGCCACATGCACGAAGGCAGCCTCGATTCCGCTGTCCATCCATTCATCCATATCGGTATACAGTCGGTCGAAACTGTATTTTTTCCCGACTAGTTCCAACGTTTCCTTATTCCGAGAGCAAAGGTGCCACTCCACCGTGTCCCGCATTTCCGCCATGACAGGCAAATAGGCTTTCTGCGCGATGTTTCCGATTCCGATGACGCCAACTTTCATACCCGTCCATCCCCTTTTACAGTTTTTAGGTCGTTCAACAAATCACGCTTGCAGCCTCCCTCAGGCGCTTGCCAGCACTTCTTCGATCGATTCGACGATCAATCTGTGGTCCTCCAGATGTTCCAACCCGGAAACGCAGATAACACCTGTGACCTGTCCATCTTCGATGATCGGGAAACCGCCGCCGCAGATGGCGTATTCTTCGCTGCTCTCCCACGCCTTGTATTCCGGCACCTCATCCATAAAAAGGTAGGTATAAAGGGAACTGTGCCCGCTGTCCAATACGGTCTTTTCCTTCCGGTTCAGCCAAGGGCTCTCTTTTCTGCCGTCCATCAAATAATGCAGGATCAACAAACCATTATGCACGATCCTTATTCCGACAGGCTTCGGTGCTTGTTCCTTGACCTTTTTGACGATGCGCTGCGCGATTTCCAAACCCACATCATGCGTAAATGCTTCAAATTGAAGCTTTTGTTCCTGTTCCAATATTTCGACTTTGTCCATTGTACATGCACCTTCTCATAAATAGGGCCGACCCATTGTGAGTCGGCCCCTGATTTTTGACTCTTGTCCCAGATTTGTTTGATCGCTCCGGACCGACTGACGGATCGAATTGTCGAATGTAGTTCCACCTATTCGACAATTTCACCAAGAAACGGGGGCGAATTGTCGGATGTTTTTCAGCATTCGACAATTTGGCCTTGTGCTCCATTCGAATTGTCGAATATCACCCATGCATTCGACAATTTCGCCAAACAGTCCTAAGCCTTACGCTTTTTTGATCACCCCAGAACTATTCCGGCGCCTGCCAGAGCCTCTTCGGCGATTTCCATCACGACTTGGCTTTGCTCAAGCATTTCCTTGGCTTTCGCAAAATCCATTGCTTCGATCATGCGCGCAAATTCGCGGAATTCTTCGTACATCCGGTGTGGATGCACTTTCTTGTCCAAGGCTTGGCTCTCCTGGCCATTCATGTTCACGTCAAAGGAGTTGCAGAGATTCGGCGGGCCATTCAGTACAACGGAGCCTTTATCGCCCTGAATCAAGGATCGTATCGGCGCCGCTGAGTCCTTCGCCCCGATGCAGACCACTTTGCAGCCTGGGTAGTCCAACAGCAGAATGCCGGATGTATCGATTCCTCGCTCGACATTCGCAAGGTATTTCACCGAGTCGGGTTTCCCAAGGATTCCGACGACAAAATGGATATTGTAGATATTGATGTCCATCAAAGCGCCTCCGCCTGCTTTCGGACTGAAGGCAGGCAGTACTTCCCCTTTCTTGAAGGCATCGTATCTGGATGAATACTGGGAATAGTTGCATTCGATGATCTTCAGATCACCTAATTGTGGAATCTGCTCCTTGATTGCCAAGTAGTTGGACAGGTATCTTGTCGTGATCGCTTCGACCAGGATCAACTTTTTGCTTTCAGCCAGTTCCTTCAGTTCGATCAATTCAGCTGACTTGATCGTGAATGGTTTTTCGCAGATCACATGTTTTCCGTTCTCCAATGCTTGCTTTGTAAATGTATAGTGCAGATGATTGGGCAGTCCCACATAGATGGTGTCGCACTCCGGATCATTCAGGACTTCTTGATAGTCCGTATATACTTTCCCGATGCCGTATGTGTTTGCCAGGCCCTCCATTTTCGCGCGTTCCGCTTCGATGCCGAACATGCTGACCAATTCCGTATCCGGCAAGTCCTTCGCCATCGTCAGAAAATCCATGACGATCTGTCCCGATCCTAGTATTGCAAGTTTCATAATGTATGACCCCTTTTTAGATTCTTTGTATTCCAATTAATTTTTTATTGAATCTCTACGCTTCGACAGCCTCCAACTGGTGCTGCAACTCTTCTTCATTTTCCGATTCCTCTTTGACAGCCATATTATCCACAATCTTGAAGAATGGGAAGTAGATGGCAGCCGAAAGGGCGATCTGCACGATGTTCAGCACAGCGCCTCTCCAACCCGAAACCAGGAAGCCGGAAATAACCGGTGGAGTGGTCCATGGGATGTTCACCCCATTGGTATAAGGTACTAGCCCCGTACTCATGGCGAAATAAGCAACGATACTCAAGACAAGCGGTGTCAAAAGGAATGGCACGATCATGATCGGATTCAGGACGATCGGCATACCGAAAATGATTGATTCATTGATCGTAAAGATTTCTGGACCGATCGACAATTTGCCCAACGCCTTTAATTGTTTGGATCTAGCCGCGAACAACAGCAACAAGCACAGACCGAATGTGGCACCCGAGCCGCCGACTTTGACGAAATTGCTGTAGAATTGATAGTTCACGATATTCGGGATGGTCTGGCCTGCAGCAACCGCTGCAGCATTTTCGGCAGTCAGCGTCAACCAGATCGGTTGCATAACGCTGCCGATGATATTCGATCCATGCAAACCGAATGACCAGAGGACACCTTCAATAATAAGCACTACAATGGTCGCAGGTAACGTGCTGCCTAAAGCTGTCAATGGTGTCTGCAGATTGTTGAAGATGAACGTCTGTACGTCGCCATAGCTTGTCTGTTCGAAGCCGATGCGCACGAAGTTGAAGAAAATGATGACCAAAGCAACCGGAATCAAGGCTGAGAAGGACTTCGATACGTTCTGAGGAACCGAATCGGGCATTTTGATTTTCCAGCCCATTTTGTCGGTAAAGCGCATGATTTCGACTGCGTTGATTGCAATCAGGATGCCGACAAATAATCCGGCAGCTCCCAAGTTACCCAATGGAATCCCGATTCCCAAGCCTTCCTCCGCGAAAGCGTGCATCGGTGTGACTACGAAAAAGGATGCCAACGCCGCAAAGATGCCGGCCATACTGTCCAGTCCGTACGATTTTGCTAATTCATTACCGATTCCGACCACAACGTAAACGGTCATCATGCTCATGGAAATGTTGTTGGGGATCGTGAATAGCCGTTGCCAATCATCCCCGAACGTGTTCAACATGAAATCTGTATACGCGTTAATCGGCAAGTAGGCTAACAGGATAAAGAAGGAACCGATGATCAAAAGCGGCATTGCTGACATAAAGCTGTTCTTTACAGCGCTCAAATAGCGGTTTTGTTCCAGTTTCACTGCTATCGGAGTCAATTTTTCCTCAAGGACATTTAATAAGTTTTCCATTTTTTAATACCTCCTGTGATTATTCCTTGATTGTGTTGATGCCTTCTTCAAGAATTTCGATTTGGCGGATGGTCTCTTCATCTTTGACGATTTTTTCTTTCCCGTTCACGATCGACTCATAGACGCCGGCATAGATCCGGCCATAGTCCCCAACTTCGGAAACGACTTTTTCTTCGTGGTAACGGCCCGCATCATCCATATAGGTGAGGACACCGTAATGTTCCGGCAAATCAATCCCGAAATCAGAATTCGAAGGCATATGGAATACTTTCAAGTGCTCCTCTTGGCGATCTTTCGTCTGCTTGATGAAGCAACCTTTTTTTCCGGTCACGATGAAGCTAGGACGTTCCTTCAAGCGGAAATAGCTGGATTTGACAGAAACTTTTTTCTGCCCATAGAACAGGTCCAAATCGAAGTAATCATTGAAACGGCCTTTGCCCAAAAGCTGTCTGACATCATACGTGATCCGTTCTGGATTTCCGAAATAGGAAAGGACCTGGTCGATTGTATGGCAGCCATGGCCATACAGGTAGCTGTTGACCTTAGAAAAGCTTGTGATGGACTCCGGAATTTCCGGTCTGAAGTAGTCGTAGTGCATTTCGACTTCCAGGATATCCCCCAGCACGCCGCTTTCGATGACTTTTTGGACAGTCAGGAAATCAGAGTCGAATCTGCGGTTTTGGTAGCACTGGATAAAGAGATTTTTTTCTTTCGCCAAGGCAAACAGTTCTTTGGCTTCTGCGGATGTGTTCGTGAAAGGTTTTTCGACCAGCGCATTTTTGCCTTTTTCCAGGGCCATTTTGCCATATTGATAATGAAAGTCGGATGGCGTGGACACCACTACCAATTGGACTTCATCATCGCTCCAGATGTCTTCAATGTTGTCTGCGTAAAGAACTCCTGGCACTTTTTCCCAAGCATCGTTTTGTACCGGCGAAAATATTGTCTTGACGCGGATGTTTTCGTTTTTCAGGGAGAAGGGCATGTGATAACGGTGGGCGCTCTTCCCGCCGCCGATATAAGCGATTGTTAACATAAGATAATTCCTCCATTTCTCTTGCATGGCCCCATTATAGGGAATACCAGCCCCTGAGAAAACGCTTTTAAACCAGATAGGACCTGCTGTTCAACGCAAGACCGCTTTGCTTGTAAAACATTGAACATAATGTTCAGCACCCATAGGAATATCCTTTGTAATTTGCTGTTGGCAGTTGCCTTTTCGGGGTTTATTGCTTATATTGAAGGAAATACCGGATCGGTTAAGTGGATCGAATCATTGCTGGATACGTTATATATATGGAGGGAACAGGATGAGTTTGCTGAAAAAATTGAAATTGAAAGAAAGTTTTACGGACACCGAGCAAAGAATCGCTGATTACATTTTGACAAACTTGGATGATGTGCCAGATATGGTGATCCAGCAACTTGCAGAAAACACCTTCACTTCCCATTCAGCAATCATCAGGCTCAGCCAGAAATTGGGTTTTTCAGGCTATCGCAGCTTCAAGGTGGCGCTGATCCACGAAATCCAAAGCAACAAACATACGCCGACAAACGTCGATCCCAACTTCCCGTTCCTGCCGATGGACGGTTCGATGGACATCGCCAAAAAAATGGCCGACCTGACGATCGAAACGATCAGAAAAACCTTGGTGAAACTGGAAAAGGACAAACTGAACAAAGCGGTGGATCTGCTGCAAAAGGCGGATAAGATCTTCCTTTTCGCAACGGGCGATTCCCAGATCCGCGCCCGCAGCTACCAGAACAAACTCATCAAGATCAACAAGCATCTGATCATTGGCGACGAATACGGCGAAGCGGCCTGGAATGCCATGAGCATGGGCAAAGCCGATTGTGCTCTGTTCATCAGTTACGGCGGCAATTCAACCAACCACAGAAAGATCATCCAATATCTGAATTCCATGAAGATTCCCTGCATCCTGCTGACGGCAAATACGGAGCAACCAACGAGCAAGCTGTGCGACCTTGTGATCGAGGTGCCTTATGATGAGTTCGACTTCTTCAAAGTCGGCACCTTCTCTTCTCAGATATCCTTTGAGTACATACTGAATACGTTGTTTTCGATCCTCTACGCGCGCGAATACACAAAAAATCTCAACAGCCTCAAGCGCAAAACAGACGCGGCGAAGAAATGGGAACTGCTCTGAAACGGCCTCACTCAACTCCAGCACATTTGCGAGGCAACAAAAAACTCGGCACACTCCTATTCGCTAGGATCCTGCCGAGTTTTTTGTTTTTTATAAAAGTTGTATTCATTTCCCGAAACTACTTGCTCGATTAGATAGTTGAAAGACCAATACGCGGATGCCCTTTATCCTATAACTCTGATTGTCTTTTCTATAAACCGATCTGCTGCCCCTTTAGGTAAACGAGTTAAATAGGATTCGAAGTACTTGCCGTAATTTTCTTCTTCTACCAGATATGAAACATAATCATTTTCATATCCTACAATGATTACAGGGCAGTCAAATCTGTTACGGATATTTTTTGCGAAGGCGCTTGTCACCTCTCCTGAATAAGTCAAGATAACAAACTGTTCAAAAATGAGTTGTTGGCTTATTAAAGTGACCCAATGGCTCTCAGGATTCATTTTCTTTGCTAGGTGTGTTGCCAAGACTTTCTCTATTGCTGAATTTTTTTCTTCAGACAATGCCTTGCTCTTTTCAACCCAGAAACTGTCAGCTTGTGGATTATAATGGATATTTTCTTTAAAAATAGAGTGGGAGGATAAGGAGAACTCGACAGTTTGACGTTTCCCCTTATTCAGGATTTGCTGTGAAATTTCTGTTGCTAGCCGCTCCACTTCCTTAAAATCATTACCTTTTGAGTAATAACGAGAACTACTGTCACCACTCGCTCCGTTTAACATTAGCACTGGACAATCCAAAACATTTTCCAAATCGCTACGAACACTGCCAAAAAGATCGGCGCTGAACAATAGGTTATCCTGCTTCAAAATAGTTGGATGGCAAGCAAGATTCACCACAGTTCCAACCAGTTTTTCTTCTTGAAAAAAGTCAAATCGGTAAAAATTTTTGTCTCCGTAAGCTTCTGGATCGTTTCGATTACCATAGGCTCCTTCGATTTCTCCTGTGACTAACTCGATACGACTCACTTCACTACTCACACAACTGTTTGAGAGCAGTTGAATCAACTTTCGATACACTTCTTCTTCTAATTCGGGATTGACCGCATGATCTAGACTGGGCAAGGTGAAAACAGCTGGCCCGGAATGCGTATGAATGGCCGATATCAAGACAATATTTTCATTTTTTGGATATAATTCGTTAATTTTCTCTTCAACTTTAGTGGAAAACGATCGATTGACATTCAGTAGATCCAAACTGAAAATAAAGAGATTCGTTGCTTCCAACGCTATCTTCAGATAGCTTATGATTAATGCATCATGGATACCTTGACTTTTTTCTGAACGACCATAGCCACTAAAATATTCGGGATTAGTCGGTGTGATATCAATTTGGTCAAACGTCACTCTCATCGAATCCCTCCTTTTAAATTTCAGAATTTTGTTGCCTTACTTGCTTATCATAACTCTTCACAAAAGGAATACAAATTACAAAGTCGATCGCAAACAGGACGAACCAGAGAACAGTCGCTTTCCAATCTAAAGTGCTCAGGAATACTGCAATCGGTCCAGGAGTTGTCCAAGGGATATTAATGACCACTTTCCCCACAATATCATTGCTCATCATAATATACGAAATGGCGATATTGATGGCTGTACAAATATATGTCGGGATGATTACGATGACGTTCATTACAATAGGCAATCCAAAAATTAAAGGTTCATTGATGTTGAACAAATTAGGAACCACTGCTGCACGAGTCAATGATTTTAATTGGGCACTTTTTGCTAAAAACAAGAAACAAAACAACAGTGCAGGATAGGTAATCCAACCACCGTAAAAACTATTGTAGGAACCTGCGAAAATATGAGGAATAGCTTCACCTGCTTGGTATGCAGCAGCATTTTCAGCAAAATTAGCCGTTGTAATTGGCGCAACCACAGCACTTACCACACTGGCACCATGGATGCCCAAAAACCAAAAAGTCGTCATTAAGAAGTTGATGAACATAATGGAGCCTAGAGAGCCAGAAGCCGATAGGAAGGGAGCCAACACAGTCTGAACTAATGTAACTAACCCAGAACCCGTTAAAGCGATAGAAGCTTGGTTAATTCCTAAGAATAAAAGGATATTCACAAAAATTGGAATCATAATTTCAAAAGGTGCTGACACCATGGGCGGAACAGAGTCCGGCATTTTTATTTTGATTCCGTATTTATCAAGTACCCGCGTGATTTCCACAGTTACCAACCCGACAATAATAGCCGTAAACATCCCTTTAGCATCTAAATAGGTCATCGGCAACATCGTTACACCTTCAACGGCCGTTGGGACAAGCGCTACTGTTAAAAACGTCAGTAAGCCCTGCATACCATTATTGATCCCATTCAATCCATATTCATTAGCCAAAAAATAGGAAATGACAAAGGCAGTGTACACACTCAGAATTCCGATAGTTAATTGATAAGGGATAAGTAAAATTGATTGGTACGTTACTGCCCAGCTTTTCCAACCTAGCATAAAACTAAAGAAAATATTTGTTGCCTGCATGGTGGTTTCATCCACAGGCGGTTGAGCTAGCACAAGGAAAATTGCTCCTACGATGGTCAATGGAACTGTAACCAGCATTCCTTTTTTCAGTGCTGAGATATGTTTTTGGTTGTTCAGAGCATTTGCGATCGGTAATAGCGTATCTGTCAGTTTATCCATGAATTTGTCCATAGTAGTTCTTTTTTCATCCAATTTTAGTTCTTCCATTTTCAAACCTCTTCTCTCTTAATTATTATTGATATACCCATGCCCCCGCCCACACAAAGCGAAGCCAATCCATATTTCTTTTCCTCTTTTATAAGCGCGTGAACCAACGAAACAACAATCCGAGCACCGCTGGCACCAACCGGATGCCCCAAAGCAATTGCTCCACCGTTTATATTCAGTTTTTCTTCCGGTATCTTCAGTTCATTCTTCACTGCGAGCGCCTGAGCGGCAAAAGCTTCGTTCATTTCAAATAGATCAATATCATCGATATCCAATCCTGCATTGTTCAGTGCTTTTCTTGAAGCAGGAATTGGTCCCAAGCCCATCACTTCAGGATTGACCCCTTCGCTCGCCCAACTGATGATTTCCGCAAGGTAATCGATGCCTAATTCTTCAGCCTTCTTTTTTGACATGAGCAACAATATAGCTGCTCCATCGTTTATGCCAGAACTATTTCCAGCAGTTACAGTACCTTTTTCTTTTTGGAAAGCTGGTCTTAATTTATTCAGATCAGCAAGAGATAAGTCTTCTCGGTAATGCTCGTCTTTATCAAAAATTTTCCCGTTGGATAATTCCATCGGAATGATTTCTTGAGAAAAAGCATGATTCCGCCATGCTTTGCGCACTTTTTGATGGCTCTCTAAAGCGAATTCATCCTGTTGGTTTCGAGAAATCTCAAATTCTCCAGCAACCTTTTCTGCAGTAATCCCCATATGACTTCCTGAAAAACTATCCGTCAACGCGTCATTCAAGATTGCATCGACCAACAAATCATGCCCAAGCTTGCTTCCGAAACGAGTTTTCTTCTGTAGATAGGGCGCTTGGCTCATTGATTCCATGCCGCCCACCAAGACCGTCTCGCGTTCCCCCGTCATTATCTTTTGTGCGCCCAATATGATACTTGTCATCCCTGAACCGCAAATTTGATTGACTGTGAACGCCGGAACTCTTTCATCAATGCCAGAATAAATTTGGACTTGGCGCGCGGGTCCCTGTCCTTGTCCGGATTGTAAGACATTCCCTAAAATGACCTCTTCAACATAATCTTTTAGCTGCAAAGGTTCAAGTGTTTTTTTCGTCAGCTGACTTGCCATTTCCACAGCAGACAAATTTTTCATACCACCACCAAAACGACCTATTGGTGTCCGTTTAGCTGCCACAACCACTACACTGTTCAAGTATACTTTCCTCCTTTATCCTTTGGCTGATTCGGAAATCAGCATCGGTCGCTTCTCTTATCAACTGAAGATTGCTTTCTGGCATTATTTCCTCTAACACCAGCCCTTGTCCATCCACAGAAAAAACAGCTAAATCGGTTACAATTTTATTTACAACACCAGCACCTGTGAGTGGGAACTTGCAATCCGACACAATTTTTGATTGCCCTTGTTTATTCCGGTGTTCCATCGCAACAATGACTTCCTTTGCCCCGTAAAGCAAGTCCATTGCGCCGCCCATGCCCGGGACAATTTTACCCGGAACGATCCAATTCGAGAGATTTCCCTTCTCATCCACTTCCAACGCACCTAAAATTGTGAAGTCTATGATGCCGCTGCGGACGATTGAGAAAGAGAATGCGCTGTCAAAAACCATTCCGCCTTTCTTCAATTGAATCGGGTGCCCACCAGCATCGGTCATCCCTTCAGAAAATGCGATTTCATTAGCCAGAAGATCAACGCCTAGCGCTCCATTTTCAGAGTGAATATTTAGTCTCCTGCCTTCAGGTAAAAAATTCGGTATCAGAGTAGGTATGCCAATTCCTAGGTTAACAACTGCGCCATCGGGTAAATACTGAGCGATTCGGGAAGCTATGTTTTCTTTTTTATTCATCAAGTTTCCTCCCATCAATCATACAATTCACATAAATTCCAGGGACTACAATCCGTTCAGGAGAGATAGCTCCGAGAGGAACGATTTCATCTACTAATGCAATTGTTTGTTTGGCTGCCATCGCCATCAGAGGATTGAAATTGATTTGCGTGCCGATCATTTCCAAATTCCCCTCCTCATCACCCCGTTTGGCATAAATCAATGCGGTGTCAGCATTTAAGGCCTCTTCCAAAATATATCGCTTGCCGCTTCTTTCTATGATTTCCTTATCTTTTTCAACTATTGTCCCAATTCCGACCGGGGTTAAAACACCACCTAATCCCGCTCCTCCACAGCGGATTTTCTCCGCCAAAGATCCTTGGGGATAAAGAGTAATCTTTTCAGGAAAATCTATAAAAAATTTACCAGTCGCTCGATTCCCTCCAATATAAGATGAATGAATTTTAGTTACTTTTCCAGATTGCACTAAGGCATTAAAACTATTTTCATTCGTCGCAGTGTCATTCGAAATAATCGTCAAATGATCTACTTCATTTTCAAGTAGGAGCTCCTTTACTAGAATTTCTGGGTGTCCGCATTTTAGAAATCCCCCCACCATAATCGTTGAATGGCTATCTATCAATCTACGGGCTTGTTCTATGGTTTGTATTTTCCCCAACCTTTTCCCTCCTATTCAACCATTTATTCAATTGCAGGAATATCTTTTCCAAATTATCTTCTTGGGAAAATCGTCCGGTGGAATGATCCCCTTCAACTAGATACTCTATCTTTAATTCATTTTCTGAAAGATATTCGCTCGCAATGCCAGCTAATTCGACTGCTTGTTCTGGAGGGACCACTGTGTCCTTAATACCATGCTGGATATACAATTTAGGACTATTTTTCGTCAGGAGATTTATCGGACTCAGTCGCCTTAACGTTTCTTGCAGCGATTCCCCTTGTTGGCGGTATTTCAATTCATTTAAAGATTGTTCACCCAGTACTTTCATATCAGGATGCTTCAATAGATTAGTAGGGGCGTACCAAGAAACAATCCCATTGATTTTAATTTCCTCTGCCATTGGCAACTGCAGAAGTTTTTCCACTCCGCCATCTTGTCCTGTCAATCCCACCACCAAGGAGAGAAATGCTCCAGCCGACTCGCCCCACAAAAATATGTTTTCTTTATCGATTTTGTATGTTTCGAAGTGATTTATCAAAAACCGTACTGCAGTGGAAGCATCTTTTAGATATTCCAGGTAATGAAATTCCGGCAGCAGACGATAATTGACGGACGCCACTGCAAAACCATTAAAAATCCCCTGCAAGGCAGAAAACAATTGGTATCTCTGTTTATCCCCTTTCAGAAATGCTCCTCCATGAAAAAAAATAATGAGAGGATAGGATTCTTGGGTTTTTACGGGGTAATACAAATCCAATTTGCAGCGGGGAGATTCATCAGAATAGGGAATGTCTGTGATTTTAGGCTGAATCTTTGATGTGTCTAAATACCTATCTTGATTTTCTTTAAATGCATGATATATCATTCGTTCACCCCACTATATTTCCATGTCTAATAAAAATGAGCTCAATGATTTCCCATGAGTATCTATAGCTAATGAGCGTGTCACGCCCCCAGCTAAAGCATCATGCATGACAAAATTCAGCGCTTGAATGTTAGGAAGCTCGTATCGTTCGATGTTTCCTTTGACAATTCCTTCAAACCATTTACCGACCTTTTCAACTGTTACTCTTTCCTTCAATAAATCATAGTCTTCTGGTTTGTAGGCAATCAGTGATATGTTGGATATATTCCCTTTATCACCTGTCCTTGAATGTGCTATTTCTCTAAGCCTCAACCGATCCACCTCCTCTATACAAATTCATAACTAGTGGGAATTTGTTTCTCATCAACTAAAATTGATTCGATTGCCATGATTTCCTTGATATAAGTGCGGATACCTCCGCCTCCGGAAGGACCATTCGTGTAAAGTGACTCAATTTCTTTGCAAAATTTATTTGCAGACTCTATTCCCTTTGTCCGAATCGCAATACGCAAGCGAATTTCTTCAGGAAAAATATGTTTATCTGAAACTGAACGTCCATATAAACTATTCAGGCCTATATAATCTATCCTTATTTCCTCATAATCCAGACCGATAATCCCCAGACGTTTATTAACGACTTCAGCAGCAAGTTCTGCCAGCGCTAACGAATTAGAACCGCCATAGCTTATTTCTCCCTCAGCAATAAAACCATCTTCATAGCCAACACTTACCTTTAATGTTCCTGTTTTCTTGTTTCCGGAAATTCCCGAAATTTTTACCCGATCCTCTTCATTTTCGACAACAATTTGTGAGAAATCAACGATCACATCAGGTGTAAGATACTGCTTAGGATCGTGAATTTCGTACACCAGCTGTTCTTTGATTGTTTCTTCACTCAAAATGCCACCTGTTGCGGATAATTTTTCAACGGTCATATCTCCCGTTTCAGAAAACTCCACAATAGGAAATCCGACATTCCAAAGTTCCGGCACATCTTTAAAACCTGGATCCGCAAAATACCCTCCAGTAACTTGAGCACCACATTCTAACAGATGTCCTGCTACTGTTGCATTGGCGAGAAAATACTCGTCCGTAAAAGGCTTCTCAAATTCATGAAGCAATGGCCCAACCGTTAGAGATGGATCTGAAGCTCGGCCAGTAATAACGATATCCGCTCCCATTTGCAATGCTTCTACAATTGATCCTGCACCAATATAAGCGTTCGCAGATATCAGTTCTCTATCGATTTCCATCAAAGTCCGCCCAGTTTCAATTGTTTTCTCTTGCAAATAATTTTGTAAATTACTGGAAATATCATCTCCAACTACATAAGCAATTTTTAAATTGTATATCCCCTGCTCTTCGCCTAGTGCTTTTGTAATCCTTGCAGCAGCTTCAGGATTTGCTGCTCCCATGTTGGTAATAATTTTAACTTTATGCTTTGCTGCCAGTGGCAATACTTGCCTCATTCGATATTCCAATAGATAGTTATAACCTTTCGTCTTGTCCTGGCGCTTCTCTCTTTGTGCCATAGCAATTGTTCGTTCAGCTAAACATTCAAAAATTATATAATCAAGATTCCCACGCTTGATCAAATCTAAAGCTGGTTCAATACGATCTCCCGCATAACCTGCACCAGATCCTATACGAATTTTTTTCACCTCTGTCACCCTCCTAATCATTGTTCTATTAATCTATATGCAAAAAACGTGCCAACTCAGAAGCCCCATTGATTCAACAAATAAAGAAGAAGCGATTCTAATTTTTTAGAATCACTTCTTCTTTGATAGCTTATTTTTATGATAAGAAACTCTTTAGTATCCAGTGGTTTCTAATTTTTTAGAATCTGAATTGGATATTTCTAATTATTTAGAATCCAGTTTGTTGTACAAGGTTGCTAAGGACACTCCCAATAATTTAGCCACTTTGCATTTTCCATTAACATCATTACCATAGCTTTCTAAAAGTTCCTGAATGTATTCTGTTTCCTTTTCTTTTACGAAGCTTTTCAAGCTTTGGATGCCAATTATTTCAGATTGTCTGGCTGAATGTACCATCCGCTTAGGTAAATCTTCAATACTGATTGTTTCCGAATCGGTTATTTCAACGCAAAATTGAACAGCATTCCTCAGTTCCCTAACATTACCATCCCATTTGTAATTCTTAAAAATCTCCTGAATATTTTCAGGGAATTTTTTCTCCGTCCGAAAAGCATCCATCAACAAAGGGATGTCATTTCTCCGATCACGCAAAGGAGGAATTTCCAATTCGAAAACCGCTATACGGTAATACAAATCCTCTCGGAAGGTTTTTAGGCTAATCATTTCTCTCAAATCGCGATTCGTTGCACTGATCACACGCACATCAATCGGATACTCCTCTGTGTCACCTAAAGGACGAATCATCCCTTCTTGCAATGCTCGCAATAACTTTGCTTGAAACTTAATATCCAACTCACCAATTTCATCTAAAAATATAGTGCCGCCTTCTGCAGCACGAAAAAGTCCCATTTTCCCTTCTTTTTTCCCGCCAGTGAATGTTCCTGAAGCATAACCAAACAGTTCACTTTCCAGTAGCTCCCCTGACAGAGTAGCACAATTAACTGCAATAAAAGGACCGCTATGGCGATAGCTTCCATTATGAATAGCTTGCGCGAACAGTTCTTTTCCCGTTCCGCTTTCACCAGAAATTAACACCGAGGCTTTTCCAGAAGCAATTTTTTCTGCTTTTGATACAACTTGTTTCATAGCCGTAGATTCTCCAATGATGTCTGTGAAACTGTATCTAGCACGGTTGAACTGATTGACTGCCCCTTGCAGTTGGGAGATGACTGTTTCCGAATGTTTCAACTTCTTGAGTAATTCTTGAATATCTGCAATTTCCGAGGATATAGAGACTCCACCAATAATTTCTCCACCCACTCTGATTGGGACAAGATTAGAGAAATATTCTGCATCTCCGACTTTTCGACGTAAATGCCGAATCGATTCTCCCGTCTGAATCACTTTATGAAGTTTGCTTCCTGGTCTTATTTTTTCCACTGGATAGTTCAAGATATTTTCTTTTTTCATCCCGGTAATTCGTAAGTAACTTTGGTTCACATACCGAACAATCCCTTGTTTATCCGCAATCAACACGCCATCATATAATGATTCAAAAATACTGATGGAACTTTCATCTAATTTCAATTGCTTCTCACCTCACAAATCAAACATGATTTCTTTTATATCAATGATTATTTTACCGTGACAGGAATTGAGAAAGCAATAGACTAACGAATTTCTATCCAAAGGGGTCACCCGATTTTTCCCCAGATTTGTTTGCACCCTAATTATGCCCTTCAAAAAACGGAATTCTATGACTTTTGCTTCCATTTGTGATATAGTAGGCCAGTCACGCTGTTGCTCAGAGAACCTATATAACGTTTCGCGGTGAAGAATTTGGCAAACGCGAGTCCGACTCCCTTTCCCAAACTGAACTGACCCGAAACAAACCCACTAAAATCAAATGCATGTAGAACATGCTGAAGGAGAACCATTTGTTATTTAAAGAACTAGAATTGAATCAAAACCTGCTGCGCGCACTGAAAGAGGCAGGCTACACGAAAGCTACGCCCATCCAAGAAGATGCCATTCCGCATCTGATGAACGACAAAGATTTGTTGGGTTGCGCCCAAACTGGTACCGGTAAGACCGCAGCCTTTGCCCTACCGATTCTGCAGAACCTAACAGAAGCAGGAACAGCTGGAAAAGGTAACATCAAAGCCCTGATCCTTGCCCCTACCCGTGAGCTTGCCCTACAGATCGGCGAAAGCTTCCAAATTTACGCAAAATACCTTCCATTGAAGATCCAAGTCATTTTCGGTGGTGTTTCCCAGAATCCTCAGACAACCGCGCTGAAACGTGGAACAGATATCCTTGTGGCGACGCCAGGCAGACTGTTGGACCTTATCGGACAAGGATACATCAAACTGAACCAAGTAGATTTCTTTGTCCTGGACGAAGCCGATATGATGTTGGACATGGGGATGCTGCATGATGTACGCCGCATCATCCGCGAACTGCCTAAGAAACGCCAAAGCATGTTCTTCTCGGCCACTATGCCGACTGAAATCGAAAAACTTGCGGGGACCATTTTGTCAAATCCGGTGAAAGTGGAAGTGACTCCGGTTTCCTCGACTGTGGAAATCATCCACCAAAGCGTTTACCCTGTAGCCAAGACCGACAAAACTGACTTGCTTATCCACCTGTTGAAGGAAGATACAGTGGAACGCTCGCTTGTCTTCTCAAGAACGAAGCACGGCGCCAACAAGATCGTCAAAAAGCTTTTGCAGGCTGGACTTTCAGCTGAAGCGATCCACGGCAACAAATCCCAGACTGCACGTCAGCGTGCTTTGGAAAACTTCAAGACCAAAAAAACCAGCGTTCTTGTAGCGACAGATATCGCAGCCCGTGGCATCGATGTGCCTGAGCTTTCGCATGTCATCTTGTTTGATCTGCCTGAAGTTCCGGAAACCTATGTTCACCGTATCGGACGGACGGGACGCGCAGGACGAGGCGGAAAAGCCATCTCATTCTGTGATGAAACCGAAGCATCGTTGTTGCGAGACATCGAAAAGCTTATCCAGAGAAAAGTCCCGGTCGTAACAGATCAGCCTTTCCTGTTGAAAGAAGGCACTAAGGCAGCTGCACCACAGCCGAAAAAACCGGTTGCCGCGCGCAATAACGGAACTCGTGTCAAAAACCAGCAAGGTCCAAGAGGCGGCCAAAAAGCCGCACAAAGACCGCGTTTCCAGACCAAAAAAAATACACAAAGCAACTGATAAGTAAAGAGAGCTCCCGCCATTTCCGGCGGGAGCTCTCTTTTTTCCTGAAAAAATCTGATGAATACGGCGGGATGAACCGTTTTGCTCCGGGGAACGCAAGCTTCGCCGGAGCTGACGCGTGCGCAAAACTCTCACCTTCGACTAGCCCTCCCTCGACGGAGGACAGCATCCGTCCGCGCACTCTGCTCCGGCCAACATTCGCTCGCAGGAGATCCGCTATTACCGGGAACCACAACTCCGTTGAGAGGGGCGCTCACCGGAGGAAAGCACCTACTCCGACGAGTAAGGCTTCGTCGAAGGTGAGCGCACAAATTACCGCTGTACTCCGGCCGCCGGATTCCTCGCCGGAGGAGCGCACATGATGATGCCACCACCCTACTCCGATGAGCGACGCCCCGACGAATTCGCATTCAAATCAGATTTTTGATGCCGTCGCAGATCCTTTTTGCGACAATCGGATTGTTCATCGTGTAGATGTGGATGCCGTCCACGTCATGCGCCAGCAGATCGACAATCTGATTGATCGCATAGGCCATACCGGCATCGAAAAGCGCCTCTTTGTTGTCTTCGTATTTGTGCATCACTCGGGAAAACTTTTCCGGCAAGGAGGCCCCGCAGAGCGTCACCATCCGTTCGATCTGCGCCTTGTTGATGACCGGCATGATGCCCGCCTCGACCGGCACGTGCATACCTGCGATCTGGATGTGTTCCTGGAAGGAATAGAAGGCATTATTGTCGAAAAAGAGTTGGGAAATCAGATGCTGCACCCCGCTGTCCACCTTCTCTTTCAGATAGGCGATATCCTCGATTTTATTCTTCGACTCCGTGTGGCATTCCGGATAACAGGCGCCACTTATGGAAAAATCACCGTACTGCCGGATGAATTTGACCAAATCGCTGGCGTACCGGAAGTCCTGCTTTTCTTCCACGGCCGGATTTTTATCCCCTCGCAACGCAAGGATGCTGTCGATGTCAGCAGCCCTCAATTCCTCCAACAATTCACAGATTTCGAATTTCGAATGATTCAGACAAGTCAAATGCACCAGCGGATCGATCCCATATTGCTGTTTGATGCGTTTTGCCAATTCAACGGTTTGGTTATTCGTATGGCTTCCGCCGGCGCCAAAAGTGACGCTGATGAAATCAGGGTTCAGTTCGCTCAGGATTGCCAGTGTCTCGTCGATGTTCTGGATCGCTTTATCGCGCTTCGGTGGAAAAATTTCGAAGGAAAGCACCGGTTTTTTCTTTTGGAATTTGGATTCTATTTTCATCAGCCTTCACCTCTTTTCAGACCGAAACTGCGTCTTTGATGATTTTCGCCGCCGCCACAAGATTGGCCAGACTTTCTTTCGTTTCTTTGATGCCTCTGGTTTTCAGTCCGCAGTCGGGATTGATCCATAGGTTTTCCTCGTCTATCTTCGTCAGCGCGTTCTTCAATACCGCCACCATCTCTTCGACACTCGGCACGCGCGGCGAGTGGATGTCGTATACGCCCGGTCCAACTTCCGTTTCGAATTGGTTCGCCTTCAAGGCATCGATGATCGTCAGTTTGGAACGGGAGGCTTCGAATGAAATGACGTCCGCATCCATGTTATCGATATCCTGTACGATTTCCTCAAATTCGCTGTAGCACATATGCGTATGCACCTGCGTCTCTGGCCGTACGCCGCTGTGGCAAAGACGGAATGCCGGAATCGCCCAATCAAGATACTCGCTCGCCCATTCTTCTCTGCGGATCGGCAACTTCTCCTTCAGAGCCGCTTCATCGATTTGGATGATTTTGATGCCCGCTTCCTCCAAATCGAGAACCTCTTCGCGGATCGCCAGACCGATCTGGAAAGCCATCTCCCTCAGCGAAATGTCCTCACGCGGAAACGACCAATTCAGGATCGTTACCGGACCAGTGAGCATCCCTTTGACCGGTTTGTCGGAAAGACTCTGCGCATATTCCGAATAGAACACGGTAATCGGGTTTTCGCGTCGGATATCACCGAAGATGATCGGTGGCTTGACGCATCTTGTTCCGTAGGACTGCACCCAGGCTTTTTCGGTAAATACGTATCCCGCCAGGTTTTCGCCGAAGAATTCAACCATGTCGTTGCGCTCGGATTCGCCGTGGACCAGCACATCCAGCCCCAGTTCCTCCTGCAGATCGATGCATTCTTTGATGAAGCCTTTGATGTTTTCATCGTATTCGGCTCTGCTGATGTCGCCTTTGCGATACTTGCTGCGGTTCTGCTTGACTTCCCTCGTCTGCGGGAAGGAACCGATCGTCGTTGTCGGCAACAGCCCCAGTTGCAGTTTCTCCTTTTGGATCGCTCTCCGTTTTTTCCTAGGAACGTTCCGGACAAAATCTCTTTCCGTCAAGCTCGCCACGGATGCTTGTACGTGCTTGTCTTCATAAACCCGGTCCGCTGCAAAGACTTGCTGATTCGCAAGATAGGCTTCCTGCTCTGCATAATCGGAAGTGCCGATCAATTCCGTCAGTTCCTTGATTTCCTGCAGTTTCTCCTTCGCAAATGCGAAATAGCGGGATACATCCGCCGGCAAGCTCGTCTCATTTTCCAACGTATAGGGCACATGCAGCAACGAACAGGAAGTGCTGATGACGATGTCGGTGCTGTATTTCTTCAACCCATTGACCAATTCGATGACCTTTTTGTAGTCGCTCTTCCAGATGTTTTTACCGTTCAGGACGCCGGCAAACAACGTTTTCTCAGCCGGAAAGCCATGTCGTTCCAAAAGTTCCACGGTTTGTTTACCTTCGATGAAATCAAGGCCGATTCCATCGAAACCGAGCCCGATCACTTCTGCATAGCTATCGCGGATATCCCCGAAGTAAGTCTGCAGCAATACTTTTACGTTACCCTTATGCTCCAAAACTTTTTCGTATATGGCAGTGAACAGCGCGACATCCTCATCGGACAGATCGGTGACCAAGCTCGGTTCATCGAACTGCACCCACTCCACGCCTTGCTCATTGAACCGATCAAGGATTGCAATGTAGGCATTCGCCACTTGGTCGGCAAAATCATTTATTGTTTTGGAGCCCTTGTATTTGGCCAGTTTCAGGAAAGTGAATCCGCCGATGAGGACCGGTTTCGTCAGCACGCCGATTTCTTTGGCTTCTTCGTACTCGGCAAAAGGCTTATCACCCACCAATTTGATTTCGGTATCGTCGAACAGCTCAGGAACCAAATAATGGTAATTGGTATTGAACCACTTCTTCATCGCCAAGGCTTTGACGTCTCCCGCTACGCCCTGATAACCGCGCGCAGCCGCAAAATAAGTGTCGCGCTCGCTCAAGCCGAGCTGTCTGTAGTTTTCAGGCAACGCGTTCAACAAGACCGTCAGATCCAGCACGTTGTCGTAGTAAGAAAAATCATTCGAAGGGATGTGGCTGATGCCGGCTGCTTGCTGCAGATTCCAGTGCATCAGTCTCAGACCCTTTGCGACTTGCTCCAACTCTTCTGTTGAAATTTCTTGCTTGAAATATTTTTCGGATGCGAACTTCAATTCGCGCAACTTGCCAACCCTTGGAAAACCGATTACTGAACTGTTCATTTTGATTCCTCCATTTCATTTTTTGGTTCCTGCTGCAAAAATAGTGAACATGCATTCAACTGTCTTACTGTTTGCTGATCATCTTTCATCAGAAGGTTGTTTCAGTATGCCACGGAAACAAGATATAGGATAACACTTAATAAATATACTCAGTTATAGTTTTATACTATAATCTTGTGCGGCCTGATCCAAGTTGACTGGAGTTGGACCGGTTTTTGTCGGCTGTTTCGAGTGCTTCACGTCGCGAACTGCCGAGAGATCCGAATTCTGTCGGCTGTTCCGAGCATTTCGTGTCACAAACAGCCGAGAGATTCGACTTCTGTCGGCTGTTCCGAGCATTTCACGGTACAAACAGCCGAGAGATCCGACTTCTGTCGGCTGTTCCGAACGTTTCGTCTCACAAACAGCCGAGAGCCCAGACTTCTGTCGGCTGTTTCGAGTACTTCACGTCGCGAACTGCCGAGAGGTCCGGCATTCGTCAACTGTTCCGAGCATTTCACGGTACGAACTGCCGAGAAATCCGATTTCTGTCGGCTGTTCGATATTCATGGTATCCTCAACAGCCGATATCCATTTCTATAACCGTCTTTTGGCACAGCAAAGAAGAGCCTCCTCAAAAATCGAGATGGCTCTTCTTTGTTTGGATAACCTTATTTTTGGACAAATTCGGATTATCTGAATTTTTTTGAAAAGTTGTTTTTTTAGCTCATGTTTGGATTATTGGAACAATTTTTTGTACATCGCAATCGTTTCTTCCAATGTCGGAGTGAATGGGTTTCCTGGTGCGCAGGCATCGATCATGGCATTTTTGGACAGGTAGTCGTAATCGAATTCCTCTTCCTTGATGCCCAGCTCATTCAATGAGGTTGGAATGCCAACAACTTTGGACAAACGTTTGATTTCTTCGACCGTGTAATCTGCGCAGGCTTGATCTGATACGTCAGCTGTCACTGCCAATCCTAATGCTTTCGCTACTTTGCGGAAACGTTCAGGCGCAAATTTGGCATTTTCGGCTTCCACGATCGGCAACAACATAGCGCAGCAGACGCCGTGCGGCAAGTGGTAGACGGCACCCAATTGGTGAGCCATCGAATGCACATAGCCAAGGCCGGCATTGTTGAAGGCCATTCCGCCCAAGAAAATGGCATTGACCATTTTATCGCGCGCATCCAAGTCAGTTCCGTTTTCGACAGCTTTCGGCAAGTATTCGCGGATCAATTCGATCGCTCCGGCTGCCAAGACTTCCGTCACAGCGTATGCGCCCGGTGTTACCATCGATTCGATCGCATGGGTCAACGCGTCCATCCCAGTTGCGGCTGTCAGTGATTTCGGCATCGTCAGCATCAATTCGGGATCGTTCACGGAAATTTTCGCCAAGCTGTTTTTATCGACCATGACCATCTTCACTTTGCGGTCTTCATCAGTGATGACGTAGTTGATCGTGATTTCAGCAGATGTTCCGGCAGTCGTGTTGATCGCCACAACCGGCAAGCCGGCTTTAGCGGATTTGTGCAAGCCTTCGTAATCCTGCGGTTTGCCGCCGTTTGTCAGGATGATGCTGATGGCGCTCGCTGCATCCTGCGGAGAGCCGCCGCCGAAGGAAATGATGAAGTCGCAGTTTTCTGCTTGCGCCATCGCCACGCCTTCGTTGACGTTTTTGCAGGTCGGGTTCGGATCGACATCCGCATAGATCACATAGTCGATTGCCGCATTGTCCAACTCTGCCAAAACAACGTCGATCATTTCGCTTTTGGCCAAAAAGTTATCCGTTACGAACAAAGCTTTCTTGTAGCCAAGATCCTTCACATTGCTGCCCATTTCCTTGATGCAGCCTTTTCCGATAAGGTTTATTGCCGGTACATAAAAAGTTGCCATTTTCCATTATCTCCTTTTGATAAAATTAGATATTCAAGTAGCCCGCTCTTGGAGTTACAGAGAAACGTTTGCCCAGATTGCTTAATTGTTCATCAGTGATTTCCTGTCTGATGCCGCCTTGCGATTGTACAAGTGTATAGACAGTCGCTGATTTTTCAGCCGTTTCGACCAAACCGAAGCACTCTTCCAAATCTTTTCCGGCTGCGTACAAACCGTGGTGCGGCCATACGATCAGACGGTATTCTTTCATTTTTTCAGCAGTTGCTTCGCCGATTTCGTTCGTTCCAGGCATCAACCAAGGCAGGATGCCTACGCCCTCAGGGAACACGACCAATGACTCGGTACACATTTTCCAAAGGATGCGCGTGAAGCTTCTTTCATCCAACTCGCAAGAGAAGGACATCGCCAACAGGTTGGTTGCATGGCAGTGGTAAACGACACGGTTTTCCGGATCCACCGACAGGCGCGCAATGTGTGACATCAAATGAGCAGGCAATTCGCTTGTAGGAGCCGCTCCATTTTCGTAGCCCCATAACAGATCCACGCTGTTGCCTTCCTCAGTCACCTTCAGGATGCCCAAGACATCAGCCGGGTCATGGATGACGTTTTTGAAGAATTTCCCTGTTCCTGTAACCAGGAAATATTTACCGGCCAATGCTTTGCCGTCGAAAGCAATCGGAATGTTGCGTTTCACTTCGTTCAGATCCAGATATTCCGTCAATTCCTCTTCTTTCAGCAAGTAGGACAAGTTGCCGCTGTTTCTTTCGTGCCAGCCGAATTTGTACATGACGTCGGTCAACAGCATAACTTCTTTGATGAATGGTGCTTCTAAAATGTTTTTCATTTTTATGGTTTCCCCCTTATTTGCGTTCCGTAAGAATTTTTTGTTCGTAGTCTTTAACTTCAGTCAGCCATTCCGTACCAGCTGGTACATTTTGTTGTTGACAATAGAATTCCCAGACAGCGCCGAATGGATATGATTTCATTTCTTCCGTGACAGCCAAACGGGTTGTGAAGTCGCCTGTGCTTTCGGCATCCTTCAATGTTTCGATTGGGCTCAACATACCCAACAACAAGGATTTCAAGGTGCTGCGCGCGCCGATGACCATGGCTGCGACACGGTTGATTGTTGCATCGAAGAAGTCCATGCCGATGAAAGTTTTGTCCAACAAGTCGTTGCGCACCAATGTTTCGCCGATACGGGTAGTCGCTTCATCCAAGATGACCACGTGATCGGAATCCCAACGGATCGGACGGCTCACGTGCAGCATCAAGCCTTTACCGAAAGGCAGGAAGGCCGTGAATTTATCGGAAACATCCTCGGTCGGATGGAAATGTCCCGCATCGATTGTCCACAGGATATCCCTTGTCAAAGCGTAGGACAGGTAGAAATCGTTGGAACCGGTCGTGAAGCTTTCTGCACCGATACCGAAAAGTTTGCCTTCGACTGCATCCAGCATGTGCGCATCATCGAATTTTTCTTCCAAACATTGATCCAAAGCATCACGCAGACGTACACGCGGCGACATTTTGTCGATCGGGTTGTCTTTGTAGCCATCCGGGATCCAGATGTTGTTCACGCAAGTTTGGTTCAGTTCTTCGCCGAAGTAAGCGGCCACTTTGCGGCTGCGTTTTACGTGTTCGATCCAGAATGCTTGTGTTTCAGGGTCATTGCTGGACAATGTACCGTCAGTTGATTTCGGATGGGAGAAGCAGGTAGGGTTGAAATCCAGTCCAAGACCTTTTTCTTTTGCCCATTGCACCCATTTTTCGTAGTGCTTCGGTTCGATCTGATCCAAGTCGATTTTTTCGTCTGTATCCACATAGATGGCATGCAGATTCACTTTATGGTTGCCGGGGATCAGGCTCAAGGCTTTATCCAAGTCGGCACGCAATTGCGCTGGTGTCATAGCTTTGCCCGGGTAGTTGCCGCTGACGGAAATCCCGCCGGTCAAGGCTTGATCAGGGAACATGAATCCCAATACGTCGTCCCCTTGCCAACATTGCAAGGAAACCTTGATTTGGCTTAATTTTTCAAGTACTGCATCTGTATCCACACCGATAGCGGCGTATTTTTGTTTCGCTAAAGCGTATGCTTCTTCAATAGGGTTTGTCATCTGTCTATACTCCAATCTTTTCTTCGTATTTTTTTAAGTGCTCCCGGTCTGCAATCGGGTTTTGTGGGTATTCTTCAACGTGGATCTGACTTCTCAGCCATTTTCTGGCTTCTGCCAGGTCGGCAAATTCGCCGGTTGCGATCATCTGCACGAGCAAATTTCCGATTGCAGTGCCTTCTGTAGGTCCGGCAACGACCAGCTTCCCGGTGACATCGGCAGTCAGCTGATTCAGGAGTTTGACGTTCGCTCCGCCGCCGACGATGTGCAGCACCTCGATTGTTTCTTGCTTAAGCTGTTCGACTTTCTTCAATTCATGCGCGTAGGCCAAGGCCAGATTGCTGTACACGCACATCACCAATTCGCCCGTCGTTTCCGGAACGATTTCGCCCCGTTCGCGGCAATAGGCTTGGATTTCCGCAATCATGTTTGCCGGATTGAGGAAGCGCGGATCGTTCAGATCGACATACTGCAGGAATGGTTCGACGGCATAGGCCATCTGTGCCATTTCACCGTAGGAGTGGCGGTAATCCAGGTTGCGCGCGATTTCCTGCACGAACCACATGCCGGTGATGTTCTTCAGGAAACGGTAGGTACCGTAAGCGCCCCACTCATTCGTGAAGTTCGCCTCGTAGGCGGGACGGTCGTTGATTGGTGCGTCGTTTTCGACACCGATCAACGACCAGGTACCGCTGCTGAGGTAGGCCCATTTCCCGCCCAGCGCCGGCACGCCGACGATGGCGGATGCCGTATCGTGCGTCGCTGCAGCGATCACTTCGATTTTGGGCAAATCATAGCTTTCCGTCAGATCAGCCTTCACATCGCCGATTTTCGTTCCTGGCACAACCAGTTCCGGGAACTTCTCTCTCGGGATGCCGACAAGTTCAAGCAGGTCGGCATCGAACTCGCCGGTTTCGAGATTCAGCAACTGCGAAGAGGACACATTCGTCACTTCGCCGACCATCGCCCCGGTCAAGCGGTATGCCAGATAATCCGGTATCATCAAAATTTTGTCGGTCTTTGCCAACAAGGCCTTGTCCTCTTCATACAGTTGATACAAAGTATTGAAGTTCAGGAATTGGATGCCCGTTTTGGCGTAGATCGTCTCTTTGTCGATCTCTTGCGCCACTTTTTCCATCGTATCTTTCGTGCGTTCGTCCCGGTAACTGATCGGCAGCTGCAGCAATTGGCCGTCCATTCCGATCAGGCAGTAGTCGACCGCCCATGTATCGATCCCGAGATGGCATTCCGTCACGCCAAGTGCCTTCAGTTTCGATAGCCCCGTCAGGATTTCCTGGAAAATGGTTTCGATATCCCATCTGTCGGATCCGTCGATGCGGCTGAAGCCATTTTTGAAACGGTGCACTTCCTGCAATGCCAATTGCTTATTATCTATTTCCGCCAGCATGATCCGCCCGCTGGAGGCTCCGATATCTATCATCGCGTAGTACTTCATTTACTTGTTTCACACCTCCGCCTTGTAATTGTTTACATTACTATTAAACAACTTATGGATTTATGCTACAATGTCACTGAATGAGTTGTGAGTACCAAATATACAGGAGGTGTTAGGATGGATCTGATTGCGCTGCTATCGCAGGAATCTGTCATCGAAAAGGAACAGAAAAAGCGGCATAAATTTGTGCCCGATCTGCCGGAGCTGGAGGGGGAGGCGACACGGGCGCCCAAAATCAAGGAGCATCTGTTTTTCGAGAACAAGGATATCTACATCAGCAAACACAACCGCTATGCCGCCTACCCGGAGCACTCGCACCAATTCCTCGAGCTTAACTACATCGTGAAGGGCGAATGCCGCCAGATCATCAACGGCGTCCCTTACCTGTTGAAGGAAGGCGATATCCTGCTGATGGACACCGGCAGCGAGCATTCCATCGAAGCGCTCGGCAAGGATGATCTGCTTTTGAACATCCTTTTCAACAACAAGAGCATCTCGATCAACTGGCTGATGAACATGAACCACAACGACAGCATCCTCTACAAAATTTTGCTGACGAATAATCCGCTGGACACGAACGCCGCGAACTTCATATTGTTCCGCAATGAACAGAATGAGCATATCAAGCAGATCATCAACAATATGGCCGATGAATATTTCTTCCCGAAAGTCTTTTCCGGAAAGATCATCAGCAGTTATCTGCTGATCCTGCTTTATGAGTTGGCGCGTTCCCTGCCGCACGAGTACAGCGAAACGTTCAGCAAAAAGGACCCCTTTTACGAGGTCCTCCAGCTGATTGATGCCGAATTCACGACCCTCACTTTAGATGCGGCGTCCAAACGGCTGAACTTCAACAAAAACTACTTGAGCAACATGATCAAAAAGCGCAGCGGCCAGACATTTACGGAGCTGCTGAACGAAAAGCGGCTGCTGAAAGCCAACCTGCTCATCGAATCAACTGAAATCCCGATCCAGACGATCCTGACCGAAGTAGGTTTTTCGAACAAGACCTATTTCTATACGTGCTATAAGAACAGATTCCACTGTCTACCATCAGAAGTGCGAAAAAAATAACCTACACCTGCTGGTTGTCCGATTCTTCGTGGTTATCGGACAACCTCAAGGGCTGACGTTGCCTAGTTGTCCGATTATTCGCACTTATCGGACAACCGCCAGGCACGCACACCCTCTATTACCGAACTAACTGAAAAAGTGAAGGACAGCCCCGGAAAAATAGGGGCTGTCCTTCACTTTTTCATTCATAGCCGTTCGGATTGTTCTTTTGCCAATTCCAGGAATCGCGGCACATATCGGCCAATGTCTTCTGGGCTGTCCAGCCCAATTCTTCCATGGCTTTCGTCGCATCCGCGTAGCAGGTAGCTACATCGCCGGGGCGTCTGTCGATGATCACGTAAGGGATTTCGACGCCATTCGCTTCCTCGAAATTGTGCACCAAGTCCAAGACGCTGTAGCCAACGCCGGTACCGAGATTGTAGATGCCGACTCCAGTCGTTTCCTTGATCTTGTCCAAGGCCTTGATGTGGCCAAGCGCCAGGTCGACGACATGGATGTAGTCGCGCACGCCTGTGCCGTCCGGGGTGTCGTAATCGTCACCGAATACGCTCAAGCGCGGTAATTTGCCGACCGCCACTTGCGTGATGTACGGCATCAGGTTGTTCGGGATGCCGGTCGGGTCTTCACCGATCAGACCGGACTCATGCGCGCCGATCGGATTGAAGTAGCGCAGCAAGGCGATGCTCCACTCGGAATCGGCGAACGCCACATCCTTCAGGATCTGTTCGATCATGACTTTCGTGTATCCGTAAGGGTTCGTTGCGCTTGTCGGGAGGTCCTCCGTCAACGGAGACACATTGTTCATGCCGTAGACCGTCGCCGAAGAGCTGAAGACAATCTTCTTGACACCGTGGCTGCGCATCACATCGCACAGCACCAAAGAGCTCGTGATGTTGTTGTGGTAGTATTCGATCGGTTTCGCTACGGATTCTCCGACTGCTTTGTAACCGGCGAAATGGATGACCGAGTCGATATCCTCTTTTGAAAAGACTGCATCCAAGGCTTCGCGGTCCAGCACGTCCACTTCATAGAAAATCGGTGCTTTGCCGGTGATCGTTTTGATCCGGTTCAATACTTCCGGTTTGCTGTTGGAGTAATTGTCGACGATGACCACTTCCTGGCCTGTTTTCAATAATTCCACTACGGTATGGCTGCCGATGTAGCCGGCGCCTCCAGTCACTAATACTGACATTTTATCCCTCCATTTTCCTTACAAAACTCAACGCAACTGTTCGACAAAACGGCAGAACGCTTGCTGGCCTTCAGAGGTGCGTTTGAACACACCGGCATCCTCCAGCACCCGCAAAAAGGCTTCGCTTACCGCTTCCTGCACCACTTCCGCCGCATCAACGCCAGTCCGCTCCTTTTTGTCCACCAAGCCTGCAACCCACTCCTGATGGTAAGGAGCAATCTCAGCTGTTTCTCCATTAAGATAATTTTCGATTTCAATCAACTCATCCTTCAAACGCGGCGGCAAAATCGCCAGCCCCATCACTTCGATCAGGCCGATGTTTTCTTTTTTGATGTTCTGCACGTCCGGATGCGGATGAAAAATACCGTCCGGGAATTCCGGCGAAGTCCGGTTGTTGCGCAGCACCAGATCCAGTTCGAACAATCCGTCCTTCATGCGTGCGATCGGCGTGATCGTATTATGCGGAATGCCATCGGTGACATCCAGGATGTCGGCCGCTTCATCCGAATAGCCTCGCCATGTATCCAATATAAAACTTGCGGCCTCTGCTAGCTCCTGTGCATCCTTACCGGCAATCCGGATGACGGACATCGGCCACTTGACGATGCCTGCCTGAACCGAAGCGAATCGGGGCAGTTCAAACGGCAGTTCGACCGGTGCTTCCGCCATCGCGAATGTATGCCGACCGCCTTGATAATGGTCATGCGACAGGATTGAGCCGCCTACGATCGGCAAATCGGCGTTCGATCCGACGAAATAGTGAGGGAATTGCGTGATGATCCCAAGCAACTTCTCGAAAGTATGCTTATCCAATTTCATCGGCTTGTGCTCCTCAGCCAAGAAGATGCAATGCTCCTCATAATACGCATAAGGCGAGTACTGCAGCCCCCACTTCTCGCCGTTCAACGGCATGCGGATGATGCGGTGGTTGGCGCGTGCCGGATGGTCGATGCGACCGGCGTAGCCTTCGTTTTCCATGCAGAGTTGGCAAGATGGATAAGCGGAAGCCGGCGCATGCTTAGCCAAAGCGATCTGTTTCGGATCCTTCTCCGGTTTGGACAAGTTGATTGTGATCTCCAGTTCCCCGTAATCGGTCCGATGCTGAAACGCGATATTTTTGGCGATGCTGCGGGTCTTGATGTAATCATTGTTTTGGCTGAGCTGGTAGAAATAGTCAGTTGCGGCTTCCGGGTTTTCTGCATAGACTTCCCAGAAATGCTTGTTGATGACGGAAGGCATCGGCGTGATCAAAGACATGATCTGCGCCTCCAGCATTTCCCTTGCATATTGGTAGTCCTCGATTTTCCCGTTTGCGACCGCCCAATCCACCAGGAAATCCAGCAGCTCCAAGCGATCCGGCAAATTTTGCGAAGGCACCAATTGCGTATCCAAGTCTTCCTTGCCGATCATGGCCAACAGCAGATTGCGCAGCGCAATCCTGTCCATCGCGTCCGTTTCCCCTTTTGCGATGCCCGTTTCCACGAAGTCGACAATAACTTGGTCGATCGCATACGCTGTCTCATTTATCGTCATGCCCACCGCTCCTTATAACCGTTTTGCGCCATCGCTGATTTCGGCGATGTAGAATTCTGCCGGATAACCGATCGCTGCTTCATAGGTTTTACCGACATTTTCGATAAAGGCCGGAATCGCATCTTTTTCGACGATGGCGATCGCGCAGCCACCGAATCCCGCTCCGGTCATGCGCGCTCCCAAGACACCTGGTTGATCCCAAGCGGCTTGAACCAAGGTGTCCAATTCGATGCCGGTCACTTCATAGTCGTCCCGCAAAGAAATATGCGACTGGTTCATCAACTGGCCGAATGCTTCTAATTCGCCCGCCTGCAAGGCCGCTTTGGCTTTCAATGTACGCTGGTTCTCCGTTACGGCATGGCGCGCGCGGCGGTACAAGACATCGCTCTCCAGAACTGCTTTCGCATTTTCGAAGGTTTCTTCATCGAGTTCGCCCAGGCTGCCGACCGATACGACCGTCTGCAGCTTTGCCAAGGCTTCTTCGCATTCGCTGCGGCGTTCGTTGTACTTGGAGTCGACCAATTCGCGACGTTTTTTCGTATTCATGATGACGATTGCATGATTGCCCAATTCTACAGGTACCAATTCATATTCCAGCGTATTGCAGTCCAGCAAAATCGCTTTGTTTTCCTCGCCCATGCCGACAGCGAACTGATCCATGATGCCGCTGTTCACGCCGATGAACTCGTTCTCCACGCGCTTGCCGGTTTTGATGAGGTCCAAACGATCCACGTTCAAATCGAACAGATTATCCAAAACGACACCCATCAGCAGTTCAAGGGATGCGGATGAGGACAGACCCGATCCGTTCGGGATATTTCCGAAGATGACCATATCCATGCCTTCCGAGATGGTGTGACCGGCTTCCTTCAGATAGCGCAGCATGCCTTTCGGGTAGTTCGCCCAGCTGTCCGCTTTTTTGTGATCAAGATCGGCCAGGTCGAAGCTGATGACGCCGGCTTCCGGGAAATTTTCCGAGTAGAGACGGACTTGCTTGAGATTATTTTTTGCCGCGATAGCATATGTTCCCAGTGTGATGGCGCAAGGAAAAACATTTCCGCCGTTGTAGTCTGTGTGCTCGCCGATCAGATTGATCCGTCCCGGTGCGAAAAATGCTGTGTAATCCCCTTTGCCGAATAGTTCCTCAAATTTTTGCTTCAACCCTGTCAATTCCATCTTCATCCGCTCCTTTTTGTTTTTTGATAAATGTTTACTTATTATTTTTACTAAATATTAACTAAATGAATTATAACCCCACAACAAAGAAGTGTCAAGTGGTTTTGGAGCGCTTTCATTTTTAGGCGCTCGATCTTAAAGAGCTGTTGCGAATCTGTTCAGGAGCACATTAGTTACTCCGAATTTAAGAAACCATGAATAACTACCGGTTATCCATGGTTTTGGCATCGCGGCACACCAAAAAGATGGATATAAAATTTTTATTCATCTTTTTGGCTCCCGCACGGACCATAAACATGAATATCGAATCTTTATCCATCTTTCCGAAACCACTACGAACAAAAAAGATGGATAACAGCAAAGTATCCATCTTTTCCACATTAACAAACCCAACACCAAAAATTAAAGCCGCCCCGCAAAATGGAGGCGGCCAATTCATCTTATTGCAAGCCCATGTAGGTGTTGTAGAAACTCACGAACAACAGCAACAGAACCAGCACCTGGAAAATAACAGAGACATTTTTGTTCGACAATTTTTGATTCAGAGCGGTCCCAACATATCCGCCGGCCACTGACGCGACTCCAGCGACGATCATGAAGGTCAAGGAATAGTTCCCCAGTTCACCCGCCAGCACGACGCTTCCCAACTTCGAAATCTGCGAAAAGAAAACAGTCGCAATCGAATAGCTGATCGCTTCCTTGATCGTGAAGGAGAACAACAATACCATCAACGTCACATTCAGCGGGCCCCCGCCGATGCCGAGAAAGACAGAGAACCCACCCAAAAACAAGCCGACCGCAAAAATCAACAATGGCTGTTTCACGTGGTAGTGCCGGATTTTGTCCTTCCTTCTTTCGTAATACAGGATCAATATGAGCGTGATAGCCAATAAGACTGCTTGGATCGCCTTCACGTAGCCTTCTTTGGTGCTGTTGATCAGCGTCATGAAAGCCGTTTGACCTAAATATCCCCCCACAAGCGATCCGATGGAGACGAGCGAAACGATTTTGATGTCGAACGGGAATCCGTTGCGGTAAAGTTTTCCGATTGTCACGATCCCCATGATGAAGATGGCTACCGATGCGTAGAAACCGATTTCGACCGCGTTGTGATACCCGATGACATCCAACAATTGTTTGATGATTACGCCCCCGCCCAAACCGGCCAAGGCTCCCGTCACTGAAGCGATGAACATAACCACCGCATATAATAAATAGATCATTTCCCCACACTCCTCAATAGAGGCTGGAGCATCCGCCCCAACCCCTTAAGTCTTTATGCTTCTTTCCAATCCAAGTCTTCGCCATTGGTCGCAATCACTTGTTTGTACCACGCGAAGGAATCTTTTTTGATCCGCTGCCGGCTGCCGTTGCCTTCATCGTCCAGATCGACATAAATGAAGCCGTAGCGCTTGCTCATTTCCCCCGTGCTGGCTGAAATCAGATCAATCGGTCCCCAGGAAGTGTAGCCCATAACCGGCACCCCATCCAGGTCGATGGCTTTTTCCATTTCGATGATGTGCTGGCGGATATAATCGATGCGATAATCATCGTGGATTTTCCCATCAACGATCGTATCGGCGGCGCCCAGCCCGTTTTCGACGATCATGAGCGGCAGCTGGTAACGGTCATACAAGTAGTTCAAGGCATAGCGCAAGCCTTTCGGGTCGATGCCCCAACCCCATTCGGACCGTTCGACATGCGGATTTTTGTAGCCGGTATCCAGTCCGTTCAAGCCCCGCAGGATCCCTTTCGTGTTCCTTCCGCACACATGAGTCATGTAGTAGCTGAAGGAAATGAAATCGACCGTGCCTTCCTTGAGGATCTCTGCGTCTCCCGGAAGCACCGGCAGTGTGATGTTCTGACGTTCTAGCTCCTTCAGCTTGTAGTTCGGGTAGTAGCCCCGGCACTGCACATCCGGATAGAACATCATCTTGTGCACGAAATCCTCGTTCCCTTGGATATCGTCTGGATGGCAACTGTTCGGATAGGAGAAGTGGCCGGCATACATCATGCCGATTTTGTTTTGCGGATCGATGGCGCGGCCGGCTTTCACGGCCAAAGCACTGGCGATGAACTGGTGATAGGCCGCTGTCATTTTGACCGCTTCGTCCGACGAAGTGATTCCGCCGGCATTCCATGGCATCGTCGACATCACGTTGATTTCATTGAAGGTCAACCAGTAGGTGACCCTGCCTTTGAAGTGTTCAAACAACGCTTCGGCATAGCGCAAGTAAAAATCGACCACCTTGCGGTTTTCCCATGAACCGTATTTCTGCAGTCCCATCGGATTCTCGAAGTGGGAAATGGTCACCAACGGTTCGATGCCGTTCTCCAGGCAAAGATCGATGAGCTTATCGTAAAAAGCCAAGCCCTTCGCATTCGGTTCCGTTTCGTCCCCCTGCGGGAAGATGCGGGACCAGGCGATCGAGAAGCGGTAGCACTTGAATCCCATATCGGCGAAAAGTGCGATGTCCTCTTCGAAACGGTGATAATGGTCGATGGCTTCATGCGTCGGATAGTAACGATCCGGTTCGATCACCGCAGTGATTTCCCGCTTCAAGGTCGGGCTGCCCGCCGTCATCATATCGGCTGTACTCAGGCCCTTGCCGTCCTCTAAGTACGCTCCTTCGATTTGGTTGGCGGCTGTTGCGCCGCCCCATAAAAAATTATCCGGAAATCCCATTTTTTGCACTCCATTCTTATTTTTTCAAAGTCAGAAACGCTGCTCCTGCTGCAACCATTCCACCTGTTTCCTGAACAAAATCAGGATATTCGGCCGCGTTCGTCACAACGATCGGCGTGGTGGTGTCATAGCCTGCTGCTTTGATTTCTTCTGCATCGAAGCTGAGCAGCAGCATCCCTTTCGTTACGTGTTGGTCTTTTGCGACATGGGCTTCGAAGTGTTTCCCTCCCAGTTCCACAGTGTCCATCCCGACGTGGATGAGGATTTCTGCGCCTGCATCCGTCCGCAGTCCGACGGCATGCTTCGTATCCAGCAGCACTGTTACGGTTGCGTCAGCCGGTGCATACACCTTGCCTTCGCTCGGGATGATTGCGGCACCCGAACCCATCATTCCGGAAGCGAACACTTCATCGGCAACGTCAGCCAGCTTGATTACAGTACCGGACAAAGGCGCTGTGATTGTTTCTTCACCGGGAAATGCAGGCGCAATTCCCGTTTCAACAGTCGGCACTTCTTCCTCAAGTCCCCAAGTATATTGGATCGCGAAGGAGAGTACAAAAGCGATCACACATCCTATCACTGCATAGTAAAAGTTAGCCAGCCCTTCCGGCCCGATGAAGGCCGGCAGCGCCAAAAGTCCGGGCCCCACTTGTGCGTATCTGCGCACCCCGAAAATACCGATGAACAGACCAGCTGCTCCGCCGCCGATCATTGCAGAAATCAGTGGACGTTTGTAGCGCAGATTGATCCCGTACAAAGCTGGCTCCGTGATGCCGAGCACAGCCGTCAACCATACCGAGGAAGCCAAGCGTTTGACATCGGCATCCTTTGCTTTGAAAGCCACAGCCAGAGAGGCGCCGCCCTGAGCGATATTCGAAACAGTCATCCCTGGTCCGGCAACGGTGTCATAGCCGGAAGATGCCAACATATTGATCCCGATCGGAATCAATCCGTAGTGCATGCCCGTCATGACCATCAATGGTGTGAAGGCTCCAACCAGCATCGGAACAAGCCAGCTTGCATAGGTGTCCAAGTATGCGATCAGGATTCCGACACCTTCACCCAGATAGTTCCCCAACGGTCCCAATACTATTAAAGTGGCCAATCCCACAATCAGCATCGTGAACAACGGCGCCAACACCAATCGCAGACTCCTCGGAATCACCCGGTCCACAAAAGGTTCTACATAGGACATAAACCAGATTGCCAGGATGATCGGGACGACCGAGTTCCCGTAAGTACTCAATCTGACCGGCATTCCGAATACAGCAATGCTGGTTCCGGCTTCCCTGGCGCCCGCCACCATTCCGGTGAAGTTCGGATGCAACAAAATCCCACCGATGGCCATGGCTAGATATGGAGTGACATTGAATTTGCGCGCAGCTGATGCAGCCAGGATAATCGGTAAGAAGTAGAAACCGGCATCGCCCATAAAGTTGAGGATCACATACGTCTGCGAGTCTGGAGCCACCAGTCCTGCCAACACAAGGATCGAAAGCAAAGCCTTCAGCATCCCGGCTCCTGCCAACACTGGAACAATCGGCACAAAAATACCCGAAATCGTATCCAGTACCTTTGCGATTACACTGCGGTTTTCTGCACCGGCTGATGTTGGCTGTACTCCATCAAAGTCCAGCTTTTCATTTTTCATGACTGCTTGATAGATGAACTTGACATCATTACCGACGACAACCTGATATTGACCGCCTTTTTGGATAACGCCGATGACCCCTTCCATCTTCTTCAATCCCTCAGTATCCGCTTTTGCCTCATCCGCCAGATTGAAACGCAGTCTTGTCACACAGTGCGTCAACCCTGTGATGTTATCTTTTCCGCCCACTTTTTCCACGATTGCTTTTGCCAATTGTGAATAATCCATTTTCGTTCCTCCTCCTGAATCTTCTTTACGGCAATATCGTAACGCTTTCAGTATCTTGGAACAATCATTTGAAAGCGTTTATGCACAGTGTTCCGGAAACAGCTGATTTAAGCCCTTTCCTTTTGGAATGGTGTTCCAAAAAAAGGACCCCCACAAAAAAACAGCTCCATCTTCCGGTTTTTTTCCCGGAAGATGGAGCTGTATCAGTTATTTGGATTCTTGCTCGTGCTCGCCGCCCGAAAGCAGCGGGTTGTAGGATTTTCTTCGTTTTTCGTACTCTTTGGTGTATTTGATTTTGTCCGCCAGATGCTTTTCGTAATTCCGGCTGAAGACATTTGCGTAAAGAACATCCAACAGGAAAAGGACGGATGGAAACAATGAGAAGTTGCCGATATTGTGCACAAGGCTCTCATGGGTGGAGAGGTACAATGTCACCGTCACTAGGTCGCTCAAACTGTTACCGCCGTAGGATGTCAACGCAATCGACTGCAACTTACGTTCCTTAAGCTTATGCGCAATCCGGATCAGCGTCTCGGTTTCACCGGAATAGGAAATGAGGAGGAAGACACTACCTGCCTTCGCGTAACAGGCTTGATAGAACATCAGATCCAGCCGATTATCGATGATCACATTTTTGCCGATCTTGACCATCTTTTCCTGGAAAGCCCGCGCCAAATCGGATGGCGCCCCTGCTGAACAGATGTAGATGTCATCAGCCTTCACCAATAAGCTTTCGGCTAGCGCCAGGGCATCATGGCCCAGCAATGAAAAAGTATCTTCGATGGTCTCGATGTACAGATTTTTCAGCTTACCGCTGATTTTCGTGTTCCGATCCTTCATGTCGAACGGATAATTGATGTCGATTTTCCCGAAGTCGGAGGAGAGATAATCCAATTCATGCAGATAGGCGGTCCTGAAATCAAGGAATCCTTCAAAGCCGATTTTTTGGCAGAGGCGAACAACCGAGGACGGAGAAACGAAAAGCAGTTGCGCGATTTGGCGCAGACTCTTTTCAGCCCACTCGTTGTCCTCATCGAGAAAATAATCGGCGATGACGGTATCCACTTTTGAAAAATCCTTTTGCTCTTTCAGACGTTCTGTGATCAGCATAAGCAACAGCTCCTTCATTCGGTGCGAATTTTACCGATTGCCCCAGATCATTTAGCGATGGACTGGTTTCGGCTTCTCTCCGATTATACAACATGCGGAGCCGCTGACCTAAAAAAGGACCCTACCGGGGCAAATCTAATCAAGCGATACTTTTCCGACTTTCAACAGGTGCACATCCTTCTCCATGCAGTAGAGCCTTATCAAAGTCGTTGCCAAAAAGCAGCTGTACAGTGCTACTTGACTTCCGGCCAAGCGGAGTACGACGATGTACAGGATAGCACCCAGTATGGATGCCATCGCATAGACTTCTTTGCGGAATATATAAGGAATTTCCCGGGCGAACACATCACGGATAAGCCCGCCACCGGTTCCGGTCAGGACCGCCAGAGTCACCACCACGAACCACTGTTGAAAGCCCATCCGCACCGCCACCTCCGCTCCGATTGCGGTGAATGCCCCAAGACCGATCGCATCAAAAAATTGCAGCATCTTCGCCAATTTGCTGATGTGCGTATAGAAAAGGATGACAAAGCCGGCGGAAAGCAGGCTGATGAGCGCATAGAGCGGATTTTCCAGCGATGCCGGCAAAGGACGATCAATCAGCAGATCCCTGACGATCCCACCGCCCACTGAAGTCGTGATCGCGAATATCCCGATCCCGTAATAATCAAGATCCTTCTCGATCGCGATCAATGCGCCCGATATCGCAAAGGCGATCGTTCCGATAATTTCCACAATTGAAATAAATTCCATCCTATTGTCCCCCCTGATGATAGTTTTCTGAAAATATTAGGTTTCGCAAAAAGTATAACGCAAAAGAATGCAGAGTCGCCATAAACTTTGCATCCTTTCTCATTCTATTTTTTGGTCTGTTTGCACAAACCTATTTATTCAGTAGCTTCCACTTGCGCAGCAGCTTTTGGAGCCGTCAGCAAAATCGAAGCCAAAGCAATCGTCCCAAAAGCGACATTCAGCAGCAACCCTGCCGAACCGGCCACTTCCATGTTGCCTTGCGCTCCCAAAATGTTGAAAAGGCTGGAGGAAAGTGCAACCCCGACTGCTCCGCCCAGAGAGCTAGCCATTTTGTAGATGCCGGACGCGCTGCCGACTTTATCCGCTGGCGCATTCGAAATCGCGGTATCAGTGGAAGGTGTGGCATAAATCCCCAAACCGAAGCCATACAAAGCATAGCCGACGAACACAAGCAGATTGTAGAAAATTCCCGGCACAAAAGTGAAAGCCATCAAAGCGATTCCGATAGTCGCAATAAAGGATCCGGTAACCATCGGCTTGCGGGATCCGAATTTTTGCAAGGCTTTTTCACCCAATCGGATGGAGCTCAATACGCAAACCAAGTACCCGATTGTCAGCAATCCGGATTGGAAAGAAGAGAAGCCGCGGCCCATTTGCACATACGTATTTGCGACCACCATCGTTCCTGCAGAAGCATTCAGCAAGAAGTTGGATAAAGTAGCGCCACTGTAGGCTTTATTCTTGAACAAGGAAAAATCGATGAAGCTGTTCACGTGTTTCTTTTCGATTGTTGCGAACAGGAAGACTGAACCAACCAGCATAGCGGCCAATCCAAGGATGATCGGGTTAGTCCATCCAATTGCAGCGCCTTGACCGACAATGATGTTGAATGCCAGCATAGCCAAAGCAAAAGTGATGAGACCGCCAAAATCGAAAGGTTTCTTTTCGCCGGTTGCTTCGAATTTGCATTCCGGTGTCCCCTTCAGCAAAAACATACCCAGTGCTGCAACAAAAATCGAAACCACGAAGATAGCTCTCCAACCGAAATAGGTAGCCACCAGTCCGCCAAAGAATGAGCAGATTCCGGAACCGCCCCATGAACCGATCGACCAGAAACTCAAGGCGCGCTGTCTTTCGGCGCCGTCAAAATAGGTCTTCATCAGAGCCAAAGTGGCAGGCATAATACAAGCCGCTGATAGACCTTGGATAACGCGTCCGATGATCAATAGCATTGCACCATTCGCAAATACTAAACATAATGAACCGATGATACTCAGAATCATACCGATGTTCGTCAATTTGACGCGGCCGTATTTATCCGCCAAGCCACCTGCGGCAACCATGAACATCCCCGAAAACAAAGAGGTCAAACTGATTGCGATGCTCAACACACCGGATGAGATTCCCAAATCCGCCTGGACCGCCGGCACGATATTCACCATCGCTTGAGCGAACAACCAGAATGTGACAACCCCCATCATAATCCCTGCAATTAATTTGTCATTGCCTTTGTATTGCGTTTCCACTATTTTTCACTGCTCCCTTTTAAGTAATCGATAACCAATGTCCCCATCGTTTCGGCTGCAATCAGCATACTGTCCTCATTGATCCGGAATTTCGGATGATGATGCGGATAAGCTTCGCCGGCTTCCGGCATCGCTCCGACATACAGGAAGACGCTCGGGCGTTCCTTCGCATAATAAGCAAAATCTTCCGAAGGCGGCTGCGCTTCGCACTGTTCCACGGCCGCTACTCCCGGCAAGTCGGTAGCCTGCAGAGCCGACGCTGCGAAAGCCGTCATTTCCGGATCGTTGAACAGCACTGGATAGTCGTTTTCGTAATCCAGCTCATAGGTCACGTCGAACATGGCCGAGATGCCGTCCAGCTTCGCCCGGATTTCCTTTTCGATCAGCGTGCGTGTTTCTTCGGACATCGAGCGCACATCGCCCTCCAACACAACCGCATCCTTGATGACATTGAAAGATCCCTTCCCGTCAAAGCTTCCGATCGTGATCGAGCCGACATCGAAAGGATTCATACGGCGGCTGACGATGGATTGCACGGCCACGACAAAATGACTGGCCGCCACGATGGCGTCGTTCGCTTTATGCGGCGATGAGCCATGCCCACCGACGCCTTGGATCTTCACGCGGAAGTTGGCACGGCCGGTCTGAACATTGCCTTCCCGGTAGAACACTTTGCCGCTGTCCATCTGCGACATCACGTGGATGCCGAATACCGTGTCGACGCCTTCCAAAGCGCCGTCCTTGATCATGCCGATCGCTCCGCCCGGTGGAACTTCCTCGGCAGGCTGATGCAGCACAACAATCTTCCCTTCGAGTTGTTCCTTCATCTCCATTAATGTTTCGGCAAGGGTCAGCATGTAGGCTGTATGCGCGTCATGTCCGCAAGCATGCATGACTCCTGGTGTTTTTGAGGCAAATGGCAAGTCGGTTTCCTCTTGGATCGGCAACGCATCAAAGTCCGCGCGGATGGCGACGGTTTTTCCCGGTTTGCCGCTGTCGATGGTCACGATGATACCCAGTCCTCCGACATGCGTGCGGACTTCGCATTCTTTCCCTGCATAAAATGCTTCGATGTACTTGGCCGTGTTCTCCTCCTGGAAAGACAATTCCGGATGGGCATGCAAATAGCGGTAGATTTCGATCATGCGCTCCTGTTTCTCGGCTAACTTGCTGAATAATTGCTGTTTGGTCGCTTCGTTCATTTTTTGCGCTCCCTTTTTTTTGACTGTTTGTAAGTATCATATAGGTTGTTTAATGCTACGTTTCGTAATCACTCAGCTAGTATACCGCCACTATAAAATAAGAAAAGGGTCGTAATTATGCAAAACAGCCTGATTTTTGTCTTCGCATTTTCAGAAATCAGTTGAATAGCAATTTAATGCGGGTGATTTTTGTCCGAAAGCCCTTTCTATTGTGGTTGATCCCTTAGATGTCCAATAACTCCAAAGAATCGGACATCCTTGGAACGATCAGCCCACTGTTTGTCCGATAACTCAAATGAATCAGACAAACACAATGCAATCGTTCTGCTGCTTGTCCGATAACCCGAATGAATCGGACAAACACAATGCAATCGTTCTACTGCTTGTCCGATAACCCGAATGAATCGGACAAGCCGAAAGTATCCGGCGACAAAAAAGGTTGTCTCGTGGGAGACAACCTTTTCTTCGTTATTGTATTTTCTTTCAGCCGATCGCTCGGCGGAATTCGATGAACAGGATCGCGTTGCTGCTCATCGAAGCATAGAAGGACCAATCCTTTTCGATCTGTTCATCTTCGAGCTCCAATGTCGGCATGGAGGATTGCACGATGTATTCCATCACTTCAAGGTCGATGCCGTGTTTGCTGTTCAGCTGACCCCACTTTGTATAGAGCCCGCCATTTTGCTGGTCGAATCGGTATTTCCGGACTTGGTATTCCCCGGGTTCCATGCCGATCAGCCGCACATGCAGTTCGTTGCTGCGGTTCCGCATGAACAATTCATCGACCGAGTAGCGCGGATTGAAGTGCTTTTCGTTGAACAGCAGCAATTGGTAGCCCTCTTCATTTTCGGTCAGCACATAATGTTCGCCTTGAGCGCGCACTTCCCCCGTCATCCGTTCCTTGAACATCAGCGTGTAGAAAGCAGGCCGCTTGCCGTTGAAGAAATGGAAGAGCTCCAGACCCGCCACAGCCTTGTTGTTGTTCCCTCCGTAGCGCTCATGGAGTTCGCTGTTCAGCCAAAACCCGACGCCCGCGACTTCAGTCCCCAAATCCAAAATAGTCCTCAGGATCAGCGCGCCCCGGAAAAAGGTCCCGTTTGTGTAGCGCGTGTTTCCGGTCAATGTGTTCCAATTTTCCAGATATAGCGGCTGATGCATCTGGTGCTTTTTCAGGAATCGCTTCAGCTTCTGCGTTTTCCGCAGGATATAGTCTTGGCTGTTCAGGAAGTCTTCATCGCTGATCTCGGAAAAGTCGACGGCCTCGTTCTGATCGGCATCATAGGTGATGAAGTCGATGCTGTCGGATTGGTGAAGTTGCCAATGATGCGACAAGGAAAGTCTGTCTTTTTCTTCTTTGAAAGGCAGGAAGGTGCCGATTTTCAGCTGAACGGCATATTTCCGGATCACTTCATGCAGCCTCATATAGACGCGCTCCAACTCCGTTGACAGGACGGCCGTCTCTTTTTCCGCATAGAAAACAACTTTCCATTGGTTGACAAATTTCCTGCCGAATACTTGCAGTGTGTGGATCAGAAACCCCTCAAGTTCTTTGAAATAGCGCTCTTCATTATGGATGATTTCCTTATAAGTGATCCTCACATATAGGCTGATATCCTGTTCCTTCAGGTACTGGATGGCCAAATCGGCGTTGGCAAACTTCGGTGTGGTGGACACGAACTCATCCGTCTGGACTTCCGGCAACAAGGTTGATCCGCCGATCAGATTGCGCACCCCCACAAAATCGACGCGAAGCCGTTGCTTGGTCAGCAACATTTGCTCCTTCACCTGCTCGTTCAGGAGTTCCTTCAGTTCCCCGATGAACACAATATGTTTTTCGCGCGCCAACAAACCGTCGCCACCACCTTCACCGACAACAATCTTGCACGCTTCTCCCGGTGCTTCATCCGGCAATGCGTGCTGATTCAGTGGCTCCTCCAAATATTTGGTCAACTGCATCAACGCTTCCGGTGAGTCCAATGCCTTCCCTGTCTCAGTTTTGGCAGTCACGGCTCCGAACGCTTCACTGTTCTCCTGTTTATGCTCCTTCCGGTATTGGACCGGCGTCTGATCGTATACCGATTTGAAGGCTTCCGTAAAATTCTTCGCCGTTGAGAAGCCGTTTCTTACGGCAATCTGGAACATATTATCGGCCGTTTGCAGCAAATCCTCCACGCAGTGCTTCAACCGCACCATCTTCAGATATTGCAGAAAGCCCATTCCGGTCGTCTGCTTGAAGTAGCGGGATAAATAGGTAGGCGAAAGGTACTCGCTCTCGGCCATCTCCGCAAGCGTCAACGGTTCCGCATAGCGGAGCTCAATCATATGGATGATCCGGGCGATCCGTTCATCGCTCGCTTCGCCCGCACCTGTCTGCGGCCCCTCCTTTTTGAAGAAGCGGGTCACCAGCAGCATCGTCTGAAAAAGGATACTGCGGGCCTCCAAAACGCTTCCTTCTTCCTGGCGGGAATGGACGATCACGAGTTCAGCCAGCAGCCTGCGCAGTTGCGCTACGATATCGCCGCGCCCCGGATCCAAATCTTTCGAGAAACATTCGAAGGAGTAATGGAAGTAATTCGGGTAGTTCATCACGAAAAAATGGCTGGGGATGCTCAGGCAAATGAGGATATTGTTTTCGCTGCCCCGGACAGTATAGTGGTCATTCCGGTTGATGAAGAGAACAGCCCCTTCATCCAGAGCATACATTTCCCCATTGACGGACACGCTCGCCCTTCCTTTGGTCACGAACAAAATCCGCGTGCCGTAATACCGCTGCGGTGCAGCATAGCGGATATTCCCCATCGTGATATCATAATCTGCCCCGTGCTCTCTCGTCATCGTATTTTCCCTCCAGTACTTTCCTCCATTATCCACCTCATACCCAATCAGCACAATGGCCATTTTTCAACAACTATTTGAACAGATCAGTCTGATAACGCAACAAAAAGATGCCCCCAAAGCAAAGCCCGGGGACATCTTGTCTGTTCATGAAACTAATTTTTGTCAGATTGTACTTGTGTCGATCACGAAACGGTATCTGACATCAGAAGCCAATACGCGTTCATAGGCCTCATCGATCTGGTCGGCGGAAATGACTTCGTTATGTGTAGTGTATTAAAGTATTGTTCTTTGGGTATTCTAAGAATATATTTTATAAGACAACAAGGATATTTATAGAAGAGTATTTTAAGTTTTTTAAGATGGTATATTTGGACGATAAAAGTTATTGATAAATACCAATCAAGTATTTGAATCTCCTTACTTACGAGAATCCTTAAAGGATTCTTTTTCATAGACATAAATATATTGTGAGATTTGACTTTAGTTATAAAAGATTATATAATTTTGGTGTAATCAATAATGTTGTTTGGATACATTTATAATGTCATCGGTATTTAAATATATTTTTATACTTACAATGCTTGCAAGATTATTAAATTTATTGGAGTGTATTATTAATATGGATAAGAAAATTCGTGATGTTATGCTTGGATCTGTTTTAAACCGTGTCTTGAACTTTGGTGTGGTAATATTTATAGGTACTCCATTTTCGTTTGAAACAATGGTTAGACCGCTTTAAAGGTGTAGCTACAAAATATCTTGATAATTTTACATTGCTTGGTTCTTATTTGTTGTTAGCCGTAGTAACGATAGCATTAAACAACATATAAAAGAATTTTTATTAACATCATATGCAATTGAAATGAATGACACATAATTATGTGAAAAAAACTGATAATAACCTAATTCGCAGCATAAGTTCAGGGAAATAGCTATACGATAAAAAAAGCAGAAACGATTCTTTGTTTCGAAAGGGGAAATTTAAAAATGGTTGAGATAGTATAACATTATCAAAATTTATAATTTAGTTAATTTCAGAAGTTTATAACATATGTATAATTATTGTAATTTAGATTAGGGGGTATAATTATGATTCAATCAGTGATAGGCCAACAAAATGTAGCGTATAAGGGTGGTTTTATCGCCACATATGCAGATGCAGTTACGCTTCATATGACTCCAGGTAATTTATACAAATACGATATTGCTGTCGTCATTAAGGGTGATGGGACAATGTGGGCAAAAAGAGTAACTGAGCAAAATACAAATAAAATTCAGGATGAGTGGTTAGAAATTGCAAAAGATACGATAAAATCACAAAAAAGTCCATTTCTAAGAAACGCATGCTTTTTCAAAATCAAGGAAGGTAGCTTGTATGGAACTTACATCATTTCAGAAGATTTTATAAAAAATGGATTTTTCTCAGACGAGCAATCATACCTCAAGTTCATCACAAACTAAATAAATTAAATTTTGGATTATTTTAGAAAATATTTGTTTTGGCTTTTGATTTTGACAACTACCTTGCGTGGTTCTTGTTTGTCGATAGTAGAAGTAACGAAAGCACAAAACACAATATTAAAGAATCCCTATTAACATCATGTGTATTTGAAATGACTGATACTTATGATAGTTTAAGATTGGCGAAATTCAATGTGTCATAAAGATAATGACTATTGTTAGAGACTTTTGGTAGGGTTGTTGCACAATTAAATAGAGACAAAAATTTAATGGAGGTGTTATAAGTGTTCGGAGAAAAACCTAAATGCTCTAATTGCAATAAAGAAATTAAGGGTAATGATGTTGTATTTGTGAAAATGCGTTATCCAATGTATAAAGGAATGACTGAAATAACAGCATTTTTAAGAAATGAAGGTAGTTTTATTTGTGAGGACTGCTACAATAAAAAGTCAAACTGAATTTATTTAAGTGTAGAATATTATGGGAACTCTCAAGATAATATAGTGTTCCCCTTATTTATATGATAAATCAACATTAAAGTTTAACAGAGACTTTGTAGCCACACTTTTAAAACGGCCTTTACCATTAACAGAGCCTAAAATAAAACAATAGCATTGTACTCAAATAACAAAGCAAAACAATCCTCTTAATCTGCGGATTGTTTTTTATGCTACGACCGATACTTCCCTGTTATGTTGGTTTCCGAATCTTCTTCTGCAATTTTCTTTTTCAAAGTTCACATTGTTTTAGTTACCAAATTATTTCACCTACCCTCAAAATTGGCAAAAAATAACACCCTTCTTTGACAGGTGTTTATGTTCATATCGAATTATCCACTTTATCTAATATCTAAAACAACTATGCCCTTCAAAAGAACATTAATCTCAACGAATTCCACAACTCAACTTATATCCCCATCCAAATCAATCATTTACAACATTTATTCTCATTTCTATTTATATTGAGTTCTAACATAACAAAATTCTCTCTGGGGTATAACAAAAGTATCCTATAATTATATCGCTAACTTAGATCCAAACTATGTTGATATTGATGTTAAATTTATTTTTTTATATTTGATTCAGATTACTCAAATATCATTTACACTGTTGTTGGGGATCATAACAGTAATACTTAATTTTATTAAATAAGCGTAGTTTACACATGGACTTGAAAGATGTTAATGTAATAGAGATAAATTGTGGTGGTTGCGATAGGCTTGTATACTTGTTGCTGGATATCCATGAGTGTCCTTATTGCGGTGAAGAATTTGACTCAGCTTAGGTCAAAGTGCTATTCGCAGCTCATGAAAAAGTTGCTATAGAAAATAACAAGGAAGTGGAAAGACTGAAACATCCACCCTCATGGTGCCTGATGGGTTGTATAGGGTTAATAGTGATTCTTAGTAACTGTTTCTTACCTAGTTTTTTTAGCTGGTTTATTCTAGTTTTGTTGGAGCAACAAAGACCTTTTTTAAATTACAATGCTTGAAGAGTGTGGCTATTCCTCACTCTTTTTTGACGTTACTATGTAGACGTATCCTAAAGTTGTATAAATTAGTGATGCCTAACTAGGTTGGATATCCTTCTGTGCATAGCTTTAAACGTTACCTTGACTTTTTTAAATTGTAAACTTATAATATATAAATTGCGAAAAAATAGTTCTAAATGCTTGCAATTTATTGTTTAGACAATGTATACTACCCATACAAACACTCCTTGCAATTAACCGATATGTGTAATTTGAGAAGGTGAATCTTATGAAAGTACAAAAAATAGATATTGGAAACTATCAACATCGGTACTTACTGTTAGATGATGAATTTAATGTAGTTGAGCCAGTCAAACGTTATTTGAAATTCCTTGATAACATAAATAGGGCAGAAAATACATTAAAAAGCTATGCGTACCACCTTAAAATATACTTTGAATATTTAAACGCTATTGGACTTTCGTTTGATGAAATCAGTTCTGAAGGAAATAATCCCATAGAAATTTTAGGTAATTTTGCAAGTTGGTTAGAAAATCCGACCATTATTAATGAGAAAATAGCTTATTTAACCCCACCAGAAGCAAAGAGAAGTAATCAAACTATTAACCTCATAATTATCGCTGTTCTTGGATTTTACGAATTTCTAGCGAAAGGGAATGAACTTCCTGCGTTAGATGTTTATAAAGAACAAAGAATGAATCCCCAATTTAAAAGTTTCCTACATGAATTGATACCTAACTCAAATTTGATAAGAAAGAACATACTTCATCGTAAAACGCAGCAAAAGGAAGTGGAAGCCCTTACGAGAGATCAGTATAATCTATTGTTGGAAAATTGCTGCACGGTTAGGGATAAAGCTTTATTAGCTGTACTTTTTGAAGGAGGACTGCGGCTAAGTGAAGCTTTGGGGCTGTTTATCGAGGATATTGAGCCATACAATAACAAGATTAAGGTAAAGCCACGTGAGAACCTTGAAAACGGTGCTACGGTGAAAAATAAGGCAAAAGGTGACTTATACGTTCCCCCTTATGTGATGAAGTATATTACTGATTACCTTGTTGAAGAGATGGTTGATGTGGACACCAATTTCTTATTTATAAATTTGCAAGGTGAACATAAAGGTCATCCTATGAAACCTATAACAATACAGAAACTATTTAATCGTTTAGGTAATAAGGTTGGTATTAAAGTCCATCCTCATATGTGTAGGCATGGGCATGGGACTGAATTAGCCGAGAATGGCTGGGATTTGGTTGAAATAAAAGAAAGGTTACGCCATACAAACGTTCAATCTACAACTGTATACACTCATCTATCAGATGAACATAAGAAAAATAAAATAAACGACTTATACGAGAAAAAAGGGATAAATAATGGACGAAACGAATAGTCTTAATTTAAGCATACGCAATTTAGCGCCTTTCTATCAGCAGGAAGTTATAGACTTGAAAGAACATTCAGATGTAAAAATGCGAGAAATGATGCGCCTAAAAAGGGTAACGCTATTTAATTTTAGTGGTTTACCTATGCCAATAGGCTTTGAACTAAAATATTATCTTCAAGATATATTAACAAAGGACATGACGCACAAAACACTGATGCCATATTTGAGATCACTTCAATATTTCATGGATTTTCTACGTATAGAATCAAGAACTAATGAGAATATTACACTCAGAGCCTATTACCAAGAGGTAGAGGATGAATATAAGAACTACTTAGAAAGTATTGGTGTGTTTACTGCCTCTCCACTAACGGGAAAGTCCATTGCATTGAAAGCCTACAAAAACACATGTTTATTCGTGATGGATCTTTACAAAGGTTCAGATCCTTTTGAAAAAGATGTTTGGGAATTGAAAAAAATGGGAATTGAAAGTGGAAGATTAAGTGAAAGTAGGAATAGGGTTACTCTCAGCTTCTATAATATCCCTAATGAAACAAATAGAAAATTTACCAAGAAATATATAAAATATTTGTTAACTACAACGGATCAAGCTATTCTTACTATTGCTCATAAACTGAATAACATTAGAACACTGCTCACCTTTTTGAAAGAAAAACCATTAACCATGATGAATCGGAGTGATGTAGAAAATTTCATTGAAAATATAAACGAAAGAAAGCTAGGTGCCCCCTCTTTTAACACATTTATTTTTGATAATATCAAATTTGTGGAATATTTAATCGCCTCAGGTGACTTATTTGTGAATCATATTCATTCGAGCGATATTAAACCCATGAACCGCAAGCCTGTTTACAGGTCTGTAGATGAAACTGTAATTAACCAAATATTTAGTGTTCTGGATAGATTACCTTCAAGGGAATCCTGTATGTTTTTGCTATTATATTCTACAGGCATGAGAGTAAGTGAAGTCTGTGCTATTAAAATAGACTCAATATTCCAAAACAACAACGGTTATTTTATCCGATTCCATTCGCAAAAAATGAGAAAGGACTCAATCAATCCAATTCCGAAATCACTGTATGGGTTATTAGCAACACAGAAACAATATGTCCTTGAGAACTACGGGAAAAAAACAAAGTATCTATTTCCTTACTATAATCTTAAATGCTACCCGAGTGAAAGCTTTCGAGCAGATATGCAAAAGTGGTTTAAAGAGCTAAGAATAAAAAATGCTGATGGGACATTGTATAATTTCAAGCCCCATGATTACCGTCACACCCTTGCAACAACGATGCTTTCACGCGACATTCCTTCTTCTGTAATTCAAAAAATTTTACATCACGAATCGATAGAAATGACAGCTGCCTATATTGATATTCAGGATAAACAAAGACTCCAGCGACATAAAGAATTTATTAATGTTAAAGGCGAATCTATACCAATTTTCATTGATTCTTCTATATCTATTGGCGATATGATACAAGTTGAGTTTTTAAAAAAAACGATTAATGCTCAGTTGCTTCCGAACGGTATGTGTTCTCTTCCGGTAGCTATGGGAAAATGTCCGCATGGAAATTCATGCTTAACATGCCGTGATTTTAGGACAAATAAGGCTTTTCTATCCGTCCACCAAAAACACTATGAAAAAGTCAATACTCTCCTTAATTATGCAAAGCAACAAGGGTGGCAAAGACAAATAGAAACAAACGAAGAAATTAGAAGTAACCTTGAGACGATTATTAAAAGATTACAAGAAGAAAGCAAGGAGGATATTTTATGATAAACAATAGTGAATCAATTGAATTGAAAAAAAATCTTAAAGTATACCCCCTGCTGGATTTTTATGAACAGGATATATGGGATTTGACCCAGCATCCTCTCTTTTCCCAATTAACTGAAAAGCAGAAGAAGAGAGTGACTGTTGAAAGACATATAATTGACTTTACAGAATTAAAAAGTGGAATTATCGCAAATGAGTTAAAGTTTTTTTGTCAATATGGCATTGAAGAAGAAAACTGGTTATTGAGCTACTTTGTCACACGTACACCAAATGTTAAACTAGCTATTAAATTTATAAATGATGAATTAAACGAGGTTGATAGTTTAAGCGAGGTTGGATTAGAGCAAGCTACAGAGGCTTTTTTCCAATATCTAAAAAATAATGGCTACAAAACACACTCAGTATTTAAGTCTAAATTGAGCAAGGATATGGAGTACCATGAGTTTAAATTTCAATCATTATATTTAGGTTTCTTTAAGAATTTGTGCGAATTCATACATAAGCAATATGATCAGGAGGATTCAGGGAAAAATTTTTTTGAGAAAGATATATGGGGTATACATGAGCTACCCTTCAAAATTCAATATGATTTGTCAAATCCACGTTATACCATATCTTTTAAAGGTATCCCACAAGACAAAATAAGGTTGATAGCAAAGAAATACACATTTGAAAGGCTGAAAAGTAAAAAATATGCAACATGCTTGGCCGATCTATGCGGAATAACCCTGTTTTCCAAATTCCTCAACGACAACTATCCTGAGATTCAATCATTGGCACAACTGAATCGACCCATAATTGAAGACTATATTGGATATATTAATCTGAATGGCAACCATAGTTCAAGAACCCAAACAACAAGGATAGGTAATATTAAAACGTTTTTGGATACTTGCATTCTATTTGGTTGGGATGAAATACCTAAACAGACTTTGTTTCTATCCGATGATGGTAAAAAGAAAATCAAAATCTTACCAAAGTTTTATGACGAGGACATCCTTACTAAAATAAACGAAAATTTAGACTACGTCCCGATTCAAATTGCCAGAATGTTTTTTGTCTTACAAAACGTAGGTATGCGGATTAGTGAATTGTGCCTTCTAAAAAACGATTGTATAAAACAGGATACTGAAAAAGACTACCTAATTGTATATTTTCAAGAGAAAACACAAGCATGGAATCGTGTTCCGATAAAGAGTGATTTGGCTTTAGTTATACGTGAAGCAATCAATTATAGCAAAGAACAGTATGGTGAAAATGTAAGCTATGTTTTTATGCAAGATAATACCAGACCAATAAGTAGGGATATGTTTACATATTATATGAATAGAATGGTGAAGAAACGTGATATTCGTGATAGTAATGGGGAATTAGTAAGAATAAGACCTCATTATTTTCGAGGAACGTTAGCAACCAAATACGCTAATATTGGAATGGAACCAAACCTTATTAGGGAATTATTGGGGCAAAAACACTTAGGAACTATCAAATACTACATAGAAATCCTTGAAGAAACAATAACGGAGGCAATGCAGGATCTATTGAACTATCAAGACCAAATGATTCAAAATATAGGCAATAAGGCACCTGTTATTCAAGTTGTTGAAGAAGATAAAGCAGAAATACCGCTTCCAAATGGACGATGTGCAAAGCCTCTATCAACAGGCAAATGTACCCACGCGAATGCCTGTTATACATGTGCAGTATTTAAACCAGATCCAAGCAACCTCGATTTATTTAGATATCAGTTATCAGAAGCTAAGTGCAATATAGAGATGGCTAAAATAAATGGGTATGAACGAGTACAGCAAGTTAACGAGGATTTGGCAACAGCGTTGGAGAAGATTATTACCTCTATAGAAAAGGGAGGTGGGCGAAATGACTAAGAACACGAGTATGATTGTATTGTTGGCTAAAGAAAAGACAGAAGAAAGAAAACAAAAAGTTATAGAAACGATTAACAAAATGCTTGAGAATAAGGAAAAAATAACCTTTTATAGTGTATATCAAAAAGCGGGGGTATCTAAGTCTTTCGTCTATAATAATGAAGAACTGCGTGAATTAATCGAAAGTTATCGTAATTCACCAATTAAGAAGGTTCAATCCAAAGATGCAAAAGATATCATAATCGACTCCCAAAGAAGTAAAATAGATGAATTAGAAAAACTGATTAAGCTGCATAGGAAAGATGAGCTATGGAAAGAAAAATTTGAAAAGTTGTATGAAGAGAACAAACAACTTAAACTCCAGTTGGAGAAAGCATATAAATATTAAATAGCCTAACTGCCTTTTTTTAATAAGAAGGTAGTTATTTTTTTATCCTTAAAATACAGTATTCAAGGTTAGAAGCTTGATTTAAAGGCATTTATCCATTTCGACTACATATAAACTTCGATATTCGGAACGATGCCGTGTTCGGCGCAGAAGTCCAGCATTTCCTGCGTTTCGCGGATGCCGCCGATCATGGAGCCGGCGAAGGAACGACGGTGACCGATCAGGGACATCACATTCACCGACAAAGGTTCTCCCGGAGCCCCGACGTTCACCAGCGTGCCGTCGAGCTTCAACAAGCCCAGGTAAGCATCCAGGTTGATCACGGCACTCACGGTGTTGATGATCAGGTCAAAAGTGCCGGCCAATTCCTTGAATGTTTCCGGATCCTTGGTGGCGTAATAATGCTGCGCCCCGAACTTCAGTCCGTCTTCTTTTTTGCTCAACGTTTGCGACAGGACAGTCACTTCAGCCCCCATCGCATGCGCGATTTTGACTCCCATGTGCCCCAATCCGCCCAGTCCGATCACGGCGACTTTCTTGCCGGGGCCGGCCTGCCAGCGGTTCAAAGGCGAGTATGTAGTGATGCCGGCACACAACAGCGGCGCTGCAGCATCCAGTCCGATGTTGTCCGGAATGCGCACAACAAAATCTTCGGTCACGACGATGTGCGTCGAATAGCCGCCCTGTGTCGGTTCGCCGTATTTATCGACTCCGGCATAGGTCGGGACATTGCCTTTGAGGCAGTACTGTTCCTCGCCACGCAAACAATTTTCGCATTCTCCGCAGGAATCGACCATGCAGCCGACGCCGACGCGATCCCCGATTTGATACTTCGTCACGCCAGGACCCACCGTTGTGACCAATCCCGCGATTTCATGCCCAGGCACGAGCGGATAGTGCACATGCCCCCATTCACCATGGGCTGTGTGGATATCCGAGTGGCAGATGCCCGCAAATTTGATTTCGATCAGAACGTCCTGCTCATCCAATTCCCGTCGCTTGATTTCAGCAAATCGGAACGGTTTGTCTGGACCGTCGACCGCTCTTGCTCTCGCTAGTACCATCTATTTTTCCTCCATTATGCTTCTCTATTCAAAAGCAGCGTGCGCGCTCTTGTAGAAAAAGCATACGCCTTGAAGTTAAGGTTAAGTCAAGCGATAACGATGGAAAACCGCAATTCCTTCGATCAATTTTCTGGATTTTATCCCTCGTTCTACTTTTTGTTCCTTATTATTAACATTATTTCAATATTAAGCATGACTAGGTTATACTTAATATTGAAACAATTCGAAAATGGGAGGAATCACAATGAAAATGAGAACTTATTTAGCTCTTCCGCTTGTATTGTTGCTTATGGCCTGTTCGAATGGTGCGAAGGAAACTCCTGAAACCGAAGTCACGCAGTCCTCAGTCAGCGAGAGTACCCAAGTCATCAGCACGGAAGTTATCGACGACGAAACGGCCTTTTTGGAACAACTCGCGGATTTTGATGCGGAGCATGAGCCGTTCATTGTAGCCTATTACGATTCCCTCGATGCCATTAAAGAAAAGGTATCCGACGAAACGAATACTTTTGTCGACCCGGAACTTTCCGAAAGGGAACTGCAAATCAAATTGGTTTTCAAAGGTGACGATGATTATTACCGCGTGGTGTTGGAACAAAAATAGCCAAAAAAATTCAAAGTAAGCAGCTTGCGACTCCTTATCGCAGGCTGCTTGCTTTGTTTTTACAAGATTCCTTTTCCGCATTCCCGGGAAGGGCTTTTTTCTTTGAAGCGGCTGAAATTCGACAACAGCAACACCGATCCCAAAACGGTCGCAATGCCCAACCATTCAAACAGACCGAATGAGGTGCCGAAAACCAGCACCGAAAGTACCGCTGCCAACAACGGCTCCAATGCGGTCATGACGCTCGCCAAGGAGGCTTCGATGTATTTCACGCTTTCCAGATAAGCCAGGAAAGCGACGGCCGTGCCGAAGAGGATGATTGCGCCGGTCAACAGAATACTCTGCGCTGTCAACGCAAATCCCGGAGCCCAGAAAGGATGGATGAACTGGAACAGCATGCCGCCGAGGAACATCCCCCAGCCCACGACCACGGAGGACCCGTATTTCTTCAGGATCAGGCGCGGTTGCAGCGTGTAAAAAGCCACGCCGATCGCCGAACCGATCCCGAGTGACAGCCCGAGCGGCGAAACCGCGATTTGGCTGAAATCCCCTTTGGTCACGATCAGCAGCACACCGGCGAAAGTCGCCAACACGAGGCCGGATTCAGCCGGATTGAAGCGTTTCTCTTTTTTCGCCAGCATATATAAATAGACAAAAATCGGTGCCGTGAACTGAAGGATGGCCGCCAATGATGCGCTGCTCACTTCGATCGCCTTGAAAAACAGATACTGGCAGGCGACCATGCCGAACACTGCGAACAGGACCAGACGGACGGCATCCCCTTTTTCGCGGAAAATCCCGAAAATAGCCTCGCGCTTCACGGTATGGCTGTAGAAAAGGATCAGGATCCCCGCCATCAGGAGGCGCGTGCTCACCAGCCACTCGGATGATACCGTGTAATCATCGAACAGCAGCTGCGCCAAAATCCCGGAAATTCCCCAGAGACTGCCTCCACTCGCCGCCAATAAGATTCCCTTCAATTTGTTGCTCATAATACCCGCTCCCATTCCTGTGATGATCTTTTGTATGGATTCATTATAGACGGAAGGGCGACCTGTTTCTATCGATTGGCTACTCATTTTTATCAGATTCGTGTAAATTCTGTTGCCGAATTTGCCGGTTTCATACTGAATTGTTATGATAATATCAGAAAAGCTGCAGAACCGAACGAAGAAGGAGCGATCCAGATGAACGATTTTACTGATCCCATTACAGGCAACAACCGCATCGTTGCAAGCAAAGTCGATGGCAAAACGATGCCGATCCATTTCAGGAATCACTTGGAAGAGGACGTCCTTTTCCCTTCCGACGACTTCAATCTGACACTGCTTCGCCAGCATTTTCAGCATCTGCGCCACGATACGATTCCGCTGCATTGGCACCCGGAATTGCAGGCCGTCTGGGTCCATGAAGGCACGTTGGCATTCACGGTGAACGAGGATACGTTTCCGTTATCGGACGATACGCTCTTGCTCATCAACCGCGGGCAACTGCACCGATCCAGGACAATCGCAGGCGATGCAGCCGCCATCTGCATCAATTTCGAGCCGGATTTTTTCCATCCAAAAGTGCTTCAGGACTACATTCTGCCGCTGTTGGAAAAAGAGGCCTTCAGCTATCGGCTGCTGGCTTTGTCTCCGGAAATGACGGCCCGGCTGCACCGGATCCTGGCGGCAAGCGACCGATCCATCCCCTACTTTTCCGTCATCAACCTGCTTTCCGACAGCCTGGAGGAAATCATGGTTGCTTCCAGCGGATCCGGCAAAGTAGCCGATTTCGAGGATCGAAATTTATTCCACAGACTGCTAGCATATGTAGAAGCACATTACCAAAGTCCGATCACCGTTGCTGATCTGGCCAACCATGCCTTAATCAACAAAAACCGCTGCACGTCACTGTTCCAGAAGTACACTCAGACATCCCCGATGAAATACGTCGCCAAGCATCGGCTCTTTCTGGCCAAAAACCTGATCATCGGCACCGACCTCTCGATCAGCGAAATCAGCGAAGCGGTCGGCTACAGCCAGACCAGCTACTTCGTGGAGCAATTCCGGCGCAGCTACGGCCTGCCGCCTTTGAAATACCGGAAGCGGTTCGGGGACAGCGGCAAGGTATGAGGGGGTTCGCCGCCGTCGGCCAGTCGACACTGTTTTTTCTTCGAAAATCCGAGATAAGGCATGTTTGTCGGCTGATTGTACTGCGCCATCTCTCCGAAAGCCGGCTGAGGCAGCACGCCCAACCGAAAGAAGCCGCCCCCTTTGGCCAAGGGCGGCTTCTTCCGCATTCTATAGTTGTTTATTTCCGCTGGCTCTCCACAAAATCCCGCAGCACGACGACATGATTGATTTCCGGATTCCGCGCGGCATAGACTAGCGTGACATCGGTCTCTGTCAACTGTTTTAGGATCTCTGCTACAGCAGTAGCTGTCGGCGGGTTCGTCAGCAACTCTTCTTCATATCGTTCCTTGAAAGCAGCGAATTTTTCGGGATCGTGGTCGAACCATTTGCGCAGAGCCGGCGAAGGCGCACTGTCCTTAAGCCATGCATCCAACTGAGCAGCTTCCTTCTTCACGCCCCGCGGCCACAGCCGATCCACCAAAATCCGGAAGCCATCCGTTTCCGCGGGGGCTTCATAGATACGTTTCATCTTCAGTTCCAAGTCCATTCTCCTCCCATTTGCTTCTTTAGAACTGATCCATCAGTTCCAACATCTTATCCACTTGCACCTGCTCCAGATCCAGGCGTTGCTGCAACTCCATCCTTTTGTTTCTTGAAGTAATGACACAGCGCAGCCTGGGCTTATCAGGTCGCTTGCCATTTCCATTCTTTCGCACTTTTTCAAATTGTTCTTGTGTTATTGCCATCATCGTTCGCTTCAGATTTTTTTGAAACAAAAAAACCTTTTTATAACAAGAAGGCTCCAAAATGTCGATTTGTTCTTCATATTTCTTAGTTTGCTCTGTAAGATTTAGCACCGTGCCTCCGCGGTCACGCACCGGTCGGCTGCTAAAATGGTATCGGGCCAATCCCTCAATCTCTCTCGTTGAACTACCCCCACCTATGCATTCGCTTAGACATGGGGGATTCCTACGAACATCGGAGTATCCCCCGATTCATTTAGTAGGCTAGCCCCGCAGATTCCTGCGGTTATAAGTCGTAAGGCTTCATTCTTGATATTGATACTTGCGTTCAGATCCCGATCGTGGTGGGTGTGGCATTCTGGACACTCCCATTCACGGACAGTGAGATTCTTCACTTCTTTATTTTGGTATCCACAGTTGGAACAAAGTTGGCTGGACGGAAAGTTTCGGGCGACCGCAACAATCTCCTTACCATACCAACCCGCTTTGTATTCCAACATGGCCCGGAATTGGGACCAACTGGCGTCGCTGATGGATTTCGCCAACTTGTGGTTCTTGACCAGGTTTGATACCTGCAGATTCTCGATGCCGATGATGTCGTGGTTTTTGACGATTTCGGTCGATATTTTCTGAAGGTTATCGGTTCTGGCATTACTGATTTTTTCATGGATGCAGGCAACTTTTGCGCGTTGTTTTTGGTAGTTTTTCGATTCGGAGAGCTTGCGCCCGTCTTTTTCCGCTTGCTCTCTCCGTCTGGAGAGCACTTTTTGTTCCTTGGCCAGCTTTTGTTCCAGTTTGCGGAAATTCCGCGGATTCTTGTAAACAATTTCATCGGAAAGGACGGCAAAATCCTTTAAGCCGACATCAATGCCACAAACGAAACCTGTTTTAGGCATTTCATGAACTTCGGTTTCTACCATAATAGAAATAAAGTACTTGCCTGACGGTTTTCTCCTTATGGTGGCATTCAGTATTCTTCCGTCCACTTCCTTGGATTTGGCAAATGAGACCAGCCCCAATTTTGGTAATTTCAGCTTGTTTCCCACGATGGCGATGTTTCCGTTGTTCTGTCTGGTTGTGTATGATTGGACGGGGTTTCCTTTGCTTTTGAACCGGGGCGCGTTGGTCTGTTTTTTGAAAAAACGATCGAAGGCATCACCAAGATTGCGCAAGGAGGACTGAAGCGCAATGCTGTCCACTTCCTGCAGCCAAAGTGTATCCGCTTCCTTTTTAAGCAAAGTCAATCTGGAAGAGCAGGTGAAATAGTTCAGACCTTTCCCGGTCTCCTTATAACAATCTTTCCATTCGGCCAGAAAGTGATTGAACACGAAACGGGAGCAGCCAATAGTCTTCCCAATCAGAATCTGCTGCTCCGTTGTGGGATAGAGTCGGAACTTGTATGCTTTACGAATAATCATGACTGCTCACCTCCCTATACCACACATTATACACGAACGTAAGTTCCCTTCCAAACGTAAAGATGCGGGAAGGGAAAGAAATTTTTGAAATGTTTTGAAACCCAGATAGGCTGACGCCTACTTACATTCCTTGAGGCAAAAGTCTCCTGTTGGTGTGAAAATAAATCAGGAAGGAAAAATACCGTTAAGAAAAAAACTTAATAATTATCCTGATTTTTTTACTGTATTTAGCACCTTTGCTATAGCAACTTCCGTAGAAGCAGCGATGATGGATACGAAATCATTTGAAAGCCACGGATTATGGTTGGCGGAATCCTTTGAACTTTTATAACTACTCAAGCTGATGCTTTTTCGGAATGAGGCTGTATTTTTTGTAATAGCAACCCAGTTGTCGGGCGCTTTCAGATTATTCGACAATTTTGGATGTGACTGTGGATTAGGCACATAAATTAAGACTGTCCACTATAATAAAACAGTCCACTTTTTATGATTTCCAGCCAAAACAAACGCTAATTGCCGCCGATTTATACATATCTCAACGCAATCTCTTCCATGAATTTGGTCACGTCCTTGAAGTCATCACAGCATTCCTCCCTCGATTTGTAGATTTTGCTCAAAATGACGACTCTGAGCACCTGCATCGCTCTGATAGATTTCGCGCATGGCTTGGACGTACAGCAGATCGCCCCTTCCTTCTCATAGGCATTGATCCGATCGATGGCTGCATTGATCCCTTTTTGCTATTTCTTGTATGTTTTCAATAGCCTCACCGCTTCAAGGAGGTTTTTAGTTGCTTATTGGACAAAATCCTGGAATTGGTTGATTTCCGGAGTGATGTTCTGTGCTTGATAGGTCACATCCTGCCTGTCGAAAGGCGGCAACAGATCATTGTACATGTAACGCATCAGCCAGTATTTTACAAGTTCGGGATAGTATTGCCAAAAACTCAACTATTTGCCTATTCATTCATCTGTTTTTTCTACATCTATTCTACACACTTCCTTAGTATACTGAAGAAGGATCAAGCGATCCCGCGTTGCTGATTGTTCTTTTTATCCGATCAACAACACGGAAACAGTCTCATAAACTATAGCCAGTATATAAATAGAAAGGAAGAACTTACCCATGAAGAAAAAGTATTTGATGATTGGCCTGATTTCTTTTATTACATTGAGCACCTTTGCTGTTGCAACTCCCGTAGAAGCAGCAATGATGGATACCGTAACATATGAAAACCATGGTCAATATGTGCGCAGCCATGCCACTCATCTCCATCATCACACAGAAGATAGCCATTCGATGAACGGCGTCAGTATGCATGCCAGAAACAAGGATGAAAATCTTAGTTGTCCTGCTGAGTAAATGGATCCATACTTATCCTTGGGCCACATAGCTAAATAGGGCGGCATCAAAACCAGAATAATACTATCTGGTTTTGATGCCGCCCATTTGCTTCTTTATCGGACTTGATTTTACGCTTACTTCGCTTGTCCGATTCCTCCACGTTATCGGACAACTACCAAGACAATCATGCTCCGCTTGTCCGATTTCTCCGCGTTATCGGACAAGCTCGGGCCGGATCAAGCGTACTTCAACGCGATCTCTTCCACAAATTTGGTCACGTCTTTGAAGGCATCACAGCAATCCTCCAACGATTTATAGATTTTGCCCAGAATGACGATACTGACGGCTTCCGCATCGCTTTGATATAGCTCGCGCATGGAGTGGATGTAGAGCAGATCGCCTTCCTTCTCACAGGCGTTGATCCGGTCGATGACTACGTGGATCTCTTTTTGCGATTTCTTGTAGGTTTTCAATAGCCGCACCGCTGTAAGGAGTTCCTTGGCTGATTTGTCCACCAGATCCAGGAATCGATTGATTTCTGGGGTGATGTGCTGCGGTTGATAAATCTCAATATGGATCATGACATCCTCAATCATGTCGATGGCATGGTCTAGACTGGTGACCAGCGCAATCACATCCTGCCTATCGAAAGGCGGCAACAGATCGTTGTACATATAGCGCATCAGTCTGTATTTCGCGAGGTCGGCATTGTGTTCGATTTCATGCATCTCGTCCAATTTTTGGCTGAGATTAGCGACCGGATACTCCGCCAGTACCTGCTTCAGGAATTCCGCCGATTGGACGCCCCATTCGGCAAGCTTGATGAATTCATCGAAATAATCCAACTTTTCAGTCTTCTTTTTGAACATAACCGGCACCCCCTAGAATATCCGAATGAACAGCTTTGCCATCAAATAACCGACAAGGCCGCAGCCTGGAAATGTCAACACCCACGTATAAACCATTTCCTTGACCGTCAGCCAGTTTACGCTCGACAGATGCCTGCCCGCGCCCACTCCCATGATGGCCGTCGTCTTCGTGTGGGTCGTGCTCACCGGCAGTCCAAAGATGGACGCCGTCAAGAGGCTCAGAGCACCGGCAAAGTCAGCGCTGAAGCCTTGATAGGTCTCCAGCTTCACCATGTTGACCCCTACCGTCTTGATGATTTTCCCACCGCCGATTGCCGTTCCTAAGGCCATGACTGTGGAACACAACAGCATCAGCCAGACCGGGATAATGAAATCGGTCGCGGCATTTCCTTGCGACAAAGCGATGCCCAGCAGGAAAATGCCGATGAACTTCTGGCCGTCCTGGGCCCCATGCATAAAGGCCATCGCTGCCGCACCGGCGATTTGGCTGTTGCGGAAGAAGGTTGTCGTGCTTTGTCGCTCAATGTCCTTGAACAGCGCGCCGACCAGTTTCACGACCAGAAACCCCAGCGACAGCCCCATAACGGTGGAAAGCAGCAAGCCATAAAGAACCTTGATCCATTCCGCCCCATTGATGCCGCTGATGCCGCCCTGCAGCGCTATCGCAGCCCCCGACACCCCGGCGATCAAGGCATGGCTCTCGCTTGTCGGAATGCCAAAATACCAGGCCGCAGTGGCCCATACCACAATCGCGAAGAGCGCCGCACACAGCGCCACGACCGCGTCATCCGTATTCCCGCCAAAATCAACCATCTTCGCCATCGTTTGAGCAACCTTCGCATTGACTGCGGTCATCGCAAAGACACCAAAAAAATTGAACACCGCCGCCATCAGGATGGCATTGCGCGGGGTCATGCTTCTTGTCGAGACGCAGGTGGCGATGGCGTTCGGCGCATCCGTCCACCCGTTCACCAAAACCACACCCAACGTCAAGACCACAGTCACCGCAATAGCCGGGCTCGACAGCAGTAACTGAATGAATTCACCGAATGAAATCGCCATAAAGAACCCCTGCCTTTCCGGACTACAGTGAAATGAATGGTTTTACATCGGAATCCCTACTTCGATATGCTGGAAGGAATCCACATCAAACAATCCTTTATCGGTCAGTTTCAACCGAGGAATGACCGGCAAGCACAGGAACGAGAGAATCATAAAAATATTCTGCGATTCCTCCGCCAGCGAGGACAACTGCTCATGCAGCTGATGCAATTCCTTGATCACTTCTTCGTAGGGTTTTTCCGACATGATGCCGCCGACCCGCAAAGGGACCGACGCCAGCACTTTACCGCCATCAACGATAACGAGTCCGCCTTGCATGCGTTCCGCTTCCTCGATCGCCAGCAGCATGTCTTCATCGTTGGTTCCGGCAACGACCAGATTATGCGAATCATGAGCTACGGTCGAGGCGATGGCTCCCCGTTTCAGACCGAGTCCGCTGACGATGCCAGCCCCGATGCTGCCGGTTTGGTGATGGCGTTCGCACACTACCATCTTCACTTGATCATTTTGCGGATCCGCAACAAAGAATCCGTCCTCTGTCCGCACATCCGCTGCAATTTTCTCCGTAATGATGCGGCCCGGCACAACGCCGATGACCCAAGCTTGCTGACCTTCAAGAAGCGGGATCTGTAAGTCGTCTTTTGTCACTTTCTTTAAATGAAGAGAGGATCGGACAGCCTCCGGGACAGTTGCGCGGACGCTCCTTAAAGCGCCCAGATCCAGCAGACGTCCGCCTTTGATTATTGTTTCCGGACGCAGAGTCTCCAGGTTGTCTGTGATCAGGATATCCGCAAGATAGCCTGGTGCAATTGCGCCTTTGTCATGGATGCCGTGGCACACTGCATTGTTGAGCGTAGCCATCTGGATGGCGATCAGCGGGTCCAATCCTTGTTGGATGGCCAGCTGTGCAGCGTAATTGACGGTTCCTTCTTCAACCAATTCATCCAAATGCTTATCGTCCGTGCAGAATGAAAAACAGCGGCTGTTTCTTTCGTTGATGGCCGGCAACAGCGCCAACAAATCTTTCGCAGCCGAACCTTCGCGCACCAATACGTGGATGCCTCTGCGTACCCGCGCGATTGCTTCTTCAGCCGTAACCGCCTCATGATCGTTGCGGATGCCCGCGACGCTGTATACGTTCAGCGCCGTATCCGGCAAACCGGCAGCATGGCCATCGACCATCATTCCCGCTTCGATCGTCATATGTATCTTCTCAAGCATATCCGGGTTTGCATTCAATACGGATGGATAATCCATCACTTCCGCCAAGCCGATGACGCTAGGATGGGCCAAATAAGGGCGGAGATCATCTGCGGTCAGCGTCGCACCGTTCTGCTCGAAAGGCGTTGCCGGCACACACGAAGGCAGCTTCATCAGGATGTCCATCTCGGCGTTGGCGGCGTCCTCCAGCATGAAGTCGATTCCGATTGTTCCTGCGACGTTCGCGATTTCATGCGGATCAGTCACAACGGTCGTCACACCGTGTTTGATGAGCGCACGCGAAAATTCCGACGGCGTAACCATGGTCGATTCGATATGGATATGCCCGTCGATAAAGCCCGGCATGACATACTTGCCTGAAGCATCCACCACTTGCTTCCCGTTCGGATAGGTACCGATGCCGACGATGTATCCATCCTTGATTGCAACGTCCGCTTCAAAGGTCTCCAACGAAAACACATCCACCACTGTTCCGTTTTGAATGATAAGGTCCGCTTCCTCCGGCTGCTGTGCAGCCTGGATCAATCTTTTCAATGCATCTGTCATACATATTCCCCCTGGTTCCATTCGCTCTCTTGGTCAGCGAATCTCTTGTTGTTTCTTATATTATACACGATTCGCAAGGGAACCGATTAGTCATCCGTTATATATCCCCTCATTATCGTAAAGAAAAGATTGACAGGGCACTGTAGAATGCTTATAATTCATCTATTCAATTAATCTATTGAATAGATTAGAAATTCTGATATTTAACAATTAACCGATTGGAGCGAATAAGATGAAATTAGGTATTATTTTGGAAACAAAAGAAGCTGAAAAAGCCTGGAATGCTTTCCGTTTCGCCAACACTGCTTTGAAAAAGGGTCACGAAGTGAAGTTGTTTTTGATGGGCGAAGCCGTAGAATGCGAAAACATAGAAGATCCAAAATTCACAGTCACAGAGGAAATGAAAAAATTTGAAGAGGCACAAGGTACACTATTGGCCTGTGGGACCTGCCTTAAATCAAGAATGATGGATGATTTTGCTGTTTGCGCCATTTCCACAATGAATGATTGTGTTGAATTGGTGGAGTGGTCTGATCGCGTTATTACCTTTTAAAGGCTGGTGAAACATATGAAAACTAAATTTGCACCGGTAAAGTTTCAAGCCGCTCTTGCAGCTGGAGGGGTAGCCTTGATGGCATTTAATTACCTTCAATTTGCGGTTCCGCACGGCAGTGGCCTCATCAAGTTAGCCGACATTACTTGGTCTGATTTTGATGTCATCCATTCCGCTATGTACGTATTTCTTATTGCAATCATGCTGTTATTCTCATTAGCAAACTTTGCTATAACTGTTTTTTTCCTTAAAGGCTTTTTACAATGGCTGCGGAACAAAAACCAGCTTAAGTCTTTTATGGAGAATCCCTTGACCAACATTACCGTTTTTGTGCCTATCGCTTCTTTTTCCATGACCACAAACGTAATCTGGGCGCCTTTCGCATTCTTTTTCAAAGACCTGTCTACCCAAGCAATGATGTGGCCATCCTTATTTTTATTTGGACTGTTATGGATGGCACTCTTCTATCTTGAATTCCAGGTCGCTAAAAACTGGTTCACAAAAACCATCGAACTCAGTAAGTTGAATTTCGTTTGGCTCCTTGACGTCTTCACTTTCGGGTTGGTCAGTTTGACGGGAACCGGCATCGCTTCAATGGCAAAAAACACCAGCATTGCCTCCATTGCATCATTCGCTTCCTTATTTGTAGTCGGGATTGGCATGCTGCTGTTTATCGCAAAGTTCTCCTTTTTAGCCTATCAGCAGTTAAAAAGCTCACGTTTACCTGAAAAGCCGATCCTTCCGGCCTTTTTTCTGGTGATTCCGATAACTTGTCTGCTTGGATTAAGTTTTTATCGCATCGCATCCTTTTTGCACATCGCTTTTGCTTTTGATGTGCGTGCTCTCTCATTCTTCATCCTTACCGTTGCCTACATCATCACTATCGGTTGGGGAGTTTTTGCGGTTTTCTTGTTGCTGGACTATTTTAGGAAAGATTTCTTCAAAATCGCTTTTTCACCTACGCAATGGAGCATGATTTGTGCTTTGGTAGGATCCCAAGTTCTTGGCGTTTATGTCAATGGGTTGCATTATCCAGGAGCATTGCTGTCGGTGGTGAATTATGCAAGCACTGTTCTTGCAGCCTTCCTTTATGTCCTGATTTTCTCCAAATTCCATAAGGCTAATATGGAAGAAAGCCGTTCGGAAATAAAAAAAATGAATAACCATTAACAATCCAATACAATCAAAAAATCCGATTCCCAAAAACAGGAATCGGATTTTTTATTTCTTTTTGAACAGAATCCCGCGCTATCCCAAATTACTTTCTTGTTTAGCGAATTGATCCCAATCCTGAACGCTCTTCTCCAAGCGATAAGCGTGAATGCCTTTTTCTCTCATCAACTCAACCGCTTCTACCGACATCAAGCAATAAGGCCCTCTGCAGTATGCAACAACATCAAAATCAGCCGGTAAAGAAGCCAACTTGTCTTCTAGTTCATCAATAGGGATAGAGACTGCGCCCGGGATATGTGCCTCTTCAAATTCCTCTTTGGGCCTGACATCAAGCAGTAAAACTTCCCCGTTCTCCATACGATTTTTCAATTCCGGTAAAGACAAGCCTTCCATTTTGAAATTCTCGTTCAAAAATTCCTTTTTGATCTGCTGCACTTCAACGGATTGCTTTTCGGATAAATCATGCAAATTTCCCATAAAGTCGGAAACCGCTGAGTCGGCCAATTCATAAATAACAAAATTTCCTTCTTTTTTAAAAGAGACCAATCGCGCATTGTGCAGTGTCTGAAGATGTTGAGACACATTGGCCACTGTCATCCCAGTAATTTTCGCCAATTTTTCGACTGATTTAGGGCTTTGTGATAATAGATCCAATATCTCCAACCTTTTTGGACTGGATAGGCATTTCCCGATCCGGGCAAATTCCTGATAAAGCATATCTTTTAAGTGTCTTTCCTCAAGCAAGGAAACTCGCCTCCATCTATTCAATTGCATTATTGATTAGGGTAATTCTAAAACTTTTCATATGCTGTGTCAAATTGAGGCAAGAAGAATTCCAAGCGCATATAAGTGATCGCTTTTGCCTATCAACCTTGTTCGATTATACCTGTTTGCTTCTTACATGCACTGGTGATAAGATTTCCTCATGCCTTCGAGCGACAAAAAGTAAGGAAGTGTCGATTTCCGGGCTATCATCACAGGTCAATCCAAAGGCGAACAGTACTCTTAAAAAACTGCAGAGGGAGCAGTTTTTTTCATCTGGACGACCTGCAGCCTTTCAAATCAAAAATACAAAAACAGGAGTGAATCATAATGAAGAAACTATTATCAAAAATTTTATTCGTGGGTACAGCAGGCTTGGTTTTGGCAGCTTGTGGCGCAACAACAACAACAACTGACTCAAGTTCGGATAGTACCTCTACAGCATCCAGCACCGCTGCAGCAGGAAACGTCTTAAAAACGATCGAAGAAAACAAACAATTGCGCATCGGGGTGGAAGGCACTTACCCGCCATTCAGCTACCATGATACAGAAACAGGCGACTTGGTCGGTTTCGAAGTGGAAATCGCGGAAGTCATCGCTGAGGATTTGGGCGTGGAAGCTGTCTTCGTAGAAACGAAATGGGATTCCCTGATTGCTGGACTGGACGTCAATAAATACGACATCGTCATCAACAACGTCGGCGTTACCGAAGAACGACAAGCGGTTTATGACTTTACCGATGCTTATTTCGAGTCTTATGGCCAATTAGCAGTCAGCGAAGACTCTGACATCCAAACTTTGGAAGACTACAGCGGCAAAAAATCAGCTCAATCCACTACAAGCAATTACGCACAAAACGCACGCGACCTAGGCGCTGAAATCGTTCCTGTCGACGGCTTCAATCAAGCAGTCGAATTGATCACTTCAGGAAGAGCTGACGGAACAATCAATGACTACATCACTTTCTTGACTTACTTTGAGGAATATCCAGACTCCACTTTGAGACTGATTGATGAAAAACTGCCAACAAATGACGAAGTCGGCATCATCCTGCAAAAAGAAAACACAGAATTCCAGACTAAACTGAATGAGATCATCGCAGCCCGCACAGAAGACGGCACTTTCAAAGCAATCTTCGAAAAATACCTAGGTGAAGACATCAGCGTCGGAGCCAACGAATAATAAAAAGGATTGGTGAGTAAATTTTGCAGCATACATTATCCATAATCGAAAACGCCTTATGGCCAATTCTGGAAGCAGGATTTACCGTCACCATCCCCTTGGCGCTGATTTCCTTTGCCTTATCGCTTGTCCTGGCTGTCCTTACCGCAGTCATGCGGATTTCGAAAAGCAAGATATTAAAAGGACTGGCTTGGTTCTACGTTTGGGTATTCCGCGGCACCCCACTATTGATCCAATTATTCATCGTCTTCTTCGGTTTGCCGAAGCTGAACATCACTTTGGATGCGTGGGCCGCCGCTATCCTGACTTTTGCCTTGAACAGCGGTGCCTATTCGGCCGAATCCATTCGTGGCGCGATCCTGTCCATCCCGCGAGGGCAATGGGAAGCGGCCGATTCCCTGGGCATGACGCACGGACAGGTGCTGAAAAGGATCATCTTCCCGCAGACCATCCGTATCGCCTTGCCGGCCGTCATGAATGACTTCATCTCCTTGGTGAAATCGACTTCGTTGGCATCCAGCATCACAATCATCGAAATGACGATGGTCGGGCAGCAGTTCGCCTCCGTTACCTATGAACCGCTGATTCTGTATATGGAAGTGGCTGTGATCTACCTCCTTATCAGTACAGTGTTGACTTGGATCCAGGGCAAATTGGAAATCAGAACTTCTAAATATCTGAAAAAGGCGTGACGACATGATCGAAATCAAAAATATCCAAAAATCTTACGGTGACTTTCATGCCCTCAAGGACATCTCGTTGACTTTCAGAACCGGTGAAACGACCGTCATTGTTGGCCCATCCGGTTCGGGCAAATCAACCTTGCTCCGCACCTTGAATTTGTTGGAAGTGCCAGAAAGCGGCATCCTGAAGAACGGCAATCTTGAGGTCGATTTCAGTTCCAAAATATCGAAAGAAACGATGATGGCGATCCGCAAAGAAACGGCAATGGTGTTCCAGAGCTTCAACCTCTTCCCGCATCTGTCGGTATTGGAAAACGTTATCGAAGGCCCGATCACGGTCCTGAAACTTTCGAAAACGGAAGCGACAGCCAGAGCCAAAAACCTGCTGACCAAAGTGGGCTTGGCCGACAAACTGAATCATTATCCGGACCAACTGTCGGGAGGCCAACAGCAACGCGTGGCCATCGCGCGCGCCTTGGCCATGGAACCGGATTTCGTCCTGTTCGACGAACCCACTTCCGCTCTTGATCCTGAGTTGGAGGCTGAAGTGTTGCGCGTCCTGAAGGAACTGGCTTCCGAGAAGCTGTCCATGATCATCGTGACGCACAACCTTGACTTCGCGAGGGAAGCAGCGGACCGCATGCTCTTCCTGGAGGACGGCAAAGTTGGTTTCGATGGTCCGACCAAGGACTTCTTCGAAAGCACCACCGATCCGAGAATCTCCCGCTTCATCAACAGCATAACGATTTAAAAAGATAGACGATACCAGAGCATCCAAACTCTGGTATCGTCTATCTTTTTGGTTGAGGCAATTGATACTATTTTGCTCAACATTATGCTTTGTTCTCGATTTCGATGATGGTCATGATCGCGTAATTCGCTAAATCCATCAGCGTGTCTGTGATACTCTCGTCTTTCACTTCGGCCTCCTGCTTGATCAGTTGTTTGAACCGGTGCAGTTTATCATCCAATCGGATAGCAGGCATCGTCAGCCCATACTCTTGGAAGCTGTCGCCAAAACTATCCCCGTAGTCTTTGTTTTTTGCCGCATACAGCTGATTCAACCTCTCGCATATTTCCCTGTGCTGCTCGACTTTCGTCATATCCCCCACCGCTTTCCTTCTGATCCCCATTATTCCGGTAACGAAGCCGCCAATAGCTGTCATTTTCATAATTTGATTATACTACTAAATGTATTCGCCACAAACACTTCTGCTGACGGAGCGGTTGTTCTTCGCTGTAACATATTTCCTCCTTATTCTATTTCTTATTTTTTACAAAAAAGGCCAAGATCCACATCTGGAATCTCGGCCTTCTGATTTGTCTAATACATCATGGATATAACATATTAGAGAATGGATTGATTCAAGAATCCAGCCCTGAGTTTTCTAAGGCTGTGTTTCTTCCACCTCAATTGGCGTTTCTGCAATTTTTGGAACTTCAGTCAACTCAGCCTCCTCATCGACTGGCAGATTTGCTTCGGCTGCTTCTTCTATAATGGTTGTTTCTTGGCTAGTTTGCAGCTCTTCTGTAGAAGTTATTTCTGAAACTTCGGACTCTTCTTCAACTGCGGAAGCTTCTATTGTTGCTAGCTCTTCGAACATTTTTGGAACTTCGGTCGCTTCAGTTTCCTCACTGACTTGCGGATTTGCTTCGTTTGCTTCCTCTATGATTGTGGGTTCTTCGTTAGTTTGTGACTCTTCTGTAGGTATTGTTTCCAAATACTCGGACTCTTCAGTTACTAATGGTACCTCTTCGCTTGTCATCGTTTCTTCGCTTTCTACTGGCGTTTCATTTATCTCCAGTAATACTTGCGCTGTTGCAATAAGCTCATCCGCCACATATTCAGAAATTTTGTTGCCGCTTTGTGCGGACACTTCATTTATGAACGCATTGAGCTGATTTGCCGCCGCGGTATTATCTTCTTTATCCAGACTAGCAGAGCAGTTATCCAATTTGGATACTAACCTGGCAGCGGTGTTGGCTTCAATCTCCCCATAATCAAGGTACTCCGCAATTAATTCCTTCAGTGCAACTATTCTTTCAACTGTGTTTTGTTCGCCCGTCATTATGTTGTGCAATGTTTGTGATCTGGCAATAAGAGCATCAGCTACATCCAAAACAATTTTATTACCGCGTTGTGCAGACACTTCATTCATGAACGCATCCAGTTGATTTAATGCCGCAGTATTATTTTCTAAACCAAAATTAGTAGCAAAATTGCCAAATTTGGAAATTAAACTGCTACCAATATCCACAATATTCCCATTATCAATGTGTTTTGCAATGGATTCTCTTGTTTCGGCCATAAGTTGATCGATCGTCATTATTTTGTGGAGCACTGTGCCAGAGCTGGCATACACACATCCATTTTCATCTGCTGCTATTTGAACTCCTAAAATCCCTTCGTAAATTGATCCGGTCCCAACTCTGTAAACGCGGTCCATAAGTGAATAATAAGCATAGCCATTAGTGTCCACGGTCACATCCTTCAAAGATGGACTCGTGCTCCCAATTTTAACTGGATCGCCAGAACCATCAATATTCAGCCGGTTAAGGGTACGGTTACCACCATACTTGGCTTGTTGTATATAATATACATATCCATTTACATCGTTAACAGCTATGCTTACAACGCTTCCAGCACCTGAAGAGACGCTTCGGATTAAACTGCTGCCGGTTCCATCTTGTTCTATCCTCACAATTCCGACTCCTGATTCCCCGACATAAACACGACCAGAGTCATCTACCGTTACACAACGAATCGTATTCACCAAAGTCAAAAAGTCTATGACTTCGGTTCCATCGAAATTCATTCGCTGAACAACACCAGTACCGTTTGTAATATAGATGTATTGGTTAACATCGTCAACCGCAATGCGTTGAGCACTTTCAACTGTACCTAGGACTACCCTATTGGTCCCGTCACTATCCATTTTCATAATATTCCCGGTATCAGAGTCGATAGCGTATACATGTCCACTTCCATCTACGCCAAGATCTGCAATATTAAAACCAACATCCGTTGCCACATCCACGTATTCTGAAGCATACGCCTTGTCTCCGGTGCTCGAAGCGATAAACATCATACATAAAAACAAAACCGATATAAAAATTGATGAAAATTTTCCAATCATGTTCCGTTTCATTTTTGTACACTCCTTTACAAAAATCCACAGGGTTAACAGCCTCAATATGCCCGAGTCAGTTTTTCTTTTTTTTAAAATGAGAATCTACTTACTTATTCCGACATTTCATCCCAGAAAGCTTGCGCTATTGCACGATAACCTTGGACGGTCGGATGAATGTCGAGCGGCAAGTAAGTCCTTGCATTCGAATTCACATCCCCGCCCATCGCTTCCCAAGTGGACACGTAGGTTATGCCCGGAGATTGATAAGACATCGCTGTTATTGCTTGCTCAAGGACAATATTATATGCTTGAATCAATTCTTCGAGTTCGGGAATAAGAATGTCGATTTTCGATTGAAGAGCTGGGTCATCCGAAAAATCATTAAGGAAGGAAAAGGCATTATAGTAACCCATGACATAGATTTGAGCATCCGGATTCAAGGTTTTGATCTGCGCAACGATGGTGCTGACTTGATATACTGTGTAAGGAACCGCGCTCGACTTCAGCAAATCCATCTGGTAAATCAAATAATTGATCTGGTCCTGATCCATATATGCAAGTCTATCCAACAAATTGGATACATCGCCTTCTTCCGCTTCCAAATAGGCTAGCAAATCATTGGCACCGATATCCAACGTGATGATTTCAGCCTCGCTGATTGCGTTCTGGGTGGCACTGTCAGTAGTCATCAAATCATTAGCGACGTTCCAAGTTTCATAGCCCGACATCCCAAAATTCGCATAGCTATTCAACAGACCATTACTGGATAAATCGTCCCGGATAAATTTTGGGTAGCTCGTTCCGTACAGCTTAGTAGAGGCGCTGCCGATTGCAGTGGGTTTTTGACCAGCCGCAAGGGAGTCTCCCAGTGCAACATAATCGATGGACTTGTTGTTTTCTGCTGCAGATACCTTTCCGATGGCCACGGTGGAAAGCATCGATAGACTCAGGAGCATAGTGGCTATTTTTCGCATGATCATATGAAGGTCCCCTTTTTGATTATTTTACAAATCAAACTAAATAGGAAATTTTCGTTTGGCATCAGCTGTACATACCCGTTCTGACAATTTTAAGATCCAGAAATTTAGCGTTAATCTACAAAGCCTGATTCCAAAAAAAATATCGGAATCAGGCTCCCTTTTATATAGTTTTTTTATGCGGAACACAAGACATCTTTAATTGCGTAACGTAATATTCCCGCTGGTTAATTCGAAAAGAGACTCTCCAGGCGTTACGTATTTTTCAAAAACATGCTCTTCCAACGTATGTTCATCATCACCGAATGGACAGAACCAGAGCATGCCGATAGTATCCATATCAGTTGCACCATCGAATTGGCCATCATGCAGGCGAATATGGAATGTTTGTCCTACAACTTCTAGAGGATCCAGCCCCATATCAGCACCATCAAAATCCAAGGTAGCTAAATTTGAACCGGTAATCTCTCCACCTACCCAAACATCTCCGGTTTCATCATCAAAAACGAGGTACAATACATCAGCATGCAACAGATATTGCTTACGGTCAGGTGCTCCAGCCGGAGAGGCAGTGTAGTGCCACGAAAATTGCATTTGGCCTTTCGCATTTCCTTCAGCGTCTGTTTGCTTCGCATTTAACCCATAGGATTCTGTGACGCCACCCCAGTCATCTGGATAAAAGATAGTACCACCACCATTTATGCTGTAAAGGGGATCTTTAGGTGCAGCAAAAGCAACAGAAGCAGTAGAAAGTGCCATAGCTAACGATAAGCCAATCGTTAACAACCTTTTCTTCATTTCAGTCATTCCTTCGCTATTATTAAAAAATTAGCGGAATATGCATTCACTAAACTCGTTTCGGCCCCAGCTATACATTAATCCGTTCCGCACCTCCAGTCTCTGGATTTATTTACGCCTCTGCAGGCTTCTTCGCCGTAAAATTAGAATTTAGAACAATCGCACATCCGCGTATCCGCTTTCATTTTTAAAGTGGGTTCATTTATCATTAAATTAAACAGTTAGGTTAATTTAATCAATTATCCTAACTACTCTTGTTATTTATTTCACATTTTCATTGTATTCCGTATATTTATATTTGTAAAGATATCTGTCTCATTTTAATATTTCATTTTTCATCGCATAAAAACACCTCCTTAAATGGATACGTCTATCGTACCCATTTAAGGAAGTGCGGAGCATTTATATGCGTCTTTTAGATACTATGGCTAATTCGTCTTACCTGGCATTACGGACATGCTGTCGATGATTTCAGGGTTCACCATTCCGAAAATCATGGCAATATGCGCAACGATCAGGAAGCCGGCAAAAGATACCGATGATTTTATTCAAAGTCCTTAGACCACCCGATTTTACCCTATCAAAAATAATGAAAAATTCCGAAATCGTGAGCATCTCCGCACATATAATGGGGATGTCCATGAGAGCTACATAATGCTCTGATATCCTGTGACTGTAGTAAAAAAATCCGGATAGAGGGGCCCAAATAATGCTGACAATCCAATTTACCATTTCAATACTGCTGATTTTCGTCTTGGTGATTTTGATCTTGAATACAATCCGTAAACAGGATTCTGTCTTGAGAGCAAATCTGAAACGACTGCGGTCTGAAAATGAGGCTTTGAGGAAAGAGCTTCTCAAAAGCGGAATCGTTGAATATGTCTAATAGCTAAACACGGATAGCCGAAATAACAGTTATCCAATAATTAAACTATAAAAAAACCAGCACGAAAACGAAAGTTCGATAGACGAACTCCGTTTTCGTGCTGGTTTATTTTGTTGAAATCAGTTGGTTTGTCTACACTGCCACACAGTCACTGCAAACGTGGTGTTTCAGATTCAGTCGTTTTTGTATGAACAGCAATAGTCCACATATTTATCGACGATCATCTTGAAGGATGAGTTTGCCGGAACGACATAGCTTTGGCCTTTGGTGTAGAGTGTGTATTCAGATTCTCCCGGCAGCATGACCGACATGTCGCCACCCAAGACTTCCATGATTTCCTCTGCATTTGTGTTGAATTCGTACTCGCCTGCCAACATGAAGCCAAGTGTCTTTTTCTCTCCGCTTTCAAACAAGACCGTTCTGCTGGTAACTTTCCCGTCAAAATACACATTTGCTTCCTTGATCACTGTCACATTTTTGAATTCCATCCTATTTCCTCCATTTGCCTGATTATTTTATGGTTTTCTTGCACGTATAACCTATTTTCTTAATATCTTTTCCATGGTCTTCCCTTTAGCCAGCTCATCGATGAGTTTATCCATGTAACGTATTTTTTGCATGAGCTTGTCTTCGATCTCTTCGACGCGGTATCCGCAAATGACTCCTGTGATAAGCGAAACGTTAGAGTTCAACTGTGGTGCCTGTGCAAAAAAGGTTTCGAAATCAACTTTATTATCCAGTTGTTGCTGCAGAGTTGCATCATCATATCCGGTAAGCCAGTAAATCACTTCATCGACTTCTTCTTTCGTGCGGCCTTTTTTTTCGACTTTCTTGATATACAACGGATAAACGCTGGCAAAAGACATCCCGAATATTTTCGTATTTTTCATGGGTGCTCCCTTCTGAATCTTCCTGAAGCTATTTTTTGATGCTTATGATTTTTATTATGCCATAAATCGCAGAAAAGCTCATCATTTATCAACAAGAAAAGCCGCAAGCACATCATCAAATGGATGTGCTTGCGGCTTACCTTCAGCTGTGCCACTTTTGATTTATTTTACAAAATGAATCCCTCACTAAGGAACAATACCGCGATACCACTAATAAAAAAACATAATAAGGTGACGATAATGAGCAACACGGAATGGTCTTTTTTTCTGAAAAGTGCAATCATTCCTGTCACTAATCCCACAAAAATAGCAATAATCCCTGCTATCGTCAAAAGTCCCAACAGTATATCGGATAAAGCAGGCTCACCTGCTCCAGTCATCAAATCGCTTCCTAGTTTTGGCATAAGAACAATATCCAAAGTCCAAGTTACTACGAAAGTTGCAAAAGCTCCTACAGAAACTTTGCCCAATCTCGTTTTCGGCAAAAATGTAAAACTCATTCCATCCGCCTCCTTAGACCTTATTTAACGATGCCCAATATTCGTCCATCCCAACACATCATACTGATCCCAAACATTTTCGCCTGCCACTGCGACAGTGCCGTCTTTTCTCAGTCCGAATGTATTCCCGCCAGCGGTAATGGCTACCATATCTTTCCAGCCGGATACCTCGCATTGCCCTTCTTGATTGTATCCTGTCGCAACGACCGTGCCATCCGACTTCAAGCCCACTGTATGATGGGCCCCTGCTGCCACAGCGATGATATCCGTCCAGTCGGACACATTCCCTTGACCGTAGCTGTTGTTTCCCGCAAATACGACGGTCCCGTCCACCTTCAAACCGACAGCGTGCGAATCGCCGGTGGAAATGGTCACGATATCCGTCCAGTCGGAAACGGCGCCTTGGTTACGATCATTTTTTCCCGTGGCAACAACTTTCCCATCCGATTTCAGTCCTAAGGTATACCCATTGCCCGCGGTTATGGCAACGATATCTGACCACTCCTGAACATTGCCTTCCCCGTTGCTGTTGTTTCCGGTCGCAATGACCGTGCCGTCTGACTTCAAGCCCACCGTATGGCCGATTCCGGCCGATATAGCCACAATATTTTTCCAATCCGAAACGGCGCTTTCTCCGCTGAGATTACTCCCGGTTGCCACCACCGTACCATCCGTTTTCAAGCCTACCGTGTGATAGGCTCCCGCTGATACAGAAACAATCCCTGACCACTTTCCGACATCCCCTTGCCCGGCTTCATTCCAGCCTGCAGCAACGACCGTGCCGTCCGTTTTCAGCCCTACCGCATAACCCCCGCCCGCGGAAAGGATTTCCTGTTGCGTAAAACTTGAGGAAAGCGGAATCGTCAGCATCTGACCGATGTAAATCAGATTGGGATCATTGATTTGATTCGTTTTTACAAGTTGGTCAACTGTCACGCCATACCTGAGCGCGATTTCGGAGAGCGTATCCCCGGATACAACCGTATACTTCATCCCAAATGATTGCGAGGAATCGGCAACAGCAGCGGATGCTGTCGGAATGACGATTTTTTGCCCCAGCCTAATCAGTCTGGGCTGAACGATGTTATTCTCCGCCACAAGCTGCCGCACAGTCACACCGTATTCGAGAGCAATTCTGTACAGCGTGTCGCCTGCTTTGACTGTATATACGGTATTCGTTTGCGTTGCACTTTGTGATTCCATTGCAAAGATAGTTGGCGACAGCATTCCGAAAAGGAACATCACCGAAAAAAACACAGAGACAGCCCATCTACGCATCCATTGCAAACAAACCGGCATTTTCCTCTCCCTCATTTCCGAACTACAAGCAATGATACTGGCCAAAGTGGACCTTGATCTATTTTTTAAGGACCTCAAAAATTCATACTTTGTTCTTCAATTCTATTTTACTGCTTCAATAATTGTTTATCAAAATTCGGAGGGTTAACACAACGCTATATCATATACCATATGGATTTGGTTATCCCGAATTTTCGTGTATGATGTAATCAGGATGAGGTTTGAAAATAACGAGTTATAAGAATGGGAGTGATATGCATGACACCGTCACAAATATACGTGCTAGTAGCTATTCTGTTTTTAGCTTTGGTATTTATCAGTATTAAAAATTCAAAACCTAAACGACTCAGTGTGCTGGCTTCCATTGCTTTCGGATTGATAGTGGCTGGAATAGTTTTTGGCGAAAATAGATCAATCAGCTACAGTCTGCTTGCAGTCGGAATCATCCTATCGGCAGTTGATGCGTATCTGAAATCAAAAAATAATGGCTAACCAATTCATATTAATGAACATTTTTCTTTTATGACGAACCAACGGAAAGACTTCTTAGGAAGTCTTTTTTTTAATGCAACTGAGCCAACAAAATGAGAAAAGCGGAAAACCCGTCAACTATAGGTTTTCCGCACAGTCAATCCACTATTCTCTTTTGAGTCATTCCTTTGAAATTACCAGGAATGCCATAATATATCGCTACATATCTATTCGAACTGCTTCTTGTCGCTACCGTCCAGGTTGATCCTGTAAGCTGCCCCTGAATATTCACCGTAGTAAATGTATTCACCGTGAATATCTAAGATATTCCACATTTTTACTTTATTCATTTTTTCTGCTGCAGTCCCGTCCAGATTTGCCCTGTAGAGCCAGCCATCTTTACTGTAATAGAGCGAGTTCCCGTCTATAGCAGTAAAAACACCCTCCGCAAGTTTTGTTTGCCCGGTACTATCTGTTTTCATCCTGTTTACGTTCTCATATTCCCCTTTTTGATTTTTATCGCCGTAAAAGATCCAGTTCCCTTCGACTGCGTGTATGACTGCGTTGTCCAACAGTTTCATAACCCCAGTGCCGTCAGTCTGCATTTTGAACAAACTGATGCCATCCGCATAATAGATGCTGTCACCAGAAACCTTCATATCTCCCTCAAAAGAGCTGATGTCAGCTATCTTGGCCTTTTCAGTGCCATCCGTTTTTATCTTATAGATGCTCCCCGGTTTCGTACTGTAGTATATCCAGTCCCCCGACACTTCGAACCCGTACGAGCTTTCTTTTCCGACATCCACAACATTAGCCGCTCCTGTACCATCTGTTTGAATCTTGCTGACACCGCCATTCATGCCAGAGTAATAAATAGTATCCCCCTGAATTACCATATAGCCGCTAGCAAAATTATCAGCGAGCTTGGTCTTTCCGGTCCAGTCAGCTTTCATTTTATAAAGGGCTTCTGCTTTGGTGTCTGTATAGTAAATCCAGTCCCCGCTCTGTTTGAGCATACCTATAGACGCGGTTTCTGATGAGCCGCAGCCAGTCAGCAGTGCCAAACCAAAAATGATCATCATAAGTAAACCTATATTCTTTTTCATGAGTTTTCCCCTTATCTGCTTCAACTCACAGCCATGTATGCACCCGCTTAAAACCTAGATTCCTCATTCTTCTTCCGTCAGCATTTCCATGAATTCTTCGCCGGTCATGGTTTCTTTTTCGAGAAGATAGTTGGCAAGTTCATGCATTTTCGGTAAGTTTTCCCGGATGATTTCCTTGGCTTTTTCGTGGGCAAATTTGATGATACGCAAAACCTCATCATCGATTTTCGCAGAGGTTTCATTCGATACGAGTGAAGTTACATCCGTTCCAAGATAAGGGTTATTGATCGTTTCCAGGGCCATCATGTCGAATTTTTCACTCATGCCGTAGCGCGTAACCATGGCCCGTGCAATAGCCGTTGCGGCCTCTATGTCATTTTCCGCCCCGGATGTGACCGTATTCAGGATTACCTCCTCGGCAGAGCGTCCGCCCATGTAGGTAATGATCTTGTTCAGGAACTTTTCGCGGCTCATCAGAACGTGATCTGTGTCTTCCGACTGCATCGTGTAGCCGAGGACTCCGGAAGTCCTTGGGATGATGCTGATTTTATTGACAGGTGCGGAATCTGTTTGTTTCGCGGCAACGATTGCATGCCCTATTTCATGGTACGCTATCGCCAATTTATCTTCTTTCGAGAGGATCGCATTTTTCCGCTGGTATCCGGCCAATATGATTTCCAACGCATACTCCAGATCGGATTGGTTGATTTTGCTGCGGCCTTCCTTTATGGTATGGAGAGCGCCTTCATTTATCAGATTGGCAAGGTCGGCTCCGGAGCTGCCGGGTGTGTACTTTGCAATCCCCTTCAGATCAACGTCTTCCGTCATTTTGACCGATTTTGCATGAACCTTCAGAATCGCTTCCCTCCCGGCAATATCCGGCAGTTCAAGCGGGATGCGCCGGTCAAACCGTCCTGGCCGCAGCAGCGCTTTGTCGAGAACTTCAGGTTTGTTCGTTGCTGCCAGGATCACCACACCTTTTTCCGAGGAAAAACCGTCCATTTCATTCAACAGCTGGTTGAGTGTCTGGTCCCGCTCATCGTTTCCGGTGATTCCTGACAGGTTACGGCTCTTGCCGATGGTGTCGATTTCGTCGATGAAAACAATACAAGGGGCCTTTTCCTGGGCTTTGTCGAACAGATCCCTGACCCTGGCAGCTCCCACGCCGACGAACATCTCCATGAATTCAGAGCCCGATATCGAGAAAAACGGCACTCTGGCTTCTCCTGCGACCGCTTTTGCCAGCAGCGTCTTACCGGTTCCAGGAGGTCCGACCAGTAGAATCCCTTTTGGCATCTTGGCGCCGATTTCCCGGTATTTTTGGGGATTATGCAGGAAATCGATCACTTCCCAGAGCGCTTCTTTGGCTTCATCCTGTCCCGCTACATCCTCAAATGTTTTCCCTGTTTCCGATTCGGCATAGATCCGGACATTGCTCTTGCCGAATTTCATTTCATTGCCGACTCCCCCGATTCTTCCCTGCAGCCTGCGCATCATGAATCCCCAAAATGCGTACAATAACGCAAAAGGCAAAATCCAGACCAGGAAAAAGTCGACAAGAGGAGAACTTTCTTCGATAATCTCTTTTTCAAACTTTGCATCAGTCAGCAGCAGTCGTTCAGTGAGTTGGGGATCTTCCATTCTTCCTGTGATGAAGATGGCTTCCTCCCCATCATCATCCAACGCTGTGAATTCTATCCGTGTTTCCTCCACCAGAACCGATTCGACACTGCCTCCTTCAAGCATTGAAACAAACGTCTTATAATCCACTTCCGTTACCGGATTTTCCTGCAGACCGGGGGAAATGAAAAAATTCAGCACAATCAGAAAAATTACAGTTGTCATAGCAAAATTCAGCCATTGTTTATTGCCATTCGGGGGTATTTTAGACTCCATCAGATGATTCCTCCCCTTCTAAAAAAAGAACATTCCGTCATCCTTATTATCCCAGAAAAGTGGGATATTACAAAAAAATACGCCGTCTTTGAAATAAGTATTGATCAGCTGCATCTCATGCAACCAGAAATAGCAACGTTCGCCTACACCTTACTGGAATATTCAGTCGGTATTTTCGCTTTGGCGCTAATCTATTTTTATCGGAAAGCGAAAACTTTAATTTAACAAACATTTATAGTTTTTGTTTACAAATAGAATAACGAATCATATAATTGTTTACATGATAAATAGAAAGGGGGATGGGGTTTTATGATTGACAACAGCACATTACTAGAATTACAAAACGGCTATCGATTTGATCAGCATGCTGAAAGCTACGCCTGCTTATTTTGCCGTCAAACCTACCAACAGGGCATCATCTACCCAATAGGAGAGGTACTTTATGAAGCGGAAAAGGCTATGCTCGTACATATACTGCAATCGCATGGCTCGGTTTTCGAAACGCTGATTCAATTAGACAAAAAATATACAGGATTATCTGACATCCAAAGGGAAATGCTACAGCTATTTCATCAAGGGCTATCCGATAAGGAAGTATTGGAGCGGTCTTCTTCGGGAAGTATCTCGACCATTCGGCAACATCGATTCAAGCTGAAGGAAAAGGAAAGGCAGGCAAAAATTTTTCTTGCGCTGATGGCCAACCTGGACAGCAGAGTACCCATGAGAGATAGCCCTATTCACAAGGAGGAAACAATCGTGGATACACGCTATGGCATTACAGAAACGGAACGGGAAAAAGTACTGCAAACCTATTTTAAAAACGGATTGGATGGGGCAGTGGATATTTTCCCAAGCAAGGAAAAACGCAAAATTATTGTGCTGCAGCATATTTTGAAGCGTTTTGATCAGGATAAGAAATATTCTGAGAAGGAAGTCAACGACATCATTAAAACGGCTCACGATGATTATGTGACGGTGCGTCGCTACTTTATCGAATATGGATTTATGGATCGCAACAGCGACGGCTCACAGTACTGGGTCATCACTGACTAACGTTGCTTTTTACAGTCGTTTCCGCATAATTGTATCAGAAAACCCTCCAAAACCACTTTGGCGGGAAAAAACGTCCACGGACAACACGAGATTCCCCGTCAAAACCATTTTGGCGGGGAATCTCGCTCACAATTATGAATTCGAACCCAAGACCAGACAATCCTACCAACAAAACCCAAAGAATAAGCTGCCTCCGATGGGCATGCCGTACCCGGCGTGGACAGCCAGCCGGCATTGGGGATGAAATTTGCAAAATCAGCAGCGAACTTGCTGAATCGGCTGTTTCTGCCAAACCTCAGATATCATCATTTTTTCGGTCGCAAATTATTGCAGCTCTATCATATATACAAAGGCAGCCGGCACCGTAATGGTTTCTCCAAGGGTGGACTCGTAGCTGATCGTTCCAGCCGCCGTGCCATAAAATTTGATGAGGTCATTTTCCGAAATCCCGGATTCATTTATATTCGATTCGTATCCCAAAAAAATGACGGCACCCTCCTGATCATCAACCGCCACCAGCATTTGTGAAGATTCCTCACCCTGCATCACTTGGATGACCCGACCGGACAACGCAATCATCTCAGAATTATAATCATCGGGAGCCTGCGCTAATTGATCATAGGTGATATCCGTCCGGTAATTCGCGGGATCCTTGAGTTTTTCCTCTGCTTCAGCCTGAGCTTTGGCTTGAGCTTCAACATTCGCTTTCTCTTCAGCCGCTTGGATGGCCGCCTCTACCCGTTTATCCGCCTCAGCTTTTTCTATGCTGGATGCAGCCGCCATTTCTTCAAAGTTAGCTATTGCAGTTTGCGCTGCTGTAGTGGATGCGTTTGTTTCCACCTTATCTGTTCTTTCACCAAATACAACCATCATCCCGACCGCCACAACCAAAATCAACCAAAACCACCATTTTTTTAACAACAGGATTCCGTTTGCATCATTGCTTGCCTTCTTAGCCATGAAATCCACCTCCTGGATTCTGCTTCCTTCCCATCAGCTCGCCCTTCCACTCCTACCTGCAGCTTTTTTCCAGGAAAGAGAATCGACATCTTTTCTTTAATTGTACCTCCATTATACCGCCAATGGACACACAAGCGGTATTGATTCGCTGTCCTGTATGTGCCCACCTATTTTCCGAAATTAAAAAAAGATGAAGCACTTATCAGAATTCAACTCTGATAAGTGCTTCATCTTTTATTTGGATGGGACTGAGACAAAACATTCAACTTCGCCACCCTTAGAATATTGCTTCAATCAGGAAGTCGCACGCAATAACTCTGCATCGCCGTTGTACGTCAATGCTTGCGCGCCTTCTTCGCCGGTGCTGACACGAATGACATTTTCAACATCATAGACAAATATTTTTCCATCGCCGATATTCCCGGTATATAAAGCTTTTCTGGCGGTTTCGATCACTTGTTGCAGAGGCACGTTGCTGATTACGACTTCCACCCGGACTTTAGGCAACAGATCCGCATCGGTTTCTACCCCGCGGTAATAAGTCGTGTGCCCTTTTTGCACGCCGTACCCGAACACATTCACGACCGTCATGCCGGTGATGCCGATGCCGTTCAAAGCTTTTTTCAGATGATCAAATTTGCTTTCATTGATCAAGATTTCCACTTTGGTCATTTTGGCAGTTTTATGGGCTTTTTTGCCCGGGATTGCTGTCGCGTGATTTTCCACAACAACTGCTTCATCCATAGCAACCACTTCTGCACCGAACTGCTTTTTCGGTGAAATGGATGGAGCAGCTGGAATTGCAACCGAATCATGCGCACCGACAGCAAGCCCTGCAGCGCTGACCGAACCGTAAGCCGTTTCTCCATGCAGGGAATAATCCAAACCGTCTTCCTCTTCCTCCTCGGATGCCCTAACCGGCATAACCAAGCTGATCAGTTTCAGGATGACAAAGGAAATGATGGCAGAATAAGCAGTGACCGCCACGATGCTGATGATTTCAGCGATCAGCAGTGCAGCATTCCCGTCCACCAAGCCGCCTGTGATATCAGGATTGATTGTGGATGTCGCGAAAATCCCGGCTGAGATGCCGCCCCAAATTCCGCCGACGCCATGGCAACCAAAAGCATCGAGTGCATCATCATAGCCGATTTTCTTTTTCAATTCAGTGACAGCGAAGAAACAAAGGATCCCACCGACGAAACCGATGAGCAACGCTGAGAATGGGCTGACGTAACCGGCACTTTGCGTAATCGAGCCAAGTCCCGCGATGATTCCGCTGACCAAGCCTAATGCTGTCGGTTTTTTGTGCAGGACCCATTCGCACATAAGCCAGCTGAATCCAGCAGCAGCTCCTGATACAGTCGTTGTGATGAAGGCATTCATTGCAATGCCGTTCATGCTGAGGGCGCTGCCTGCATTGAAGCCGAACCAGCCGAACAACAACAAGCCGGCGCCGATCATCGTCATCGGGATGTTATGCGGTCGGACAGAGTCTTTGTTGGTTCTTTTTCCGACAAAGATCGCAGCCACTAGCGCTGAAATGCCGGCACTGACATGGATAACCGTTCCGCCCGCGAAATCGAGAGCACCCATTTCACGGATCCAACCGCCATTACCCCATACCCAATGCGCAATCGGATCGTAGACCAAGGTTGACCAGAGCAATACGAAGGCAAGATACGCCGGGAATTTCATTCTTTCCGCAACGCTTCCGGAAATAATGGCTGGTGTGATGATCGCAAATGCCAATTGGAACATCATGAATAACTGATGCGGGATTGTCGGAGCGTAATCGACTGGGGCGAACCCAACATTATTCAGAAAAGCAAATGAAAAGTCGCCGATAATTAAATTGTCTCCTCCGAATGACAAGGAATAACCCAAAAGGATCCACTGTATCACCACTACTACAATAGCTGCATAACTATGCATGGTTGTGCTCAGAACATTTTTTGCCCTGACCATCCCTCCGTAAAATAAAGATAAAGCTGGGGTCATCAGCAGGACCATTACTGTTGCGAGGAACATGAAAGTCGTGTCCGCCATATTGATATTCATTTAAATGCTCTCCTTTGATTAAAATTTCGAATTTGTTCTTAACTATGGAGCAAATTATATAGCCAAAGAAGAAGATAGTCATTCCGTTCCTCACAGCTGATGGGACTATATGTCACATGTTGTTGGTATTTCTCAAAAATAAACGACACTTTTCAGAAAAGCTTCTCAACTTGCGGAACAAACACTATAACGATAGCTTTCTTATACTGCATCCCCTTATTCGTGCGGTTTCTGCTGTGTGAACAAGCTCACATTGTTTGTCACTTACCAGAAGAGGGAACAACTTAAAAAGCTTGTCATATCAGCTTTTCAAAGAGGTCCTATCAATAAAATGGGGAATTTCAAAAAAAGTGTAGATTTGATGATTGGGTGACCTTATCGAGCACCTCGTTTTGATAGTTTTTTCAAATTAATCACTTCGTCATGAGAGTAGTTCTACTCATCTACGTCAGCTTTTACGGGATTTGGGTTTGAAACGGCGAAATAATGCTGCCTGATTCCGTCACAAAAGCGGTGCTGAAATAATCGTTATTTTTGATTTAGATCAAGTCTATTTTTGTGGATCCATACTATAATGAAACCATCAAACTTCAGAAAGCAGGAGTCCATATGTCCAATCAATCAACCTTTAACGTGGTAAAGGAAAGCCTATTCCCGACACTGGAGCAATATGCGCCGATTGTAGCCCGCGTTCACGGAAAAAATCACCCGGAATTCCATGAGGTCCACAAGCTGGTCAATGCAATCATCGAGAAGACCCAAGCAGCCGGCGCAGAAAAACCCGACTTGAACGAAGAGTTCACCCAATTGCGTGCCGTTTCGAATAACTACACCGTCCCGGATGATGTCTGCGAGAGCTATGAAGCCGTATACCAGATGTTGGCTGAAGCAGACAAAGCCTACCAAGTATAATAACCGTCAAGAAGTTACTGCTATTTCTGAGCACTTCTCAGGCATAAAAAAAGTCTAGATTCGCGTATGGAATCTAGACTTCTTTCTTAATTTTTTTATTCTCAGAACAAATCCATCTGGTCAATTTCCTCGGCTATTTCGAATTGGGAGGCCTCCATTACTTCCTCCGCCTCATCCCCCTTCAAATGCTCTCCATGTAGGAACTGCACACCGCCCTTCAGTTTTGAAGAGATCAGGTTCAGCACATAGATGTTATCGAAGCGGTTGTAGATGCTGTCGCCACCCAATCCGGATAGGCACACCAGTTGCGTGTTGCTCTTCTTCGCAATCTCCATCAGCGGCTTCAGCAAATGATCCGCATTCGTCTGTGCAAACGGATTGTCCATCACCAAGACCTTGCTGTTCACTCTCTCTGCAAAGATATCCTTTTCATCCTTTCCCATGTAGGACAATAAACTGGACAAAATGACAAAGGCAGAGAGGAAGCCTTCCCCTCCGGAGTTTTTCGCTACGTCATTCCAGCTGATTTGACGTTCCTTATCCTCCTCGATTTTGAACAGTTTGACCTCAATGCTGCTGATAGTCACCACCTCGTTATATAGGTTTTTAGTTGTGATGGCCGCAGAGATGGTCTCTTCGGCATTCTCGTTCTGATTTAATCTATCCAAGATTCTTGCCGTCACCGTATCGAGCAAATCGTTTAGTCTCTGCTTGTATAATGCCTGGTTTTCTTCCCAATTGGGCAAGATGATTCTAAGCATTTTGATTGAGTGTCCCCTGATATTAATGGATGAATTTTTGTCAATCCTGCCGAGATTTTCATGGACCTCGCGTATGTAATCAAATATGTTTTGAAGGACGTTTTCCTTCTCTTTCTGAATCAGTTCTATGTCCGCTGCCAATTTCTCCATCAGCGTGAGGTAGGAATCAATCGTAATATCCAAGTTCTCTAAAAAGCTGTTCGGATCTTTTGAAAGAGTCTCTAGTGTCTCCAAAGGTTTCTTGAAGAAGTCATCGTTGCTGAATACTTTTTTGCGGAGGACCCGTGCAATTTCTCTACTCAGTTGGTCACCCTTCTCGTTTTCCTCGTTCTGGGACTTCCTGTAATCACGCAGCATTTCTCCCCTGAAACGATCCAGTTTCTCATAATCCACTTCTAGTTCGATTTCCGAGACGACCGGGAAGTGGTCGTATTCAGCCAATGCGCTACGGTTTTCGCTTATCTGCTTCAGATGTATTTCAATATTGCCTTTTTCACGTTCGATTCTCTTCTTCCAGTCCTCTAAAATGAAGATTTTTTCGGCAAAATCATAGTCCTTTATTTCGTTACGCGCTTTCGGTTCTTCCTTTCCGTGATTTTTTTTCAAGTCGCCGAAGTGCGCTTTGATTTTGGTCTCAATAACGGCTTTTTCAGTTCTATGCTCATTGATTTCATTGGTAATTTCCGTTGCTCTGCTCCTCAGCGTTACGATTTCCTTCCGTACCTGTCTTTCTTTATACATGTCGTGCGATACTTCGTTAAATTGGTTATCAACCAATCCATATTCACTTGATTTCATCGCAAGCTCTTCCTCTTTGGAACTGAACCGATTTTTCTCTATATTCAGCCTTTCCTCAAGATTTTTTACGTCTTCTGTAATTTTCTTAGAGAGGCTCTCGAAGCGGGATTCGATGTCTTCGATGTCCTTCTCGACTAGGACACCTTTTTTGAACGCACGATAGTTCTCCAATTTTCTCTCGATTTTCGATTCTTTATCTTGGAAATGCTTCAGCCTATTTTCTTGGCTATTTTTATCCACTTCAAGGGCTTTCTTCAGATTTTTTTGCAACTGAAGTTGGACAATTATGGCAGTCTCCTCATCTTTCAGCTGCTTTTGCATTTCCAGCTCACCGCAGTATCTGACGTATTTCCCTTTTAATTCATTCAAATCATCCATCAGTCTCCGCAAAGCATCATCTTCATGCTTCTTCAACTTCAATTCAGTAGTAGCCGAATCACATTCTTTAGTGATCGTGAAGATAGATGCTCTTAAATCCGAAATTTTTTTATCTGTTTCGAAAATCTCGCGTTCCAATGCTTTTTTATCTTCCTCTGCGCTGGAATAGCTTTCCTGCTCGACCCTAGTGGAAAACACTCGGTTTCTCTTACCTTCCAGAAAATCGATTTCATTTTGCTTTTCATTGATTCTACTCTGGAGGCCAAGAATGTCCTCTTCTTTTTTCCGGACGATGATTTCCATTTCTTCTTTGTCAATCAGCTTATTGTTAAAGGAAATCAAGAAATTGACTTTGTCCAATAGCAATAACTTCTTTTCGCTGGAATTGAAAACATGGTCCAATTCCTCCCGGCACAGAATAACGATTGGATACGAAGTAAAGCTTTCAATCGGTTCCTTCTCTAGCTTTTCGATATCTCGCCTGTTCATAATCAAAGAATAGGGGATGAACGGGTTATTGCGAACTAGCATTGCCCCTGAAGTCCTGGCATTTTCAGACTTCCGTAGCCACTCCATTCCATAGGTCACAGTTATGTCGCGTTTCCCGAATTCATCCGCAATGTCGCTCGGTAGCTCCGTTATTTTTCCGGTCTGCAGTTTGTTCAGTTCCGCTTTTTCCTTCTCCAGTTGCGAATGCATCTTTGTTTGCTCTGTTCTAGTTGCGGCAATCTTTTTATCGAATGCATAAACAATATTGTCTTTTTCGAACAGCCGTTCTTCATTGAAGCCGATGTATTTCAGGGTATCTTTCCTTTCGGATAGCTCTTGTTCAAACTGATGCAATGTATTGATGGTGTTTTTCAGTTTTTCATTATCAGTTGCAATCTTAGTTCTCGCATCCATTTCGTCCCGTTCTTGGGACTTCAATTCTTCAGAACTATTATGCAAAAAATCATTTAATTCGGTGATTCTCTTGGCAACGGTATCCAATTGTTTATGGTAATCCAGCTCAACTCGGGCTAACATCCCCTCATCGTAATACCCGGTGAGGTTTCTCATAAACCTTAGGTCATATCTTTTGTTGAATCCGCCTTCGGATTCCTCAAACCCTTTTATGCGTTCATCGACTCTTCCTAATTCCGATGCAGTTTGATTCCAATTGGTATTCAGCGAAGTGATTTCCGATTCGGCCTTTTCGATTCCATCTTTCAACTTCTCTACGGCCAGCGCGATTTCAGCGCAATTTTCTCGGGCTGCCTCTTGCTCCTTGCCGTAGTGGACGTTGAGGGTGTAACCCAAATTGTCCCTTTCGGATGTCATGTCTTTCGTGTCGCTTTTCAGTATATCCAGATCATTCTCCAGCTTCTGAACTTCCTTGGAGAAGTTTCTATACTCCTCGAATAATTTAGCGCACTCCAAAATATTGCGCAACTGCTCTTGTTCCCTTAGGAGCAATCCGGTTGCATCAAGCTCACCCTGGGCTTCAGCTATCATCTCTTCTGTCTTATCTTTTGTTTCTAGGCATCTATAGATCTCTAAGGAGAGTTTCTCATACTGGATGTCCTCAATTTCGCTTACGATGTTCGCAATCTGCGCCTGCAGCTTTTCCTTTAGTGAATCCACCTCGGCCTTTTTCTTCTCGATCGTTACCACCAGGTTGGCGATTTTGTTTTCGAATGCCGAACGCTCCCTTTGCCTTGTTTGAAGTTCAACCGCGTGACTCCGGACGCTTTCTCCGTCCACAAAAAATTCCTCGATGGATGCCTTTTTATCTATTTTCACCTTGTTTTCCCGGTACTGCTTGGCATAACGGAACACTATTTCCTGAAAGTTCTTGATTTTGTCCTCATCAACATTTAGCTTATCCTCTACCGTTTTAAGGAACCATTTTTCAATCAGCCCGTCCGCACTTTTTGATTCAACGAAAAGTTCCGATAGCCCGGATTCCTTGAGGTTGATTTTGTGTATAATGGACTCCCATTCTTTGTTGTTGATCTGGTATTCCTTCAGTTTGGAAAAGTAATTTTTCGTCTGATTGTACTGCGTCATATCATAGTAATTGAAGTTAAACTCAGGACTTTTCTTTAGGGACTCGAACAAGGACTTCGCATTTCCGAAGCTTTTGACCTTTTTTCTTCCTTCAACCATTTCAACAAGCGGAATGTTATGGATATCATTCGAATTTTGACCGCTATATTCGTTGATGAAATTGACGATTTCCAGGTCATCTTTGGAGTCATCGTCAGATGCGTGACTCCTTTTTCGGACCATCATCCCGGTAAGGACATTATTCGCTGCACCATCCAATTCCCATTCCACCAAGATGTAGGTTGGGATAGTGGATGTGAAGTAACTCGAGAACGGCCGGTCCTTAAGGTTCCGGTATCTTTTGCTCACAAAGGGAGCGAGCATCATCTGCACCAAGACCGTCTTGCCTCCACCGTTGCGCAACGAAAGAAGGGTGCTTTCCCCATTCAAATGAAAAGTTTCGTCATCGATTCTCATTGTGTTATTGTTGTAGTTCAAGTTGATGATCCTGACAGCATTTATCTTACTCATGTTCTTCCTCCCCCAAAGCAATGAGGACTCTGTTGTAGTTGTTTTTGTTCAGTATATTCCAGTCCATGAAATGGTCCAGTTTCTTCGAAGTCGTAATCATGTCATCCGCTTCGACATAAACGATCAGGCCCTGGTTCTCCAGAAATTTCAGGATGGTGTATAAAAATCCCTCCTTGGTGGTTTTTGAACGGCTTGTCCTGTCGCCGCTCTTCAGGGCCTCAAAACGTTCCTGCATGTTCGAAAAAGCGATTCCGCCATTGTCCTGTTCGCTCTCGTCTTTCTCGGCGCCTTCTTTAAGCCTACTGGATAGGATGTTCAGCAAGTCCCCGCCCCTCAGATAGTTCCGCGACTTGGCCGAGTTCCCCTGTGAACCGTACATCTCGACCAGAAGCGTCAAAATCACGAATTGGGATAGGTAATAGTCTTTATCGTTCGCGTTGCTCCTGCAAAGTTCTGCTTTCAGTTCGCCCTTCGAATAACCGATAAAATCATTGTCTTCTTTAGGAATGAGATAAATCGTCCCACCGTATTTTTCGACGATGCAGTCACCAGTTTCCCCTTGTTGCTTCACCAAGTTCATCACGCGCTCGTTCTCTGAATACGCCCTGTACAGTTCCTTATCATCTTTTTCGTTCAATTCCCCATTTTTCAGGAGATGATAAAAAATAGTTTGGCTGAATTTGATGTCTTCCACCTCATATGCCATGTTTCTTCCCCCTTTTCACCTCAAACAGAATATCTGAGCAAGTCACGACTTTGACCATGCCGTCCTTGCTGGACAACTCGCGGAACTTTACCTTCTCCTTACCGGATAGCTTGCTTACCCTAACATGGGTGATGTCCCCCAAATCCGGCGATTCCTCCACGATATTGAGGACCGTCTCGTTCAATTGGAATTGCGGCGCCAAATCATCCGTATATTTCGACTTTTCCTCCCGGAGCTCCTGAACGTTCACAGACTTATTCTTCAGCAATTCAATGACGATCTCCCGGAATATTTCGATCGTCGGAATCAACTTTTCCAACAGTTCCCTGTCTTCCGAAACGATGGCGCTGATTTCATGGAGGGAAATCGCTCCTCTTTTGTTCGCCAAAGTCAGCATAACTTGTAAGGAATACTTGTATTTGTCGAGTTTTTCTTTCCGCAGGCGCATCTGCTCTGCTTCCCACTCATCCTCGTCAAAGGATAGCATCTCCACATCATCTTCAGTTTCCTTCTTTCGGATAGTCTTTTGATACTGGATCGCTTTGTTGATGTTGTATTTCTTTCTGATTTTCTTCCTGAACAACGGTGCCAGGAAATAATGGATGTCCTCAAGCTTCCCGGCATCTTTGAAGACCAGATCATAAAGATCCTTTCTGATATTGAACCTTTTTATCAGGGACATTTGTGAAAGGTCCTCCAGTTCTTTAGCGTAAACATCTTTGAGATCGAAGTGGGCCTTCAGCAATTTCTGCTGCTCTTCGATAGCACGCGAAAGATACATTTCGATGGTCTTAAGATAGCTCAGGTTATCGAGTTCCTCTTTCTCAAGCTTTTTGATGTTGATATCCTGTTCCTCGAATTCGATAATCCTGTCGCGGACGTGATTCTTGTAGCTGTCAAACTTTTTTTGGGTCGTCTCCAATGAAGTCAAGTTTTCATTCATCAAATTTTTATATTCCTGCACTGAATAAGAAAGTGCGTTTTGCTTAATCCGTAGAACGGCCTCCTGCATCTTTTGAAGCTGAATCCTGATCAGATTGAAGATATTTTTCACGTCTTCGACCGCTTTATCGTAGCTCTGCTTATCCAGATGCATTTTGAAGATGAATTCATGGATGGTCAACCGCATGTTCGCTTCCATCTCCAAAGTAGAAAGTAAAAGAGAGTATCCATCATTGGATAGCTTGAAGCTTGTCCGTCGCACGGTATCTTCTAGATAAATGATTTCGTTATTCAGAAAGCTGATGTTGATTGCCTGATACTCCTTTTCGGAAAAATCATATCCGTTGAAATACATGGCGTTCCCATCGTCGCAGAGAACGGTGTTGACGATGAAGTCAGCCAGTTCCTTGCAATCTTCATAGGTTAACGTTTTTTTCAGATAGCTCATATTGAGGTCATCCACAAAGCTGCCTATGTCGTCCAATGTACAGGGCTCATCCTTCAGAGACTGCTCCATGACGTATAAAAGAACCGCAAAGATGATGTTGGTCTGCTCATCAAAGTTCTCGAACCCAAATTTTTTCCAAGTGGTCTTCTGCATGCTGTTTTTGTACAGCAGGGCGTAAGCTCCCACCCGCTTCATTCTTTCGTTAAAATTATTCAGAAATTCATACTCCATCGGCTCAGAAGTCTCCTATATTCAAAATTTCCTGCGGGATATACTCTTCCCTCTCCAAGATGTCCATTATCGCTTTCCGGTATTCCTCATTGAATTCCCGTAAAAATAGTTCTGAAATATTTCGGTTCTGCCCGGCTTTTGTTTTGGGTAAGGGGATGTCCATCTTCAAATATTTATCAATCATCGCAGTATAACCCTCAATAAACGGCTTTAGGGTATGTTCGCCAGCGAATTCCCTCGTCAGTAATTCATAAATGATGATTCCTTCATAATCCAGGTCGCCGAAATACAGGATGGTATTGTTGGCATCCGCTACATACGGTTCAACGCAAATGTCAAAATCCCCGAAGCTCTTGTATATGTTTTTTCCGCCGCCATAGACCAATGTTGAGATATCCGTTTTGAATATAGCTTTGCTCCCCGCCAAAAGATGTTTCCGCATACTGTAAAAGGTATCCTTATTCTCCAGTATCAGTACCTTCTGAGGCGTCTGCTTGCTGCAGGAATAGTAAGCAAGGGGAATTGCCGTGGCATAATAGTTCAGCACCTCTTCCGGAACCCTGAGATTCCTCAAAATCCTGGTGCCACCTTCTTCGCTCAGAAACTTTTCCCTTCCCCATATTTCAAAACTGCGCTCATTGATGGATATTCTGTTCCTCAATTTGTCGCCATGGCGCAAAAAATAGGCGTTCAGTTTCAATACATCAGCCCGATCGGCTTTGTACGTGGCGGTATTTCTTAAATAGTAGCTAGTATCCAGTTTCAGATCCATCTTATACAATAACTCATTAATCAACTCCGCATTGTCTTCAACAATCGGCATCACCCGATAGGCGGTCCGCAACGCCGGTCTTTTGCCGTTCGACTTGCTGCTCTTTACGATTTCAATGTGGCCTTCATTAATAAGTTCGAAAATTTTATCGTATAACGTTTGATAATCTTCCATTCCGTAAAATTTTTCTATTTCGGATAAGGATACTTTTTTCTTTCCTAAAGTTCTGATGTCTTTTTTCATGATGAAATCCTCCGGAGTTGATTGTGAAAAACCTGCATAAAATGAATCGCCTCTTAAAAATCACAATATATTGTCCATTTCATAATCTATCATAACCTATCTGGTCGTAAATGCTGTAAAAATTTTATTCTGGTAGTCACCTGTCCAAAAATAGAGCTGCAGCATAAGTGGTTAAGATGCCTAAAACAAAAAAATCGCATGAAACCAACAATCAAACGTCGGTTTCATGCGATTCCTATTTGCGCCAAAATGTCATTACTGTCAGCCCTCAATGTTTCAAAAATCAGTTAGCAAAGGCGCTTAATCCTCCATAGCTGTCGTTGTGGATCACATCGGATTTCAAGTAATCGATGATCGATTCCGGAATCTCCACACCTTGAGACTTGTTTCTCTCATAGCGCTCGTTGGAGCCTTGACCAGGGTAGCGGACGCTTGAAAAGCCCTCTGCTGGTTTGACGGCGTTCAATTCCTCCATCGTTTGGCTGATGTGCTGTCTGAAAGTATCGGCATCCCCGAAGCGGGCTGGATCGAGGATAATGTAGAGTTGTCCCAAGTTCCGGCCGGCATGCAGGTCATTGTACATGGAGCTGACATGTTTTCCGAACGGTAGATTCATCAGGACGCCCGAAAAGATGTCGACCATCATCATCAGGCCATAGCCTTTAGGGCCGGCGATGGGCATCAGTCCCCTCACCGCATGCGGATCGGTTGTGGCTTGCCCGTTTTCATCGACAGCCCAATCTGCCGGAATTTCACGGCCTTTTGAGCGGGCATCCAGGATTTTTCCCCAGGCCTGCACAGTGGTCGCCATATCAAAAATCAGCGGCGTTTCCGTCGCACTTGGCGCGCCGAAGCCGAGCGGATTGGTTCCGTAATACACTTCTGCGCCGCCAAAAGGCACCGCCATCGGGTCGGACTGCGTCATCGCCATGCCGGCTAATCCCGCTTCGGCAATTTTGCGCAAATAGTAGGACAAGGTACCCGTATGCCCGCATCTCGACACGCCGACTACCGCCACACCGGATTCCTTCGCCATTTGGATGGCTGGTTCCAGGGCCAAGTTCGCCACGTACTGTCCCTGCGCATTATCCCCATGGAAAACGCCGGAGCTTTCCCCGGTTTTTTCGAATCTGATTTCAGGTTCTAGTGTGATGCCGCCTTTATGGATGCGTTCAGAATAATACTCCACCCGGACGGCGCCATGCGAATGTACACCGCATAAGTCCGCATACACCAAATGGTTCGCGGTTTCGGCAGCTTGGACTTCCGGCAGACCAGCTGTTTGAAGTTTATTTTTGATCAATCCGTGCAACTCATCCGGAGTCACTTTGATTAATTTTTCTTCCGACATAAATGATTCCTCCTTCGTTTTTTCACTAATGATATCCAGATTGAATATATGTTGGGAGTCACCAAACAGACTGACTTCTCCTAGTCATAAAGCGCTACCATTTTATAAGATTACAATAGCATAAGAAAATTCGGATAGATTTAGCTGAAGTGCACAAACTGGCTACAGTCGATTGAACGTTTTACACGAATGAAAAAGGAGGCTGAAATACTGTTTATAAAGATTCCCCGAAAATACCCCAAACCGGAATGAAATTCTGTATAATACAGGAGTACACGGCATGCAACGATGCCCAGAAACCGATATTTAAGGGAGACAAAATGAGAAACATAAAAATGACGATCGAGTATGATGGCGGCAGATACTTGGGCTGGCAAAGGCTCGGGGATTCGGACAAAACCATTCAAGGCAAAATAGAGAATATCCTGTCGGCGATGACGGGAACAGAGGTTGAAATCATCGGCTCGGGGCGGACGGATGCCGGCACCCACGCCAGGGGGCAAGTAGCCAATTTCAAGACGACATCCAATATGGATTTGTTGGCGATGCGGGACCATCTGATCCGTTATCTACCGCGCGACATTGTCGTCAAAGAGCTGGAGGAGGTTCCGGAAAGGTTCCACGCCCGTTACCATGCAGCCGGAAAGACATACAGCTACCATGTCTGGAACAACGTCGTGCCTTCCGCGTTTGAGCGCCACTACAGCTACCATTACCCTGGACAGCTTGATGTCGACAGAATGAACACGGCTTGCCAAAAGCTGGTCGGGAAGCATGATTTCCTCGGGTTCTCTTCACTCAAGAAATCGAAAAAATCGACGGTCAGGACCATCAATGACATCACAATCCAGCAAGAAGGCAATCTGTTTCACTTTTCGTTCACAGGAGAAGGCTTCCTCTACAACATGGTGCGGATCATGATGGGTACGATCCTGGAAATCGGGGCCGGGACGATGGAACCGGAATACATTGATGCCATCTTCAAGAGCGGAATCCGCAGCGAGGCCGGCATGACCGTCCCTTCCCACGGACTGTTCCTGGATGCCGTTTATTACGATTGACGATAGTTGCAAAATCTAAAAAAATAGCCGAATGCGTTGCGGTTTTTCGCAAGTATTCGACTATTTTTCATTGACTGTGACAACCAGTGTACTTATCTTTTATCTTGTGAAATATTTAATAAGCGATAAAAATTTGGATTAAGGAAGTGTCCACATGCGTATCAATAAATTTATAAGTGAAGCAGGCCAAGCCTCCAGACGAGGAGCCGACAAGCTGATTGCTGAGGGGCGTGTAACGATCAATGGAAAGCGGGCAACGATCGGCAGCCAAGTGGAGCCGGGGGATGATGTCCGCGTAAACGGCAATCAGCTCTTCGTAGCCCGCAACAATGTCTACATTGCCTTGAACAAACCAGTCGGCATCACGAGCACGACCGAAAAAGGCGTCAAGGGGAATATTGTCGATCTGGTCAACCATTCCCCCCGCGTTTTCCATATCGGGCGCCTCGATAAAGATTCCGAGGGCTTGATCCTGCTCACGAATGACGGCGACATCGTCAATGAAATCCTGCGTTCCGAGAACCAGCATGAGAAGGAATATATTGTTTCCGTGGACCGCCCAATCACGCCTGAATTCTTGAAGCAGATGTCAGAAGGGGTCAAAATATTGGACACAGTCACCCTGCCTTGTAAAGTGGAACAACTGTCAAAATATGATTTTAAAATCATACTGACCCAAGGACTCAACCGTCAAATCCGCCGCATGTGCGAGGAATTGGGATACAACGTCTACCGATTACAAAGAATGCGCATCATGAATATTGAATTGGGCAAGCTTCCTCCCGGACAATGGCGCTACCTGTCCAAGAAGGAACAGGCTGCGTTATTCAGGGAATTGAACTATGACCCGAAGGAATGGTAAAACCGGAGGGTCAGAGTGTCTCTACTACGACAAATAAAAGAGAGGCTTTTGATGGCCAGAAAAACTTATTCTGCTGAAAATGTTGCGCCTGTAGTCTATAACACCCACGATACCGGAAATCTTAATAGCCGGATGCCATGCGATTTTTCTGCTGGCATCCGGCTGTTTTTATTTTTTTCACAGTTCACATGACTCACTATCTTCAGAAAATTTCTCCAAACAGACCTTAGCCGGTTTTATTGATCTCCTTTAAAAGATTCCATCCATTCATCCAAATATTTAATACACTAATATTGATAATTAATCTATACCCATTTTGAACTAAAATGGCGACTTTTCTATGTATTAAGTCATAGCAACAGAAATGAAAGCGCTGTACATTTAAACCAAACGGTAAAGGAGGATTCTATATGAAATCTTTAAAGAAAATCAGTATGACCAATCAGATCATGGTTGCGATGGTATTAGGTATTGCGGCCGGCTTAATTTTTGGACCGGCGATTGCACCAATTGCCGTAATCGGACAAATCTTTCTGCGGCTGATCCAGATGGCCGTAGTGGTTATGATCATGGGCGCGGTGATCGAAGCGGTCGGCACACTCGACCCGCAAATATTAGGCAAACTTGGAGGTAAGATGGCTGCCTGGTTTCTCGGAGGGACTGCCATTGCGGCAAGCTTGGGCTTGATGTTGGGTTATCTGATTCAACCGGGCGCCGGGGTTGATATGCAAATTGATACATCTGCTGAAGTTGCGACAGCGACTGGCAGTGTTACCGATGTTATTCTCGCATTTTTCCCGTCGAATGTGGTTCAGTCCATGAGTACAGGGAACATGATTCAAGTCATTATCTTTGCCTTATTATTCGGTTTATCGATCAGCCTGTTGAGTACGCGTCGGGATTTGACAGCGCTGAAAGCAGCGATTTCACAATTCAATGAGGTCATTCTCCAATTGGTCACAACGGTGATGCACTTGGCGCCTTTAGGGATTTTTGCCTTGTTGGCTAATGTCACCGGCGTAATCGGCCTGACCGTGATTTTACCGCTGGCGAAATTCCTCTTGGCGATGGCGATCGGTTCTGTGATATTTTTGGTGTTATGGATTTTCCTGACCAGTGCGATCACAAAAGTGAATCCCGCCCACATCGTCAAGGGCTTGTCGCGCATGACCATTATGGCCTTCACGACAACCTCTTCTGCCATTACGCTTCCGGTCAAGATGGAAGATCAGGAGAATAAACTTGGCGTCAGCCGCCGGATTTCCCAATTGGTCGGACCTTTGGGTATGGCGATGAACAGCAATGGCTTGTCGCTCTTCCTTGCCATCGCTGCTATCACATTAGCGCAATTTTATGGACTGGAGTTCACTTTAGCGAATGCGATCCAGACAGTCACCTTATCAACCTTGGCCACTTTAGGCACCGTAGCGGTTCCCGGCGGCGGGCTGGTCGCCTTGACAATCGTCATTCCGGCACTCGGCCTGCCACCGGAAAGCATCGGCCTGTTGGCAGGTATCGATTGGTTCTCCGGCATGTTCCGTACGGTACTCAATGTTGATGCCGACGCCACCATTGCGATGATTCTGGCTCACGGAGAAGGCGAATTGGACCACCAGCACATCAAAGAGGTGCATACGACTCAAGCAACCGACATTTCCTGATAATGTGGCTCTCTTGAACCGCGCAAAAAGCCAAGGCGACAATTGCCGCCTTGGCTTTTTGTATTGAGCGTACAAGAACATCAGGAATTCCAGTTTCCGAAAACCGAAAATCATAAGCAACTAACTAATCCCCAAAATTTCAGCAGATAATTTATTCTTGCGTAGCATTTTCTGGTATTATATCCTTATGACATTTTAATGGAGGAAAATCAAATATGTTGGAATTTAAACAGAATATTCGGGGTAATGTGGCCCTAGGTGTAAACCCGCTTGGATGCAAGCAGGAAGTATTGAACCAAATCGAGTACGTCAAAAATAAAGGCACATATCAAGCTCCGAAAAAGGTCTTGATCATTGGTGCGTCATCAAGCTACGGTTTAGCTACCCGAATCAGCCTGGCTTTCGGTGCGGGAGCAGATACGATTGGCGTTTCTTTCGAAAAAGGACCGAAAAATGAACGGAATCTCGGCACAGCTGGCTGGTACAACAATATCGCGTTCCGTGAGGCTGCCGAAAAAGAAGGACTGATCGCCAAAAACTTTGTGCAGGACGCCTTCAGCCACGAAAGCAAACAAGAAGTCATCGCATACATCAAGAACGAGTTCGGGGGCAAAGTGGACCTGGTCGTTTATAGCCTGGCAAGCGGCAGAAGGACAGATCCCGATACCGGAGAGACGTACACTTCCGCAATCAAAGCGCTTGGCGAGCCCGTAGTTGGCCCTAATATCAATATGCAAAATCAGGATTTCTACATCGAAACGCTGGAACCTGCAACAGAGGACGAAATCGCCGGTACCGTAAAAGTCATGGGTGGCGAAGACTGGCAACTATGGATGGAAGCGTTGAAGGAAGCAGATGTATTGGCTGACGGGGTTCTGACGACCAATTATTCTTATTTGGGAACAGAGCTGAACCGTCCTTACTACGGTGGCGGTACCCTTGGTCTTGCCAAAGCAGATTGTGATGAGAAGGCGCAGACCATCAATGCGTTGTTGGCTGACATCAACGGCAAAGCCCAGATTGTGGTGGCAACTGCCGTGACCACGAAAGCAAGCTCAGTCATTCCCTTCTTCCCTGTTTATTGCATCGGTCTTTACAAAGTCATGACGGAAAAAGGCACCCACGAAACACCGATCATGCATATCGACCGCATTTATCGCGACATGGTTTATGGTACTAAGGCTGAGTATGACGAAGCTGGCCGACTGAGACCGGATAGCTGGGAACTTGACAGCGACACGCAAGCTAAAACAAAGGCACTGATCCAACAATTGAACAAAGAGAATTTCAATACTGAAATAGCAGCATATGACATCCTTTATAAAGAGTTTTCAATTTTAAGTGGGTTCATGGTTGATGGCTATGTTGAGCAAGACGTTACGATCGAAGATTTGAAGGCATTGGAATATTAATCTATTTTAGTGATACCAATTAACCGATCCGCAATAATGAATGAAAAGTCTTGGCTCTGAGAGTCAGGACTTTTCTGCTTCCACGGATAGCAACATAAGCGTTCCTCTTCCATCCGGTTACCGTTTCCATCTAAATATTGGTCGATAATCAAAATAGTGTTATAATAACAGACAATGATACAGCAAAATTGAATAAGCCTTTATTGATCAGAAACAACTATTGATTCTGTAAAAGAAAGAAGGAAAACGGATATGTTCAGAATAAAAAATTTCGAAGATAACAATGATGTGAAAATTGTCGAAGAGCTGGGCGCATTTAAGGTAGTGGAATACTTGAAAGATTTGAGTGTCGATCATCTGACGGCTCAAGCTGCCTACTACGCCTCTGAAATGAACGTCAGAAGAAGGCAGCTGGTATGCGACGTCAGTCTTTCCGACATTACCGTTCAATCAGGAGCTATGCAATGGATGGTGGGAAATGTCAGTGCTACAACAGGTATTAAAGGCGTGGGTGATTTTTTTGGAAAAGCTCTTCGAGGAAAGGTCACGAATGAATCTGCAATTAAGCCTGAGTATACTGGAACCGGCAAACTGGTACTGGAGCCGACCTACAAGCATATTTTGCTTATTGATGTTGATGACTGGAATGGCTCAATAGTGATTGAAGATGGATTGTTTTTGGCTTGTGATTCGGAATTGAACCACAAAGCCGTTATGAGGTCTAACCTTTCTTCTGTTGCGATGGGTGGAGAAGGTCTTTTCAACTTGGGACTTTCCGGTGGGGGAATTGTCGCACTGGAATCGTATGTACCCAGAGAAGAACTGATAGAAATAGAGTTGGAAAATGATGAATTGAAGATTGATGGGAACATGGCGATCGCTTGGTCCGGCAGCCTGGAATTTACGGTATCAAGATCAGGCCAAACACTCCTGGGTTCAGCCGCATCCGGCGAAGGTTTGGTTAACGTCTATCGCGGAACAGGCAAAGTCTTGATGGCACCTGTTCTTCGCTAAAAGAAAACGACATATCGATCTCTTGTTTCATTTTGATGCCAGGAGCTGCCATTCAATAAACATGGGCGTAATCAAAATCAGGCCAGTATTGCCTGGTTTGATTACGCCTATTTAACATTGCCTTTATGCCTGGTCAGCATCGTTTTTCATTGGGATCTAGGAACTTTTTTGAATTAGCATTTAAAGCTCCCATTATTCACTGTGCTTTTTTAACCACTCAATGGCCACAGTCGCAAAAGAACCCGCTCCGATTGGAAGAGCCGCTTCATCAAATAACACACCCGGATTATGGTGCGAGAAGTTATTTCCTTCAACTTTACAATTAAGCATGATATACGTTGTCGGCAAATGCCTCGACACAACAGCCATATCTTCAGAAGCCATGATCCTCAAATCAGGATAGCCTTTAAAGTTAGGATTTCCGGTTTCCAAAATTTCTGCAATTTCCTCGGTCAAGTCAGGGTCATTGTATAAAGATGGCACATTCGCAAAAATTTCAAAGTCTATTTTTGCCCTTGTCGTTTTCTCTACCCCCGCTAAAATATCCGTTATTCTCCCTTTTACGTACTCCCGCACTTCATCGTCGTAGGTGCGTAACGTTCCTTGCATCTCTACAACTTCAGGAATGATGTTACTGTTCGATCCTCCCGAGAACATTCCAAATGTTAGCGTAGCTACAGACAACGGACTCACTTCTCTTGAGATCAGTTCACCAAACTCTTGATAAATGATCACGCCCGCATTGATAGGGTCTATGGAAGTATGTGGATACGCTCCGTGAGCCCCCTTTCCCGTAATTGTGATCTTGAAGTTGTCACACGAAGTGCTTGTATGTCCCTTATAGTACTCAAAACTCCCGACACCTTGATTTAATCCCGTATGCATAGCAAACGCCACATCCGGTTTTGGATTTTCTAAAATACCGGCTTCAATCATATCTTTGGCCCCAGCAAATATCTCCTCGCCCGGTTGGAACATAAGCTTGACCCTACCGTGAATGTCCGCTTTATTTTCAAGCAATATTTGTGCAGCAGTCACCAGCATAGCGGTGTGCAAATCATGTCCGCACGTGTGCGCCATATTGTTCGTCGCTTTGTACTCCAGCTCATTCATTTCCTTCATCGGAAGGGCATCCATATCAGCACGAAGAAGAATCGTTTTACCAGGTTTCTCACCCTCTATAACAGCACTCAGCCCCATCTTCCCCACTTCTTTGACTTCCAACCCGATCTCTTCCAATCTGTTCCTGACGTAGGCTCTTGTATTGGGCAACTCCATGCCTATTTCTGGGTTTTGGTGAAGTGTCCTTCTGTCCTTTACAAGTTGCTCTTCCAGCGCATAGGCTCTTTCATAGTATTTATTCATGCTTCCTGCCCCTTTCTAATGCTTGACGAGATTCTTTTTCTTTGCAATTTTATTTGCAATCATCGGTGTCAGAACGCTTGTGATTACCACTGCCATCGCGATTTGAGATACGACCAGGGGTACAATCGGTTCAAGTTCAGGGTAGGCTTGCGCAATAACACTTGGGGCCGCTAAAGACACGCCGGCGACAGATGTCAACGCAATCGCGGATATTCCATTCGCTCTCAACAGCTTCGTTTCCGTAAAATACAAAGTCGGCAAGAGGATGATATAAAATATGACGCTTAAGATAACCCCCGCCAGCCCAGCTTTTGCCGCCTGAAACAGATTGATGCTGTCTCCTAAAACCCATCCAAAAAAGGGCATTATGATGCCGATAGCCGGCAAGCAAAAATCTCTGAATTCATGATCCAAATTCCCGATGATCATCCCCGCTAACAGAGGAATCACAACTGAGATAATCGGCGTCCAGACTATATCAGTACCGCTTGATAAGGAATAAACCAACAGAGGGACAGCAGGCACACAAAACACACCCGCTAAACCAAATGCCAATGCATCGTCTTTTTCTGACAAGTCTTTAACCAGAGCCATATACAACGCTGGATTTGTACTGGTAAGAACGACAATGATCGCCAAAGACGACAGCCCGAGAATCGTTCCTCCACCTAAATACTTGATCATCAGGAATCCCAAGACATACGCTATCAAAAATTTGATTACCAGTAACATGCCTTGTTTTTTCATTATTTGAGCCAAACTTTTTACATCCAAACCCATAGCTGAAACAAAACATAAAAAACCTACAATATAGTTGGTTCCCTGAGCGGAGAAAAAAGCTTGGCTGATCGATCCTACATAAAGCCCTTCCGGAAAAGCCGTGTTCAACAGCGCACTTAAAAACATTGGGATCAATAGAGTTCCTCCGGGAACTCTTCTCATAAGTTTTAGCATGACCCTTACTCCTTTGCCTGGCATATTTTTTGCTGTGCTTGAAAGTGTTCAATTTTGTTCCTGGAAAACTGTTCAACTACATTTGGTTCTAACTGTTGTATACGCTTACTTAAATTGTAGCATATCTCCTTTCATTCCTCATTTTTTCCACACTTGCGTTCATTCAAAAAAAGGGTCGGAACAAAGTGTATCAAAAACACTTCGTTCCGATCCTTTTTCTTATCTGCCTGGATTGATCCCAAGCGAAATGCGCCCGTAACGGGTAATGCGATCCAACACCCAAGCCGGGCTCCACACGATCTTGATTTTGACCGCATTGATGAAATCCAGCGGCTCCAACTGCTCATGGACTCCCTTCAAAATATGCTCCGAGCAAGAACAGCCGGCGCCCGTAAACGTTAATCGGACAGTACAGACCCCTTCATCATCCAGGTCGATGCCATAAACCAATCCGAGATTGACGATATCGAGACCGATTTCCGTATCCATGACGTTCATCAGTTTTTCTTCCAGTTCTTCCTTGTGCTGGCCCGCTTGACCAGTGTACGTGATGCCCTTTTCCACTATGCGGCACCCTCCTTTATTTTTCCTCAAATGGGTTGCGGTTGAAGAAGTCGGTTACGGCACCTTTCGATGCGGATGACACGATGTGTGCGTATTTGCCCAGAACACCGCGCGATTTCAAAGGCGGCAACACCAGTTTTTCGCGTCGCTTGGCCAACTCTTCATCGGATACTAGCATCGTCAACTCACGTGTATCCTGGTCAATGATGATTGTATCATTCGTTTCCAATAAGGCGATCGGTCCGCCGTCTTGTGCCTCCGGTGCGATATGCCCGACCACGAACCCGTGGGAACCACCGGAAAAACGGCCATCTGTGATCAGGCAGACTTTGATGCCTTTTCCGGAAATGATGCTCGATAAGGACAGCATTTCCGGCATGCCTGGTCCACCTTTCGGGCCGACAAAGCGCACAACCACCACATCACCATCAATAATATCCCCGTTAAGGGTCGCTTCGATCGCCGCTTCTTCGGTGTTGAAAACCTTCGCAGGCCCTTCATGGCGTCGTTGCTTCAGTCCGGAAACTTTTACGACAGCGCCCTCAGGAGCAAGATTGCCTTTCAGGACAATCAATGGGCCATCTTTACGTTTGGGCTTCTCCAGCGTCATGATCACGTCTTGGCCTTCCGCCAAAGGTGCCATATTTTCCAGGTTTTCCGCCAGTGTCTTTCCGGTTACAGTCAAACAGTCGCCGTGCAGCAAACCGTTGTCAAGCAAGTATTTCTGAACGGCAGGCACGCCGCCTACGTTATATAGATCTTGGAAAACGTATTTTCCCGAAGGTTTCAGATCGGCCAAATGCGGTACCCGTTTTTGGATTTCATTGAAGTCCTCGATCGCAAAGTCCACCTCAGCGGCATGGGCAATCGCCAATAGATGCAAGATGGCATTCGTCGATCCGCCCAATGCCATCGTGATCACCACGGCATTCTCCAGCGATTTGCGCGTGATGATGTCGCGCGGACGGATATTTTTTTCGATCAATCCGATGATGGCTTCGCCTGCCTCGAAAACATCCTTCAATTTATCACCGGTTGCCGCAGGGTTTGACGATGATCCCGGCAAGCTCAGCCCCATCGTTTCAATCGCCGAAGCCATCGTGTTGGCCGTATACATCCCGCCGCAAGCCCCTGGTCCGGGACAGGCATTGCATTCGATCGCCCGAACTTCTTCTTCCGTCATTTCGCCGTTGTTCCACTTTCCGATGGCTTCAAAAACGGAGACGAGATCGATGTCGTTGCCATCATCATCTTTGCCAGGCGCGATAGTGCCCCCATAGACAAAAATGGATGGGATGTTCGCATTGGCCATCGCGATGACAGAGCCCGGCATATTCTTATCGCAGCCGCCGATGCTGATGAAGGCGTCCAGATTTTGGCCGCCTACCGCAACCTCGATCGAATCGGCAATCAGATCGCGCGAAGGCAATGAATAGTTCATCCCCGGCGTACCCATCGCGATGCCATCCGAAACGGTCACTGTCGTAAACTGGACTGGCCATCCGTGTTGCTTCTTGATGCCGTTTTTTGCGATTGCAGCCAGATCATTCAAGTGGATATTGCAAGGTGTGTTCTCAGCCCAAGTGCTGATCACCCCGACCATTGGCTTTTTGAAGTCTTCGTCATGCATGCCTGTCGCGCGCAGCATCGCACGGTTCGGCGACTTCACAACCCCATCATACACGGAGCTGTTGATGCGTAAATCTTTTTTGTTCTTTCCGTTATCCATTCCCAAACCCCTCCCGTATTTTCATGCACAAACACTTACTATTAATCGAATTTTAACATTTCTGTACACAAAAGACTATCAGGGTCCCTCCGTAAGTTAGGATAGGCCGGAAAATGGTGCCTATTTCCAGGGTAAAGGTTGAATCCTCAGTTGATGATTTCGCCTTTATTATTGGCCAGCTTTTCACGCCACCGACGAAGTTCCTCAGGCGTCTGTTGCGACCAATCCGTTGCTTCGCCGATAATCTTTAAAGGTGCTTGCGAACGGTAGGAACGGGTCAGATTTCCCGGGAATTTCTTGTCCGTAACATTCGGGTCGTTTTCGAAGTCCCCTGTTGGTTCTACAATATAAACACGTTCTCGTCCATCACCTTTTGCCAATGCAGCCGCAAGTCCCGCACCACTGACCAATGCCGTGAAATAAATGTGGTTCATTTTAAGTCCGGGTTTGTAATTCGATTCCTCTTTTGCTGTCAGCAGCTCACCGACCTGCAGATCTGCTCTTGTCCCATGAAAAAAAGGGCCTGGATCAGAAGGCGCAACATTATACGAATGTGATAATTCAACATTCTTTTTTGCCTTGTCCGGATCGGATAACGCCTCATAGCATTTCGCGATGTTCATATATAACGATGGGAACGCGCTCTTAACCGCCTCATCATTCACTTTTAGCGCGAACTGCAAAGAGGTTTCGAACCATTTTATTTTTTCTGATACATTTTTTTGATGCCGGGCCACATAATAAGCTGCGATAAATTTTTCAAAATCGTCTGTCGCTTCACTCCAGGCTTGAAGAAACAGCAGGTTTGCCTCTTCAGGTTTGCCGCTGTCTTCCATCCCCATACCCCGAAGAAGCAGTTGAATGATCTTGTTGTTGGGATCGAATTGATTATCCATCTTGTTTCACCTCTTAATTATTGACTTCATAGGGTTTTGCGATTAACTAAATCAATTGCTGTACTATAATAACCACCGATACTATTGTAAAAATTAATCCTGCTTGTTGTAATAGCTATCACAATAACGCACAATATATTTTATAGCATTCTCTGTCCCATTTTCTTTGGATAAAGCACTTTTTATATTTTGAGCCTTTTGCTTTACTTCAGCTTTTTCTAATTCTTTAAATCTACTGATTAGTTCTTCCGTTGTAACTTCAACTTCTTTTATTGGTTTTAAAGCATACCCGAGCTTATATAGTCTATTTGCCCAAAACGGCTGATCCACTGCAAAAGGGATAATTATTTGTGGCTTGCCACTTTTTAATGCAGCTGCCATCGTCCCAACTCCACCGTGATGTATTATTCCTTTAGCTAAAGGAAATAACAACGAATGTGGGGCTGCTTTAATTGTTAAAATCTCTTCTTCCCTTTCAAAAGCAATTCCACTATTACCCGCTATAATAATTGCACGATTATCGGTTTCTTTTAGTGCCTTAACTAATTTCTCCTTGAATAGATCTGGTGACTTCAGGGGCATACTACTAAAAGAGATCACAAATGGTTCTTTTCCCAAATTAATAAACTCCAGTATTTTTTCCTCAAGCACTTCGTTTCCTGTATCAAGATAGAAAAATCCTGGTAGATACACTTTATCTCCCCAACTTTTCACACCTTTAAATAAATACGGACTAATGGGATAGATTATAGGTATTTCTCTGCCATCAATTTTAAATGTGTACTCACCACTTTTTCTCTTCGGAAAGTTTAATGTTTTCTCTCTAAAATCATTTACTTCTTTAATACTAGCAATTTCTGCCTTATCCATTATTTTATATGTCAGTTTATTTATAACTTTACCTAAGTTTCTGGTAGGTGATATTGCTAGATTAGGAAACTCTTCAATTGGATACATTATTGGAACTGGCGGCATACTTATACAAGGAATGCCTAAAAAATTTGCTATATCGGGCGCTCCAAAAGCTTTAGGATGATAAATAATTACATCTGCTCCTTGTGCACTCTTATAAAAATCATCTAATGTTTTCCTATATGCTGGATTCACCACATCTTTTAAATAATGCTTAGTCTTTATTGGGTGTTTGCTGGCATCATTAAATACCATTTTCCCTTCTTCAGTCTCAAGCATAGCCATCAAATCACTTGTAGCCTCTTCAAACTCAACACCATTTCCTTCAATAAAAGATTGAAAACTTTTCCCAGTACATATTACAGCACTGTGCCCTTTTAATATTGCGGCTTTTGCTAGGGCAACATAAGGCTGCACATCTCCTCTTGAACCCAGTGTAAATATGGCTATTCTCATAAAAATTCCTCCTTATATGCAGACTTTTTCAACACTTTCGCCCATCCCTTATATTTCTTCATACTGTCATCCAATTCAACTTTTCCATTTATTTTCAATCTATTGGATAAGTAACCATCCAGTAATAGTATCAACATTTCTATTATTTCTTCCGGTTTTATATCATCTTTAAATTTTTCAAATTCTATAGTGCTAAAATACTCTTTAATTGTGTCTTCTGCCAAATTATCCGTGTCCAAATTTACTATGTTCTGAACGAATTGTTGGTCAGAATTACGGACTTTAGCTAAAAAATCCATCAAATATGGATTTTCAGCAAAGAAAGTACATTTGTTTTCTGTTACTATTTCCAATACTTCAAAAAAATCATTTTCATCAGATAAGTCACTATCAAAGACTTTACTGGCTATTAGTTCCTCTGCATAATTATATAAAAACACAAAATAGGTTTCCTTATTCTTGAAGTAATGAAATAATAAGCTCTTGGATATCCCCGCGCTTTTCGCTATATCTTCTGTAGATGCTTTTTTATATTCAAATCTTGCAAAATATTCAATGCCTGCATTAATTATATCCATCTGCTTTTGTGATTCTAACTGATAAAATTTTTTATTCATACTTCCTCCTATTGACCAAATCGGTTAATCTACAATTATAAGTATAGATCGTTGACTATTTTTTTCAAGGTACGTCCGAAATATAAAAAAAGCAGAAATCATTCATCTGATTTCTGCTTAACTATTAGCACACAGGAGACGGATCAGTCAGATCCTCAATTATTTATGGTACGCATGTGTGTAACTTTATTGAATGTAATTTTTCTCTTGCTATTGCGTGGCTTATCATTATTTTTCTTAACAGCCATGGAAAAAAGGACTCCATTAAATCTACTTATTTAGCCTGTTTTGCTTGATTGAGAAAGTTTTCCCATACATTGCTCTAGTAGCGGCTCATGAGTATTACGCATTATTTTTTCTTACGATCTCCAGTAATCCCGCGCACTGGTTTCCTATACGCTCCATATTCAGAAGGTTGAAGGTCTGTAGGATGGCAGTCAGTTTTTCGGTGTCCTCCTTGTGCTGCATGATGGCGATTAATTCCTTGAAGAACAGCAACATGGCATGTTCATACATCCTGTTGTCCGAGGCAGAAACGGTCTTTTCCAAATCGGCGTAATAAAGCCAGCTTTTCTCCAGATTATTTTTTCCCAACTGCAACACCAGGATATTTGAAATAAGGGAGAATAGTTCGTTTTGGTACGATTTCATCCGATTGAACTCCGTCATCTTCTCCTTGGCTCTAGCGTACACTGCATCCAGCACGTCCTCCGGAAAGAAATCCAATGAGTTTGTGAACAAGACCAACTCATAATAATGCCATGTCTCACATTGAAAGAGGTAATCTTTTATGACCGCCAACTCTTTATGCGGGAATGGCAGCTCGCTGATGTTACACTGTAGCAGATGGATGATGCTCGCATGATGCAGATATTTAATCTTGGAAGTTTCTTCAAAACGATTTTTGGCCTTTTCCTCCAATGCCGCCAACCTTAGTAAGTCCTTTGCATAGTATGCTTCCGAATAAGTGCTGATCATCATAGCATCTGTATTCGCTTTATTATTAGAAAGGAAATGGAATTCCTCCAAAGACAGATTCAAATTATCAAGGATCTGGAAAAATTTCTCGGCAGTCGTGTCACTATGCCCTTTTTCAAACCGCGAAATGGCAGGTCTGCTCAATATACCTTTATAGATATCTTTCGATTTCAGATTCTTGTTCTTCCGGATAGCACCTATTGCTTCTCCAATTTGCATCTCCACCCCACCTTTTGTTCCGTATTGTTTACTTTTTTACTATTATCAGTATAACTAGTTTACATTAAATATGTAAACAAATAAGAAGTAGGAGGAGTGTGAAATGTTGGAAAGCATCGGAACCCTTATTTGGGAATTGATCGGCGGATAGTGAAAAAAGTTGTAGAAATTTTCAACAATTAAGATTGCAAAAATGGAGAATTAAAGTGTCACAATAATTCTAAGAAAACGAGGAGAAAATTATGAATAAAAAAATTAGGTTGGTACTTTCACTTGTATTATTAGGATTTACCGTCATTCCTGTTGCTAGTGCCGCGACTCAAACTGTAGAATATGGGGCTAGTTGGAGTTATGGGAGAAATGTTGGAGTTTATGTTTATTCGAACCTAACTTCAAGCACTAGAGACCATTCTAGTACTGTTGTTCTGGGATCTCAGAGTGCTTACGATTCACAAAAAGCTGGGACAACATCCAAAGCAACTCTTTGGACAGCAAATTCAAATACAGCGAATTACTATTACAACATCTGGTAATTTATAGTACGGTGATATACTCCTATCACCGTACTATTTTTTAGGAGGAGTACCCATGAAAAAAATATTGTCACTAAATCTAGTTTTGATGACTGTTTTTTCGTGTATAGCCCTATTCTTTTATGAGCGAACCCAAGATTCTAATCGCTGGGAGAATCTCGGCATGCAAGAACAGTCATTTTTTGTTAATTTGGAAAATACGACAACTGAAAAAGAAGAACTTTTACAAGGCTTCAAGCAATTAGCGGATAGCTACGATATATTGATCGTTAAAACTGAAATCAATTATTCAAAAGATGAAAAAGTGATTTCAAAATATTTGATGGCAACTAACAATCAATATGCCACTATCCTGGATCATGTAAACTTAACAAAAGGAGAGTTCCTTGATTTCAAAAAGAATCCTGCGGCTTATATGACGACCAACGAAAAAGATTCTTCTGCCACTGGTCATTTATTAGATTTCGCTGGCGATGATGTCATATACATCAAAAGCTTACAAGTCGCTCCCTCTTTGAAAGGAACTTATTACATTACCCCACTTGAAACGGACTTCGATACTAAGGAATTTTATACTAAGTTAGAATCTTTGACAGGCCTTCCTTACGATGAATTATCTCGTAAAACGTTTTATTCTGGCAATAGCACGCCATTATTATTCACAATCTTAATTTTTGTTGTTCTGATTCAAATTCTTTTATGTATTCTGTTCTTTTTATTTATTGGTATGCAATCACTACGGAAAATTGCAGTCCTAAAATTAAATGGTTGGAATCAACTGGACATTTGGTTTGATGGTATCAAAAACTACCTATTCATTTTACTTATTACAAGCGTTGTGACGAATTTATTTCTAAATGTCATCTTAAAAAACCTAACCGTATCTTTTCAAACACATTTACTTTTATTAGAGCTGTTATTTGCACTCATACTAAGCTTAACATCCCTGAGTGTACTCATCATTGCCCATTTTACTCCTCTGTCACTCTTATTAAAAAATAGAATACACCAAAAGATAGCGTTGATTCCTGTTTTAATTGTGAAACTATTCTTTGTGGCTGCCGTTATCTGCTTTGCCTACCTTATCCCGACGAATTTTTCATCCCTCCAAGTCGAAAAAGAAAAGATTGTTCATTGGGAGAACTTCAGTGATTATTACGTGCTTTCTTCAATGAACCTCGGAGAAGATTTTAATGGCATTGTTCAAGGAACTTCCACGGATATGGCAGAGGATTTGACCAATTACTATAAGGAGTTGAATACATTAGGAGCGATATATATACATTCTGAAGAAATCACTCCCAATCAGCGTCTTCAAGCTTATCAAAATGTAATGTATTACGATTCTGCAATTGGGAATCAAATTTCTTCTTTTTTTTCCATGACAGTCAATCCAAACTATTTGAAGAATTTCCCAGTGTATGATGAACAGGGAAACCAGATATCAGTTTCAGAGAATGAACAATCCCGTCTGCTATTCATTCCAAAGAGTAAAGCAGATCAAGCGGCGTTGTATGTCAAACTTTATCAATCCCTTACCTTGGATTCTAAACTTTCCTTTGAACGCCGCTATCATTTGGAGGAAGAAGCACTGGATTCTTCAAAAATCCAGATTACTTATCTGATATATGATGATGCTGAGCCGATTTTTACCTTTAACGATGGGCTAGCAAACAGCACAAACGGCACGGTGAACAGTCCGATTTTCAATGTACTGACTATCGCAAATGGTACTCCCGATGAAACCAGCAACATCCTTAATACAGGAATGTATACAACCCTGAAGCTGCCCTTTGCTGGAACGGAAGATGAGTTAGAAAACATATTAGCGCCTATCCAACAGAAAGTAAATTTGACAGATAATCGTTTCGAGTATAACAAAATTAGTGAATGGTTAGATCAATCCATTGGACACTATAAAGATGCTCTCCAACAATTATCATTAGCCTTAGGTATTCTAATAGCAATACAACTGTTGATTTCAATCCAAATCAGTCAACTGGTGGTTATTTTAAACCGACAGAAATGGGCGGTTTTCTCTTTATTAGGAGTGAAGAGGAGCGATAAATACAAAAAATTCTTATTATTCCTTTTCGTAAGTTATTTTATTTTGGCTACTCCTGTTGGTCTATTCATGGGATTACAATATGACTTAAAGTATCTATCGTCCATCATTTTTATTTTTGGACTTTTCCTATTGGATATGTCGGCAATGCTGCTGTCCCTACAATTCTATGATAAAAAGAATCTATCCAATCTTCTGAAAGGAGAATAACGATGCAGGAACCCGTGATAAAAATAGACCATTTAAAAAAGAGGATCGGAGAACGAGTGCTGTTTGATGATTTAAATGTATCGATTCAAAAAGGAGAAATGGTCGCCATTACCGGAAAATCTGGCTCAGGAAAGACGACTCTGCTAAATATTCTGGGCTTACTTGATAGAGAATTTCAAGGTCATGTTGCACTATATCACGAAAACGAGGCATTGAATTTGAAAAATACGGACAATATTCGGCGCCTTTATTTAGGATACTTGTTTCAAAATTTTGCCTTAATCGATGATGAATCGGTTGAAGATAACCTTAAGTTGGCATTAAAATATACCCAACTTTCTTCAAAAGAAAAGACAATAGCAATCGAACAATCCTTGATGGATGTGGGATTGCTCAACTTAGGAAAAAGAAAAGTGTATGAACTATCCGGCGGAGAACAGCAACGCGTTGCTGTAGCACGTTTGATTCTGAAACCTAGCACCATCATATTAGCCGATGAACCCACTGGCTCCTTGGACAGAGAAAATCGGGATAGCATTCTAAATTTATTGAAGAAGTTACAACTGCAAGGTAAAACGGTCATCATAGTGACCCATGATGTCGATGTAGCCGATTTTTGCGATAGAAAAATCAATATCAGCTCGATTTAAAATTTCTGTGTTCTCAACCCGTTTTATATTACGCCCTTAAATGATCCGGAAGGCAAAAACAAAGCGGAAAACCCGTCACACTATGGGCTTTCCGCTTTTTCGGTTATATTCTCTTTTTTAAGTCATATTCGTAGCTTACACAGGAATGCCGTCACACCGCCAATCCTCTCAAAAAAAATGACCTCATTTATGGTAAGCATGTGCGTATCATATTCAACTGCGGTTTTTTTACTCATGAATTAAGTTACGGATATCACAACTAATCCTGCTACTAGTACTCTATCCAACTCAAATCCATAAAATAATTTCTTTTTTCTATCTTTTTATCAAAGAAAGAGTAGTCTTCATTATGTCAAAGTAAGGGACCATGTTACTATTGAAAAGACTTAATCCACAGTTTAAGAAACAAATCATTCAAAATCGCGATTCATTGATGTTTTTTCTTTTCCCCGAGAAACAACCGGCAGGCAATTTTATGAAAGTTCATGCAATACCAGCGCTTATACCAAATGGAATAGATGAGCCAAGAATGTAGTGATCATGCATGTTGCAATCCCCATCACGGTTGGTACTAAGAAGGATATCCATGTCCATCTACTGCTTTTAGTTTCTTGATAGATTGTGAATAATGTTGTAGAACATGGCCAATGGTAAATCGTAAAAAGAATCGTATTAGCTGCTGTTAACCAAGTCCACCCATTATCTAAAAGAAGACGCTTAAATTGATCTAACGACTCAAATTCAAAGAGCGTTGATTTACTCAAGTACCCCATCACCATAATCGGAATGACAATTTCGTTAGCAGGGAACCCCAAAATGAAGGCCATCAGAATGGTTCCATCTAGGCCCATTGAACGAGCCAATGGATCAATCGCACCTGTTAACCAAGTTAATATGCTGTGGTCACCAATCATGATGTTGGCCATCATCCAAATAACTAATCCAGCTGGCGCTGCTACTATGATTGCCCGCCATAAAACAAATAAGGTTCTATCAAAAATAGAGCGAACGATAACCGAGCCGATTTGTGGCTTACGATACGGTGGTAATTCTAGTGTGAACGATGAAGGGATTCCTTTTAAGATTGTTTTAGAGAGCAGTTGAGAAATCCAAAAAGTGGTCAATACCCCTAAAATGACTGTGGCAGCCAAAAGAATAGCAGAAAGCAAACTACTCCCTAAACTCACGGAACTCCCTACAAAGAACATAGTAATAATTGAAATTAAGATTGGGAAACGTCCATTGCATGGAACAAAATTATTGGTAACAATCGCAATTAATTTTTCTCTAGGCGAGTTGATGATTCGTGTCCCTACTACACCTGCCGCATTACAACCAAACCCCATACACATAGTCAACGCTTGTTTCCCACAAGCCCCTGCGCGTGCAAAATATTTATCTAGGTTAAAGGCTACCCGTGGCAGATAGCCAAAATCTTCCAGCAGCGTAAATAGTGGGAAGAAAATTGCCATTGGCGGTAACATAACAGAGATAACAGTTGATAGCACATTATAGACCCCATCAATTAATGCCCCTCGCAGCCATTCGGGCATATGAATATAAATGGCAAATTGATTCAAATAGCCACCGATTACAGCGAATACGTTAGCTAAAGCATCTGATGGTGCATTGGCTCCTTGGATGGTTAACCAGAAAACGATGATTAATAACAAAATCATGATCGGAATCCCTGTCGATTTTTGCGTTAAAATCGTATCCAGTTTACGGTCACGACGATTGTAATCTTCATCGGTAAACTCCACTGTATCTTTTGCGATAACTGTGGCGCGATCTAACAATGCTATCGTATTTTCTTCCTGATTTCCTTCTAGACTGGCTAAAGCTTCTTTCATATAGGGATTCATTTTAATTTCCCCAGACACGACTTTCGCTAAGGCGGACATTAAATCATCTAATCCTTCGTTTTGACGTGCCGCTGTTGCAACTACAGGCACCCCCAGTAAAGATTGGAGTTTCTCAATATCAATCTTTATCCCTTTTTGACGCGCCTCATCGATTAAGTTAACACAAACCACTATTCTGTCAGTTATTTGCATAATTTGTAACACCAAGTTTAAACTACGTTCCAATGATGTTGCATCACACACACAAATAGTAGCTTCAGATAGGTCCGATTGAATAAATTCTTGCGCTATTTCCTCTTCTTCTGAATTAGATGAAAGCGAATATGTCCCGGGTAAATCCACCAAGCAATAATAGCGGCCCTGATACTCAGTTGTCCCTTCCGCTAAGCCTACGGTTTTTCCAGGCCAATTGCCTGTATGTTGTTTTAAACCAGTCAACTTATTGAAAACCGTGCTCTTCCCAACGTTAGGATTGCCTGCTAAGGAAATCACATGACCATTTTTTTCATTTTGCAACACGAATTCATCTGGCATATTATCCCTCCTCTGTCTTTACCTGTATATAATTTGCATCTTCATCACGGATTGCGATAACTGTACCTCTTACTTCGTAGGCTTTAGGATCTTTCTTAGGGCTGATCAACACCAATTTGACTGTACTTCCTGGATAAAAACCTAGATCCAATAATCTTTGTTGCATTTTTGTATCAGGATGAGCAACTTCCGTCACCACTGCTGGCTCGTTTCTTATTAATTTTGATAGTTCCATCAAAAACCCTCTCTTCATTTTTAGGCGAACCTCTTCGTTTTTCAGTACAGCCTTTACATGCTGGCTCTTTTTTCCTACTCTGATTCATTGAACATAAATCTTGCTTGCAGCTTTGAAGCTGATTTGGTAGGATTGATGATTCTGCGCCTCAAAGGTATAGGGACCTTCGTACGGCTCAACATTTGTCAACAGATAGGGGACGCTTAATTTTACGTCCTTGTTGAGCAGATACGCCAAAAATTCCTGATCGTCATCAACTTCCTGGATGACAAAGCGGCTTCCGACTGCCAGTTCGATTAATGGTTTGCTTTCGGAAACTTCAATCCGTCCCTCTTTGTCGGGTATCACACCTCCATGAGGATCATATTTAGGGTGGCCTAAATATGCATCTAAGCTATTGATTAATCGATCCGAGGACACATGCTCCAACATTTCTGCCTCTTCATGTACCTCATCCCAGTTAAAGCCTAATTTATCAGCAAGAAAAACTTCCCATAAGCGATGTTTCCTTATCAATTTATTAGCAATCAGCTGACCTTTTTCGGTTATCTGTACACCCTGGTAAGGAATATGACTAATCAAACCATCCTTAAGTAGCTTCGCCGACATCTCAGTAACTGATGCGGCAGAAACAGATAAAGCCTGCCCTATCTGTTTGTTGGTGATCATTTGCTGGTCTCCACCCAATTCCATGATAACCTTCAGATAATCTTCTTTATGGGGTGACATGTGACCCCTCCTTTTTTGGTATACCTAAACCACATTTCATATTATACTTCATTTTTTTTTAGTTGCAAGTAAAATTATCAATGATTCATAACTTGAGAACACTCCCAAGTCCACTTAGCCAAGCTATCGAATGTATCCTTATGTACCCCACCTGTATTTCATAGTTTTACTGGGTCCTTACTTACATCAGATAGTAGCAGGATATTTTTTCCCTAAATATTTTACGCCTTGGGAATTTTTTTGCGGAGCACTTCTCTCTGACAGCTAAACATACGTCTCTCTGTTTGTATTTATTCTTAACTAAATTTGTATTTTGAAACTATCAACCAAAGAAAAAGAGCCCCCAGCATTTAATTCTGCTGTTGGCTCTGATGACATGAATTCGTTTAGGCGATCAATGACAACCTGATCGAACGTCATGTATATTTTAAAGTTGCTTTTGCGCTCCTTGTCAAAGGTAATCCGATCTACGAACGTCTTTAGGATCGCTTTGGTTGTCTTCTTCGAGTCTGAATCTTCAATCAAGGCATTCACCAGTTCCAAAACCTTTTTAGTGTCTTCCTTTTTGATTTTGTAGCCTTCCACTTCCAGGATGCGATTCAGCTCTTGAATGCGCTGCTTGTGAGTGTAGTATGCAATCTCTAGTTGTTCAATGCGAGCACTCAGCTCACTTGAAAGTTCAGGCGTATCCTTCAAGAGCATATGCCACCTGTCGATTTTAGCTTGGGTTTCCACCAACTCTTTTTCCAACGTCTGTAGTTCCAATTCCCACGGCTTCCGTTGTGATTGAATTTGTTGGTTCAGTTCGTTGATGATTTTGGCCAGATTTTCAGGAAATGCGATCACCTCGCGAAGTCTGTCCAGAACAAAAGATTCGGCAATATCGGCCCGAATACTGTTTGCATGACATACGGTCGCGCCCTTATTCCGGAAATTAGCACAGGAGTAGTATCGAATTCTCTTTTTCGTGCCATCTTTTAATTTGTTCGTTGTATTGCTTGCAGCCATCGCACCACCACATTCAGGGCAACGGAGTAGTCCAGTCAGGATGTTTTCACCACCATGAGTCCATTGCGGCTGCTTACTTTCCATTTTGATGCGCTCTTCCACCTTGCCAAACGTTTCCTTATCAATGATGGCTTCGTGGGTGCCTTCCACCAAAATGTAGTTGGGATTGTACCCTTTACGGCGCTTACTTTCCCAATCTTCATAACGGTTGTAACGCAGCATGCCCGTGTAGGTTGGATTCATCAAAATATCTTTGATGGCGATAGTACTGAACGTATTCCCCTTCACAGTCTTATAGCCCATTTTGTTCATGACGTTGGCTATGGCTCGATAGCCGTTTCCTTCTAAATATTTTGAAAAAATCATTTGAACGACTTGCGCTTCTTTGGGTTCGATGGTGAGGATCTTCATGCCATTTTCATCCCTGTCGCTCCGGTAACCCAACATCCGTCCACCAGGAAACCGCTTGTTGTTCTTCACCAGTGATTTCATGGCCATCTTGACGTTTTCACTGATCTGGGACCGTTCAAATTCGGCAAAGTTGGCCAGCAGCCCCAACATCATTTTCCCGGTACTGGTCGTGATGTCGAATGATTCGGAAATACTGTGAAGCTCCACATTGTTTGAATACAATATTTCGGCAATGTTCATCACATCCTTCATAGATCGGCCTAACCGGGTGAGCTTCCAGATGATTAGCACATCGAATTTTCCTGTTTTGGCATCTTCGAGCAATCTTTGGACGCCCGGACGTTTGATGATGTTCTTGCCACTGATTCCCTCGTCAGCATACACGTCAATCAGCTCATATCCTTGCTTTTCTGCAAACAATTCAATGTTTTTTCGTTGCCCAAGAAGGCTATAGCCTTCTTCTTTCTGTTCTGCAGTACTAACGCGGATATATCCCACCGCCCGTTTAATTTTTACGTCTGCTTCTACTCTCATAGTTTGATTTCCTCCTGTTCAATGATGTTAAGATTGAGATTTTTTAAGTAAATGCCTTTAATTCGGTACTTTTCATCCATGTTCACGCGTTCCACCAGATCGAAGTAAAACTCTTCCGGCAGTGTCTGCTTCTGGATTTGATTTTTCTGTTTAAGTAAAGCTTCCAGATCTTTCCTTCTGACAGTTGCTTTTGGTCTGCGATTAGTAGCGTTGCTCACCTGATTCAATGCTGAAAAAGCTTGCGAAAATTGTTCCGGGCTGATCCTCCCTTCTTCAAACTGGAGAAAGAGGCGTTCTTTCGTTCTCTCTTGCTGCAACTTCTCCCGCCTGGATTCTGCGAACTCTTCGCACTGTCGGCTCTCGATCTCGCTCACCGTCTGTTCAAGCACTGGGCTTTGAAGCAAGAACTGGACCACTGCTTTCTTGACTTCTTTTTCCACCGCATCCGCATTGACTACGCGTTCTTTGCATTGAGGATTGGCACAGTAATAATAATGGTATTCGATCTTATTGTTGCGTTTCATCTTGGGTGTTAGCTTCTGATGACAGCATGGACAAGTCAACTTTTGCCTCAGCCAATTTCTTCTCGTACTGACCTTCGCTACCTGCCTCCGTTTTCTTATTTTCTGAACCGCAGCGTATTCCGCTTCTGAGATTACCGTTGCATGCGAGCCTCTGTATTCACCACCTACATCGCCGCCATTAAAGACACCATAGTAGGTTTTGTTGCTGAGGATGCGATGGATGTCAGTTGGCACAAAGGGACGCTCTTTAAAGAAAACATTCTTTTCAGTGAGCTGTTTAGCTATTTTTTCGTAACCACATTTGCCTGTCAGGTAAAGATCGTAAATATAACGGACAATTTTTAGCTCAGCCTCTACAGGCACGAGTTTGGCAGGTGAGAAACGATACCCGAATGGCACCTTTGGGGATAAGGGTTTCCCTTCTCTTCTCTTTTGAGCTAGCCCCAGATTCACATTCTCGATGATCATATCTCGCTCAAATTGAGCTACAAGCGCATGCACCTGAACCAACATCTTCTGCATCGGGATATTGTCTGAATTCAAGGAGGATTCCATTACTGAAATCAGCTTGATTCCATTCTTTTCCAAGTCTTCCAAAATTTTCAACATGATATTGATGTCTCGACTTAACCGATCAAATCGATATACCAGTAGCGTACTTCCGAATGAGGTTGGCTCGCGGAGTACTTGGAACAGTTCCTGGAGTCCTTTTCGTTCTTGCATTTTTGCACCACTCACGCCACGATCCTCAAAAATGTTTCTTTCATACAACTCCGGCAAATGAAGTGCTGCAGCTTTTTCTTTGATGGCTGCTTGCTGCATTTCGAGGGATATCTTATTTTTCTTCTGCACTGACGTACGTAAATATGCAAATATCATCGTGCACCTCCCTTAATAAAAATGAACCAACTGATCAAGTACCAGCTGGTCCATACGCCTTACTTACAGATTCTCATCTTCGATAAAAAATCCTGCCGCATCGGGTATTAGTGCACCCAATTCAAACATTTCCTCCATGTCTATAAAGATGATCCCGCGACTCTCACAAAAATATTTTGCTTCTTCTTTCGTCATATCGTACATATACGTTTTCGCCTCCAATTTTAGTTTTCATTCATATAATAGTCAGAAGCGTTTGCTTCATGATTGATCAAATACGGCAACAATTGTTGTGCTACTTCTTTGAAAAACAAATCGTTTCTCGTTTCTCTCTCCACGTTTTCTCTCCCCCTTCTCAATCTAATTAAGGAAGTTACTCAGACTAGTGCACAGGGTACTCACAGTGACCGGGATTTGTTACAATTTTCGAAATCCGATGTCGCGCACAACGCCTTTGCCATTGGATTTCCCTCTTAAATAGGCAATATTAGCTTTCCTTGTTGCTTCATCAAAAGCACGCCAGAATACTTGAGGTGAGTTGGTCCCTTTCGGGGAGATGAAGTTCGATGCTAGCCAAATATTATAATTATCCAATAAAACCGAATTATCGATTACATTGGCTGGCTTCGCTACAATTGTTTCATCAACAAAACGCTCTACAGGATTCGCAACTCCTAAGTACTGTTCTTTTGCCCGCTTCATCGATTCTGAAACTGTAAATTGATAGTTTTGTTCAATTAGCCGTTTTAATCCAATAATCGCCCAATTTAAAATCCCTGAAATTTCAGAACTCAGTTTTTTTGGCAGATTTTTATCCTGTTTATCCGATGTGAATGTTTGCAGGAACGGAAGAATCAGCAGCCTCCTTTCGAACCCCATGCTGGTATCATTGAGCATTGGCAATTCATTTACCAAAAAAACTAACTTTGTTGGCAACACCAATGTCACCTCTTGCTTATTTTTTCGATTGATTGATATTGGCTCACCCGCTGTTAAGGCCTTAATCTTACCTGTTTTGAAGGAATCTGCATCTGATTCAGTAGCTAGATTCAGTTTCATACCAATCAAAGGCTCAATTCCAAAATCATTATTGAAGTTCGACAACGGAGCCGATGATACATTTTGCAGGCCTACTAATTGAGACAAGACATCGAATAATGTGGACTTACCGTTCGCACCCTTACCTGATCCAATCACAAGAGCGTTTGATTTATGGGTTCCTGACAGCACATACCCGAACCATTCTTGGACAAACATGATTGTCTGCTCATCATCGAAAACTTCGGTTAAGAAGTTTTCGAATATCGGGCACTCAGCTACAGCATCGTATGAAATATTTGAATGGATTGTAGCCAAATGCTCCTTGCTGTGGAGGACAACCTCGGCTGTGATAGTATTTAATGTAACATTTGCAAACGGCATAAAGTTTGAGTTGAATTGATGTGGATCGTATAAAGTTGTTTTCCGCAATATGGTGTCCACGATCGATTTTTCAAGGTTTATCGACCAAAAATCGATATCTTCACTCCCCAAGTAATGAATCAATTCAATAATCAACCGATTTACAGCGATCGTAGCCTGCTCCCAATACCCGAACCGATGATTGTACACTAGGAGCGAATCGTAGTCTTTTTTATTAATCAATAATGAATACAGCTTCATTACTGATGCTGCAAACACCTTCTTGTTCGTTGCTAGTGCGCCATTTTCCCTTTGGTAGATACCAAAGTTTAATCTGTTGACTTCCAACATAAACTCGTCTAATAAACGCTTGAACGTCTCTAAAGAGTAGGCTGACTCACCAGCATTCTCATGGACAAAATCATCATGGGAAATTGATTCTATAACGGCGGGTAAGATGTACCCTTTAGCAACCTTTTGTATGACAGAAAGTCTCTTCTGAGTGGGTATTTTATTGAACTCTGCCATCATTTCTTTATACGAATCCAGGTTATCATAAGCTGCATTGAATGAATCAAGCGTTAGACCGTCGTTTAAATATTGCTTGATGAATTGGGTGTTTTTTCTGTTCTTCAATCGGATCAAAACTCACCACTCCAATCCATATCATCCTCAGTCTGGTCGATATCATCCAAATACTGATCCAGCGCTTCATTCATTTCTTGCTCTGAAAAACGGAAGCTCCATGAGGTAAGTTTAGGGTAGGTTACATCCTTATTTTTCGGTTTGTAATAGCTTAAATTGGCGATGCCCTTCATGCCGACTAATTCATTTGTATCCAGATAATCAGTGTTCCTCACCGTCATTACCGCCAACGCAAACTGATGAAATGGACTGTTATACGATGTATCCACAAACAACAGATAATTTGTTAGTACTTCTCGATAACTAGAATCTTCATTATCAATCAACTCAATGCTAAGAGAAATCACGCTGACTTCACCTTGTACGGTTTTAATTGAATCAGTTTTTGCGTCGAGGATAGTAAAATTATTCCACCCTTCGCGAGCGCCTTTATCAAAATCCTGCAGTCTAAAGATGCCCGGCTGCCCGGCCATACCTGTTTTGATATCATTTGGTTGCATATTTTTCATTCCATCATTATTACGAATATTTCTGTTTATCATTGATATTTCCTCCGATTATTTCGACATCCAGCAGGTCCTTAGTTGGAAATCCTGGTAGCAGTCTGATTATTTTTTTAGTGAATTCTTCAATTATTTGAGCCACAGTTTCCGTGGGTTCTCTTGCCAGAATCCACACCTCATCATGAACAACATGAATCACCTTCGCATGCTTGTTGGCGATAATCATCAATAGTTTCACTAAGACTGCTACGCTGGACTGAAAGGCAAAATTCCTTTTTTGGGTCGGCCTGAAGATGGCCATCGGCTTAACGGCACCAAATATCGTTAGTAAATCCGGCGAGGATGATTGCTTCATTACAAATTGTTTTATTTCTGGGAACAGAGAGTAAAAACCATCCTTCAGCCTAGCCACATCGGCTAAACTGACAGCAACATTTTGCTTTTGAAATGACGTTTGTACGGTCCGATCACCCGCCCCGTATAAAACACTATAAGCAAACCCTTTACCAAGTTTACGAGCCTTCAAAGGCGGGATACCGGTGATTTCAAGGGTATCGATGATGAGTCTTCCGGTATAGGCATGCAAATCTTCACTATTTGCGAACATCTGCATGATTTGAGTACACTGCGAGTAATATGCCAAAAATCTTAATTCAATATTACTCGCATCCAAAGAAACTATCTGAAAGCCCGGCGGAGGGAGAATATACGGCCGCATCAAGCTAGGGAGGCTGGTCAAGGCGATATTTCGAGCCGTTATACGGCCTGTATAACTCGAAAAGCTTTTCCAATGGCCTGTCAAAACTATATTTCCATCAATAGTTTGATCACGTTCCGAGAGGTGTTCCCCCCATTGATTGATAAACATATTTTTCTGCTTATACTTGGCAAATAATGGGTATATGGGATGGATATTCTTGTATTTACGAAGATCCTCAATCGATTTCGCAAACGGTAAATCATTCGATTGCAAAAATAATTTAATTGGTTCATAATCATTAGTAAAAATATCGTTAGTTCCCAATAAGCTTCGAATTTCCTGCTCGTACTCAGCCTGTTGGTGCCGTAGAAGCATCAGCCCCTCCGTGAACCATGCTGCAGATAGCGTCAATCCTTCCGTTTCCATATCACGCAGTAAAGGTTGGATTTTTTCTTCAATTGCCAGCAAACGGCCAAACACCGGGGATTTATCTAAAAGACGATCGATATATGGTCTCTGGACGTCAGTCAACTGAAAATTTTTTGGAAGCAAAAGCAGGTTTTCGATATTGCTGTTTTTCATTGTTAGCATTGTTGTCACCTCTTTCTGATGACAATAATAAATCACAAACAGTAATTTGAATTGGTGACCCAAATGTAATAAGTCACTTTTTGGCACATAAGGAGGATGAAATCTCGTGGTAAAATACAGAATTGGCAAGGGTTTAGGAGAATATACAGAAAAAAATGAATTGATTTCAAATATATTAGAACTGGCTCTCAAAGTTGACGATCGGCCCTCTGGAGTTGTGCCAGAACGGTCTAATGTCACTAAAAAAGTAGACGCACTACTCAGTAATCCCGCCGTGTTCGGAATAAAAAAACTCGTGAAACAGAAGAAATCCGGATATTATTTTCTCAATGACAAGATAGAATTGGCAAAATTTCTCTCTCTATCTGAAGCGTGTTCTATTTTCACGGATCATGACGTTGAGATTTCCTATTTGCGCGCCCTGAAAAATAATGTAAAGGTTCGATCCATCCACCCAACTCAGAAAAAAAATCTTGTCGATTCCTTCAATATGATGCTCGATTTCGATAAAGAACTGGGTCTCAGCGAAGAATTGTACAGCGCAAACAAAGATTACTTTTACGATTATTTACGCGTAAGTGATGACTCACTTCCGTTTCTCGCTGACATGGCCAACGATTTTTATTTTCCATATGAGTGGCTCGGAGAAGTCATGGATTACCGCCGCTTACTTATGGAAACAGCAAGTGAGCATTATATCGCTGAGCAAGCCTTTCAGAAATTTATTGATAATTTCACTCGAATTGAAGACGCCTTACTTCGATTCTGTATGGACTACTGCAAAAGAGAAATGCTTTATTATGATGGCGAAAAGCCTAGATACCCCTACAACTTAAAAAAATACTTTCATGAACGACATAATTTAAATATTGAAGACGATACATATGATCAACATGAGGAAGAAGAAGACTCACGAATTTATGCGGACGACGTGCTGCAAATGATCTCCGAAGTATTGGAAAATGATCTTTGATCCGTACAAATATAGCCCCCGCGAGTACTGTCTTCACCTAACAGGTGAAACAGTGCCCGTGGGGATTTCTTTTACACTTTCAATTTTGCAAATCTCCATCCACCTACACCACGAGCAATCGGAGTCAACGGATGAACCGGTCCATCAAGTCCAACCAACACCTCCACCATTTTTTGCCGCTCTTCAGATAGCTGAGCTATTATACTTTTCAGTTGGGCGTTCACTTCTTTGTTCGTCTTGATGCTTGAGCCTACAGCAACAATTATTTTTTCTACGTTTTCTTCATTAAATGCTTCGAGGATAGCCGAGTCGTTCTCCTCCGAAAAATCGCTAGCGCTGATTTTCCGTTTTTGCTGTAGCTTACTTGTTAGGTTAACGCCCAGAAAACCATCGTAGCCCATTTCGTTGATTGCATTGGCAATCAACATGGTAGTCAGATCCATACTGTTCGGATCAGTACTTCCTGGATGTATCGTCATTACGCAAGCGAGCTTGGGCGCCTTTGCTTTACTCCAAATCCGCTTATAAAGGTAGCGTTCCGTTTTTTCTTCATTAAGTAACATCTCTACAGCGATTGTGCTTTTTTCAGTGATCATAGTATCCCTCCTAATCTTCATCCAGTATTGTTTTTATCACAACGATCGAAACGCTCAGTAAGAGTTTGAAAAATATACTATCCATTATTTAATCCCTTCCATCTCTCGTATTCGCGATCATTTCCTCAATTAACCTCAAACATGCGAGGGCTATTTTTAAAATCTGTTTGTCCATCATGCTACCCCCTACAAATCAAATCTCCTGCTATACGCAAGCTTCCCGGCCTTCAGGATGCCCACGAGCCACCAACGGCTGTCTTTCACATCTGCTACAATATAAACAATGTAATCGCAAACATTATAAAAATGGATCAGTAGTGTTTCATCGGTTTGTATCTCATCGAAATAGCTAGGCAACAAATCCGTATCCAATTCACTCCGGTCCAATGTAACACTTTCATAGCCGAAATCGGACGCATCCGTTGAAACACCCAACTGCTTGTCGAGCAGCTCCATTACAAACTTAATATTCCTCATTTAGCATCCCCCTTTACAAAAAGCCCTGTTCCTTCAAAGAAATGAAATGACCATCACCAATGATCAAATGATCCAATAATCGGATACCCATCAAATCACCCAATGTCATTAACTTAAGGGTGTTGACAAATAAGAGACAGTGGAAATGGGAGAGAAATTCTCTCATTTTCACTGTCTTTTTCTTTTCTGACAATCGAAAGCGCGACGAAGCAAGGCAGCTCCATGAAGAAAGTTGCCCTGATACCTTCATTCCCGGATTATTATAACGTGGTTCAATAGGGAAACATTGATTTATCAAGCTTTAAATGATCCCCGTTATAATGTTATAGGGAATCCAAGTTAATATGTGTAACGATAAGATCGTCTGGATTTGTTCACCGGGTTCTTCCTTTTGGCCGCCCTATGTGGGCGGACGGGGACAAGGTGCTTGGTAAGCAGCGCACTCATTTGCTCGAAACTTTCTCTACGTTGTTCGCGTGTTTCACTCATGAACGATCGGATGAAATAGGTTTTCACGATTCCGATAGCGATGCTGAGATTTTGCTTCATTTCATATTTATAACGCTCTTGGGGGATTGCTCTTGTTTCGCTCACTTCGATTAGATGAAGCATCGTCAGGTTGTACAACCAAACACTACAATAAATGTCCTGAAGAATCAGCCGTTCCCTAATGCCACTGAACTCCTCTAACTTCATCCGGTTTTTCAGTACGTTGTAGGCAGTTTCGATTCCCCATCTCAATCGGTACACTTCATTCAAGTCGTCGGATGAAAATTCTGCAGGTGTTAGATTCGTCAAAAGGACTTCGTCCTCTATCTTATCGCTATCCTGTTTGTGCAGTGGAATTTTTATAAACCGCAAGGGATAAACCGTGCTCATCAAGGTTGCCCGGAAAATCCGATCACTCCGGTAATCATTTGTCTGATATCTGTCAAAGGTGACATCAAAAGTTTGATCTTGCCCGGTAGACAGTTGGCTGGAGTAACGCTTTAAGTTCCGGTGATCCATCCGCATCACAAATTTTTGCCCGTCCTGGATCAGTTGGTGAACCAGACGCATCGAGAAATAGCCGCGATCAAACACGGTAATCGTCGGTTGACGAAGTGTTTCTTTCAATACGTGAAGATGTTGCGAGGCCGAGTCGCGCTCGCTGCTCTTATACGGACCGACAAACGTGTCAATCACCAATTTGTTGATACAATCATAAAGCAGGGAAACGGAGGCCATCACCGGAGTGGCAGATGCCTTGGGGTTAGGAACCACACCGAATTTCTTGGCGTTTTCCTCCGTGGAGGGCAGGATGATGTCAGAACCGTCTATCGCAGTCACAATGTAGCCGTTCAGCTTGACCAATTGGTCATCGTTTTCTTCATAAATCATGGACATGTAGTCAGTCATCATCAACCGGATGGCTTTGGGGTTATAGTTCATTCGGGCCTTATAAAAAGCGACGGTCGAAATGTCGAGGGGTTTCCCTTGGTCCTCGTAGAAATTTAAGAGTTCGCAAAATTGGGAGTTCCCTTTTTGGGCAAACATTTGAAGCATCAATGCGAGAGGACTCGTTTTCCTTTTTCGGGTAAAAGCTTGTGGGTTCCCTTCGCGGATATCTTCCAGATAAATAGTTTGAGCTTCTTCAATGTATTCTTGGAATGCCATCAGTAGGACCGTCATTTTTGAACCCTCCTTTTGATATATGAATCATCCTCTTTACACTAAGTATAACGGGAAATACAAAGAGGAGGAATGAAATCATCATCTCATCATAAAAAAAAGCGAGAATGCATAGTTGTGAATGCATTCTCGCTTTTTTACAGTTGTCAAGTCGCTTAAGTTAATGACATTGTCAAATCACCTACCTCTTCTAATTTTTTGGTGGTAATAAGATCCGCTTCACTTGGTTCCGGATTTCCGGATGATAGCGATAGGTAAGTCTTTGATGTTATCTCGAACTTTTCCCCCGCTTCACACCGTGCGTACGGCTTTCACCGTACACGGCGTTCCATCGTTAGTTACATACTTCATTTTTCTCAGTCGTTTTAATTCGTTCCTGTTTGTACTTCTTTGTTTTCGACTAGCTTTCTTAACTTGTTGAGTTTAATGATTTGCTCGCTATTCAGCTTTGTGATTTCTAAATAGTTGGCTATGGTTTCTTCTTTTGCGGCATGAATGAGTCTATGCACATTGTCAGTTACCAGAATTAGATTAGAATATCTATCATCTTTCGATTTGTCCCATGGAATTTTATGGTGGCAATGAAACTCAGTGAGGAAAAGTTCTTCACCGCTTACACCGCATTTTCCATTTTGCGCTACGAAAAGTGATATTCGATTGTCGTTAAACTCAACGGTCGCACGTTTATTGATTACTGGGTGTTTTCGTAACCATTGTATTTGGACTTCTGAAACGGTCGTGAGCTCCTTATGCATTAGCTTCCTACCCTCGGTAGTGAATTTGCATATGCCATTTTTCGGAAGTAGTGCTGTTCTTGTTTTGATAAAACCAATAGGGATAATAGGATAGCCTTTGATATATCTCGTCATTTTGGATTTGAGATAGGGCTGAATTCCCTTATCTTTGATTTTATAGCTAGTCGTTTTTCTTAATGCAAGATGTTTTAGGCGATGTTTTTCAACTTGTGTCAGTTGATATTGAATTGGCATAAGATCATCATTTACTTGTGTTGCGATTTGGTAATAGTTATGAATCCCTATCACCATACTGTTGTAAATGACCATGTTTTTAGTCAATTCTGTTCCATCGGGTGTTTTCTGCATTAATTTGATTTGATCTTTCAGTTGCTTTTTGATTCGTTTCTTTGCCTTTTCACAGATATGTGATTGACACACGAAATTTTTTCTTCCCATTCGGTCATAGCCTTTTCGTTCCATTTTTAGTTCGAAACCTAAGAATTCACTACTTTTCTTTTTGAGGTTCGTGATTTTTGATTTCTCTTCTGAAATGGGTAATGATAGACGTTCTTCCAACCACATTTTGCTTGCAATGAAGATTTTCTCTGCATTCGCTCTCGTTGTGGTAAATATTTTGAAATCATCTGCATATCTTACGATATACATTTCCTTCAAATTTGAAGTTTCGCGAAGTTTACGGTAACGATACTGACGGGACAGAAGTCCCGTTTTCTTGTTGTAATAATCCGTAATATTTTTGCACTCAAAGTTTTCCCATTGATTCGCTATCCACCAATCGAATTCATTCAGATTAATATTGGCTAATAGGGGTGATAGTATTCCACCTTGGGGAGTGCCTTTTGTCGGATGAATTGTTTTTCCGTCCGGAAGTAGAATGGGAGCTTTCAACATTTTGCGCATTATCACAAGCAACTGCTTGTCATGTATGCCAAAAGTCCAGATTTGTTTCATCAGTTTCGTATGATTGACTTCATCAAAGAATCCCTTGATATCAATATCAACTACATACTGCATCTTGGATCTATTTATTCTTCCCGCACATTGTGAGATTGCATTTTCAGCAGATTTGTTCGGTCGGAATCCGAAGCTATTTTTATTAAATTTTGCTTCACAAATTGGTTCCAAGACTTGTAAGATACATTGCTGAGCAACTCTATCCCACATTGACGGAATTCCAAGTGGTCTAGTTTTCCCATTTGCTTTGGGAATCTCTTTTCTGCGTACCTTACGAGGACAATAGTGATTGAATCTTCTTTTTACAACTTCAAGAAAATCGGATTGACTCATCTTTTCGATGTCCTTAATGGTTACTTTATCAACACCTGGTGTTGCACTCCCATTGTTTCGCTTGATATTTCTGTAAGCTAAGAGAATGTTGTCATCAGAAGCGATGATTGGCATCAGATTGCTGAAGTTTTCATTTGTTTTACTTCGAGCATAAAGTGAGTCGAAGGTTTCAGTCATACCATAATATTCGGCATGCCGTAGCCTTGTATTTTTCATTTGCGGAATTTTCTTAAAACTTTCTTTCAAGGTCTATCACGCTCCCTTGCAGGCTCGTGACCTTTTGAGTCATACGAGAATCCTTGATATGACTGAGTTGAAATATTGAATAGCTAACGACTTGAGGCTATTGCTCCATTTCCATTACAGAAACTTCTTCGCTCATGCCTCTGCTCTCACTACCATAAATGGAAGTTATACTTACGTTTTCCTTCCAACCGCTTCACTGAGTGTATTCTCTCCACGCTGGTAGCTTTCCACGTTCCCCAAACCCTATCAATGCCTTAACTTAGGTGCTAGCTCTTACCTGGTGTCCTCTCTGCAGCCTATAACTGCACATGGAGCTTTCGAAACCATCATAGGTACTTGCCCACGGAACACAACTGACATACTGTCAGCCACAAATCCATTTCTGGATGTTCACCACTTATAGATATTTCATTCGCTAGTTCGTCAGTGTTTTACCACATTCTCACCATATTAAGTTTTTTTAATCGACTCCCGGCCTATCAATCACACCCCTCACCGCTGAGGGGGTTTCGTTGAAGTTCACTATTTAGTTGCTCATCAGACGGTAATTTTCAGCCGACTTCACCGAGATTCACACACAAATCTTAATACATTGATTGGTGCATGTCGGAGTATCAGAGCGGGCGCTTCAAGACGTTACCCTATCATTTCACCCGTCGGGCTTGGAGTTCACGACTCTCCTTTTGCCTTAGGACAATTCGGGCAGTGTGCGCAATCTTTTCAATTGCGAACGTGTCTCACGATGGTTATGAGCAACCATGATTGACGCTGCATTGCTCAAGAGCGCAACCCGCATGACGCAGGCCGGCGAAACAATGCTGGAATTGATGTTTCCTATGTGCGCAACATTAATCGACAGCGGCTGATTCTTGGTGTCCAATGAAATGACAATGAAAGCCTCCCGGTCCAAATCTTCCAAAAAGTCTTTGAAGATTTCGTATCCATCTGCAGGTGAGCCAATACTTCTCCGCTTATAGAGCATACTGGATTCCTTGACCAATCGTACCGAAACGATGTTCACGCGCTTCGCTGCTTTTGGCTTGTCACCTTCTTTTTCTGTCATTGAAAAAATCCCATTACTTTCATATATGTTTTTCATTTCTTTAATATCCTCCTGTCTCCATGATTAGTATTCATCCGGAAATAACATCGTCTGGCATTCCTCACTGTCGATCACCCAGATGACTTTCTTTACGCAACATTCTTTCGGAATCTCCAGCAATGTCTTACGACTCCATTGGGGCTCCTCTTGGCTATGCAGAATTTCTTGACCGTTCTCACTGATTTTCAATTCGAACTTCTGGAAGTAGTCGACCTCATCCCCCTTCTGCACTTGCTCGTCGATCAGCGACCATAGAAAGAACTGAGTTTCTACGGGAACTGAATCATCCACACCTCTTGTGACGTAACGATTATTTTTTGATTGAAACATATCTCACCCTTCTTCCATTCATTTTTCGCAAAATAAAAAGGCTAAGATCCGCTTGGGAATCTTAGCCTTCTTCTTTGCTGATATTTCATGGATATAATATATATTTCAAAATGTGTTTAATCCGAAATCAACTATTTAAGGTTTTTGAACAACTTACATTATTCAACATCCAGTAATTCCAATGGTGGCAAACTGTTTACTAAATCTACTGTTTGAACAGACACGTTGATTATCCGCAAAAGCAAATCAAAAATGTAACGTTCGTCATCAGAGTAAAGGTTGGGATCATCAATGATACCGGATTTTGCATCCATCTTTACTTGATATTGGTCTATAATCCATTCAATCGCGGGACGCCCATTCACTACATATTCATACGCCTTCTCAGGAATATTCGATATAGTCACATCGGCATTAAATACAATCTTATCAAACATACCTTTCTTAGGGTGCTTCATCTTTTTTACATTATACGAAGGATTGACTTTCTCCTCAATCACAACATCCGGATATGGTTCGATTGCTTCATAGTTTAAGTGTAAATTGGCTAACTTACGGCCTATTTCAACGTACTGTTTTTTATTTTTAAGAACTGGGATTCTCGGCAAAGACTTTTTCAAATTATTAGCATACTGTTTACGATATTCATTCGAATGTAATACACCGTAAACATAGTAAAATACCTCATCATCCGTAAGCTGTAGTTTCTTTTTAAAGGAATCACTTATGTTACTTGCATCCACAAAAAGGACATCTTTTGAACCATTATCCCATCGGTAGAATCCCTGTCCTGTATCCAATAAATGCAGGTTAGGAATTTTATCAGTAATCAAACAAGAAAAATCCCGGCTTGTACCAGCGCCAGTAACATAAATAACTTTATTCTCCGAACCAAACAGGGAATGATATCTTCCTGGCATTTCAACTACATTCTTATCATAGTAAAGCCACTTCAATACATAGGGTCTATACATACTTTGAATGACGTTTTCCCTAAGGCTTATTCGTTCTGACTTAGCTAATTTTTGTTTCAGACCTCGCGTCCACTTTATTAAATCAGAAGAATTATCAGCTTGATTAACTTTCTCCTTTTCGTCCCTGATGCTACTCAAACGTACAACCTCTGAATTATAGTTTTCAACCATACGTTGAGTATTTTTAATAACGCTATTCCGATTATATCCATATACCCACGTATCACGATTGGTACTCACACCAATTGCTTTATCCTTAAATACTCCGCCATCCATGGCAAAATATTCATCATATTTTGAATCTCGTTGATTTATCCAGTCATTTTTGTCATCCGGATGAATTTTTGTCCAATCTATTCCACTTACTGATTTAAAATCTGATATGATTGACAATTTTTCTTCACGAGATAAATAGTCGCCAATGTCATGATAATAGACTTCATGGTTGTCTGTGCCATCTTTCACTAGAAGTGTTATGGCAATTGAAGCCCTACTTCCTGAACCGAAAATCTTTCCGCCCTCTTGACGAGATTTTTCTCCTAAAGTACGTTGATCTCCACGAAGATTAAATACGTAGATATAATTGAACTCATCATGCCAACATTTACGCAGACCATCGGTACTGTTGCTATCAATAAACGAACCATTGGAAACAAATCCGATAAGTCCTTTTTGTCCAATACGATCACTCGACCAACGAAAAGCCTTGATATAAGAATCATATAGACTTTTTTTTAAGTTAGCATTTGAATATTTCGCGTAACTTGAGTCAATACTTTTATCAAGCATGGGATATGATTGATTTTGATTGTTATCATTCGCGTTGATTTGCCCTATCGAATATGGTGGATTCCCAATTATCGCAAAAATCGACTCTTTACGCTGTTTCTCAAGACGTTCATTATTTTCTCCAAACAGCTCGTCCTCAAATGAATCCTCATTCTCGGTACTTTCAAACGTATCAGTCAAAACGATCCCCTCAAATGGCTCGTACTCTCCCTCCATTATGGAGTGAAACGTTTCTTCAATATTAATGGCTGCAATATAGTAGCTTAACAAAACAATCTCATTAGCATGAAGTTCCTGGGTATATTTTCGCAATAAATCCTCTTTTGAAATTAAACCACTTTGCAATAATCGTACAATAAACGTACCAGTACCAGTAAATGGATCCAGGATATGAACACCTTCATCACTGATCGACTTACCGAAGTGTTTCTTCAATACATCTTCAACGGAATGAATAATGAAGTCCACCACTTCAACAGGCGTAAACACAATTCCCAGACGTTCAGTCGTTTCCTTGAATCCAACCTTGAAGAACTTGTCATATAGTTGAATGATGATGTCCTGTTTTGCCTTAAGATTATCAATTCCCTCAGCACGAACGCGCACACTGTCATAGAAGTCTTTTAAGCGTTCCTGCTCCTTCAAAAGCCCCTGTTCATCCATGACTTTTAACATGGAATCCATCGCTCGTGAAACTGGGTTATCGTTTGCAAAACTGTAGGAATCAAATAATGCTTCAAATATTGGTTTCGTAATGAGATGTTGCGCCAACATTTCAATTGCTTGTTGATCCGAGATAGCCCCATTGATGTTGTGACGTAAACCCGAAACAAACTTTTGGAATGCTTTGAAGGTCTCGCTATTCGTATCCTCCAACATTACACGAATTCGCATCATGTGCTGTTGTGCAATTTCGGAAACGTCTTTGGACCAATCTTCCCAGTAACGTACATTCCCTACTTTTTTAACTATTTTTCCGTAAATAGCACGCTCGATGGCCGTAAAATCTTCCTCATCAAGATTCAGAATGCCTTGTTCTACTGTAGGTTCGATTATAAATCCACCTTCACTGTCATCTGGTGCAGTACCCACCCCTATAACTTGCAATTGTTCTGGTTTTTTTTTATTTAGTTCCAATTTATTAATTGTAGCATCAAAACGTTCATCTAATGAACGCAAAGCATTCAATACATCCCATACAACTTGATACTTCTCGTTCTTGTCTAAAATGCTATTTTCATCAACACCTGCTGGGATTCCAATTGGTAAAATAACATACCCATACTCCTTACCCTCAGTCTTTCGCATCACGCGGCCAACTGCTTGAGCAATATCAATCCGTGATTTACGAGGTTTCAAGAACATTACCGCATCTAACTCAGGTACATCTACACCCTCCGTTAGGAAGCGTGCATTGGAAAGGATACGACACGTATTAGGTGGAACTTCCCCTTTCAACCAAGATATTTTTTCATTTTTCTGCAAAGCATTCATAGAACCATCTGCATGATCTATCTCTACGCGAACTAGCTCTCTCTGATCCCCCAATTCATTGATATACATGTCCACAACTTCTGTAAACATTTCTTTTATCAATTTTGACTCACGAATTGTTCCCGCAAAAGCAATTGCTCTCTTCATGGGATTGGCTGAGATTACATTCGAATTACTTTTACGTTTAACCAGACCATTCCAACAACCAATAATTTTCGTTACATCATCAAATTCAAGTTCAGAGTCCCTTTTATTAGCTAACATTGTTTGAAAACTTCGAGCAATCATTTTTTCATCAACAGCGAGAACCATTACTTTATAGTCAGTCAAAATTCCGTTTCTAATCGCATCCCCAAATCCAATGTGATAGAATTCTTCACCATAAATGATCTTATCATTCATATCTGCAATCACCACAGACATCTCGTCGGCTTTTTTCCTTACATCTTCGCCGTATATTCGAGGTGTAGCTGTTTGATACAGGCGTTTTTTTGCCTTTAAATTTTTATCACTGTGTACTTTTACAAAAGCACTAGCTTCTTTTCCCATTTCTGTTGCGCCAGTTGTGCGGTGAGCTTCATCGCAAATAACCAAGTCAAATTCATAGAAGCCATTTTCCTGAGCTTCGATGATTACATCAATTGACTGATACGTCGAAAACACTACTAAAAACTTACTTTGGCATTCTGCTGAATCGATATCCTTCTGGCGTTCCAATAATTTACGATAGTCTGTGGTGGCCGGGTATCCCAGATCTGCCGCTGCAATATCTTCAAATTCGTTTTCACCCTTTGATTTTTTCGTAACTTTTCTGTCGGAACAAACGGCAAACGTATCCATATTATCCCTATACTCAGAATCAGCAGTCCAACCCCTTAATGATTGAGAAAGCAATTGAATACTAGGGACAAGATACAGTACTCTGAATGGTCCATCTTTCTTTCCTGCCATTTGTTCTGCTATCGCCATAGAAGTAAATGTTTTCCCTGTACCAGGAGCCATAATCAACTTGCCGCGATCCTCTGCTTCAAATCCAGTCACCACAGCATCGATTGCTGGAATCTGGTGAGGCCGTGGTCGTTTAGCTGATTTCAATTCAACTTTCTTCGGCTTCTCAAGTGAAAACTTGGACCAATCTATCTCACTCTCCCGCAATTGAGATAGTCCAATACGAGCAATGTTCTTATCACGACTTAACAACGCATCATTTGCATTATCACTCCACTTATCTGTAGAGGTTACAATAATTCCTTCCGAATAATAGTTCTTTCCTACTTCATTTAGAAAAGAATCAATATGTGATTTTTGGATTGTTGTATCTTTTGAGTAGTATTTACATTGAACTGCGACTAGTTCACCAGTTTCCCTATTCCTTGCAACTAAATCTACTCCAGTATCTTTTTTAGGAATTTTATATTCTCCGGGAACTTCGTTTAACAACCAGACTTCATCAAATAGACGTGCGTACATAGGTTCATTTTTCAAGTATGCTGAAATTAGCAATTCGAACAATGTCCCCCGGTCACGTTGAACCATTTTTTCGCGTTCCAAATTTTGAACAATTTGGTCAAATGAATGGCGTATTACTTGATAACTAGCTTCTTCTTCCATATATTCAACCTCCTGCAAACTGCATATTAGTATTTAATTGTAATAGTGACGTCTATTCCAAGTTTATCATACTAACAATAATTCTCAGCAGGATCTTTCAAAAATTTCAATTAAGATTACTCTCCTGTCACCAAAGTTTTTTCCTGGTAGCAGAACAAGATTGTGAACAGAATCTAAGTAAATTAAAAGTGACACTACTACAAAATTCGAATCATTTTGTAGTAGTGTCACACGTTTTATTTGTAATTATTTTCCAAAGAAATGTTTCACCTGATCAATATTGGTCAATTGTTTTTTTATTGGCAAGGCATCCAGAATAATTTGCTTATTTTTGTAACCATCCAGATTCATTCTTGAATCCAATATCACTAAAACCCCTGTATCAGCCTCTTTTCGTATGAGTCGACCACTGCCCTGCTTTAATTTTGTTATCATCTCCGGAAGTATTACTGTATTCATCCCACCATTTTGTTGAATTTTATACTCTAATACTGGATCTTGAACCGGGAATGGCAGTCTTACAATTATCACACATTGTAATTCTTTTCCCGGGAGATCAATGCCCTCCCAAAAGCTACCTGTTGCCAATATAATTCCACCCGTTTCTTTGAACTGGGTTATTATAGTTTTAGGGCTCGTATTTTCTGAGTCGACATACACCGTTGTTCCTTTAGAATATTTTACTTTCTTAGCAACCTCGTGCAAATCCTGCTTTGCTGTAAATAATACTAGAGTTCCGCTATTCACTACTTTGTGAATTTCCATAATCCAATTTGATATTTTTTCATAATAGATCTCATTTCTAACCTGGTAATCAGGCAATATTTGGGGTAACAATAACCTTGCGTTTTCATCGTAAGGAAATGGCGAGTCTTTAGCTTCTCCAAATATCCCCTGAAATCCTATATTTTTGGCAAAGTATTTATATGCTTTTTCACCTCGTTTTCCAACTTCAGTAATCGTTGCGGATACTAATATAACGGGATATTTTTGATTTAATATACCCTCTCGTATGAATAGATCAGTTGACTTTGGCGCGAAACAGAATTTTAATTCTTTCTTTTTTCCAACTAACTCTCCCCACAATATATTCGTAGCTTGAATTCCATTTTGTAAAGCACTTAGCATATTATGTAAATGTCTATAATGAGACATTACTTCCTGTTGAAATTCTTCTTGTTTCCCTCTAGCATCAATAAATTGAATCGATGAACTTATTGAATTTATTAAATTCAGGTATCTGTCCAAATTTTCTGTGTCTTTGTAGTCAAATGTTAATCGGGCAGTTTCACCTATACTATTTTGATCCGCCTGACTTAATCGATGCTCTTCAATATTGAAAATGTCTTTAATTCCAGCCTCTAGTTCCTGGATGAGCCTATCTTCTTCATAATTATATGCTGAATGCAGAAGTTTAATAGTATCCTGAAAAAACCTCGTAATATCCTTCAAATTCAACTCTACTGTATGCGCTGCTCTAACTTTTTCCTCCAGATTATGAGCCTCATCGATAATCATGCCACATGGATTTTGCGTTAAAATTCCTGCTTCATAATGAGATAGTTTCATGAAATGTCGAATCATCAAATCTTGATTTACTATTATTACCTTGGGAATATAGTTCCCAAAACAATCCTGTCGGCATGACTCCTTTAACGCTTTACGCATTTGAAAAAAAGTACAGTTATCTCTTGATGGACATCTACTGTACGTGCATTTTTCAGTAGAAATCTTGCTCATATATTGTTTAAATTCAGGTGATATATTTTGCTTATCCACGTCATTATTCAAAACATAGCTGTATAGCTGTTGGATATCAGAATTATTCTTTCCAATCGAATCGTTTAAATTCACTATCCTCTCTAAACACGGATAATTGTGTGCCCCTTTGCCAACTACAGTCTCTATCAGACAATCAAGTAAGTTGGAAACCAAACTTACATCCTTCTCCAACTGTTCAGTCAACTGAATCGTAGAGCTACAGACTATTAACGGTTTCCCACAACTTCTAGACTTAAGAATACCAGGAATCAGATATGCTAAAGACTTACCAATACCAACACCAGCTTCACACATATAATTCTCTCCGCTATCGAAAGATTCAGATATGTCCAACATCAAATCTTCTTGGCCTTCACGTTCTTCAAAACCTCTTGATTTAATATCATCTATAATCGGAAAAATTTGCTCACAAATACCACTGCTCAAATATTCTCAACCTCTTTTCACTGTTTTGACTAAGACTTGTGTGACCACAACGAACATTCGTTCTTATTATCTCAATTTTCCCAGTTAAATTCAATAGTATCTTTAGAAATATTGTTTCACAATGTTTGTGTAGCAATCAACTTTTGAATGTTTGATTATTAATACATACTTCGCTGACACACGCAGAAAATAAAAAACCTCATTTATTTATGATAAGCATGTAATGTGTATAGTAGATCTAATTGGGTCATTAATTGCTTTAAATACCATTTTTTGAATCTACGACTACTTGATAAATACTTTCTACAATCTCATCTAATGTGTATTTTTTTGTATCGAGAGCAAATTTATCCACTAAAAAAGGATTATAATCTCGAACATCGTCATAGGATACGTTATGCCAAATTGGTAAAATAATAATTCTTTTCTCATTAATTTCTCGATTTAAGAAACTTTTGAATTCGTAGTCTGACCACCCGCTTTTAATAAAGTTTGGTGATAGGAAAATGACTACAAATCTAGAGTTAAGTATACCCATATTCATCATATCCGTTTGGCTCTGCCCCATTTTAAAAACCTTAACGTCTTCAAAAACCTTTATTTCTCTACCCTCTAACTTATCTGAAAGTTCAGAAACAAATTCTTCCTTGTCTAAATTCGAATGCGACAAAAAGACATCATATTCGATTATTTCTTTCTGCTTAGTTGCGTCTTTAATATCAAAAGATAGTTCATTCAATTGTTTGGACAATTCAGAATGGGATTTTAAATATTCTTCATTAGAAGTACCTTGGACTTTCATTGTTTTGACCATCGTTTCGAACTGTTTTTTCTGTTCTTTATTTAATCCTTCTTTGTATCTCTGGATGTGAACATTATTCTTACTTATTTCATCGGTCAATTTGGTAATTTCTTTCTCATACTTCAGCAAGTCCTTCTTGTGCTGACTCAATCTTTGGACATCCCCACTTGTCAGTTTTTTTTTTCCCCAGCCTCAATGCTTTGTCTGCAACGCCATCTCTCTTCTTCCTAGCGGCTATCATTTTATTTTGTAATTGAGCATCTTTAGTTGTAGTTCTTTTTAATCCAGAATCATTTACACCCATAAGCTCGTCCTTTCCGTCTCTGATAAACGTCGTTACTCTTACTATAGTCATACAATAGTAGTAGTTAAAATTTGAAAAAAACTAAAAAAATGTGACTATTGCCTGTAAATTTTATCAAAAAAAAGATATATTCCATCAAAGAATAAATCTTTTTCGTAATCTTTCAATTATTCTAGAATACCCTTCGGATTCAAAAAAACCTCATTTATTTATGATAAGCATGCCCATGGATAATCCGGAACGCTCTGTAGATCTGTTCGACGAGCACGAGGCGCATGAGTTGGTGCGGGTAGGTCAGTTTGCCGAAGGAGATGTGTTGGTTGGCGCGGGACAGGACGGCTTGGCTGAGGCCGAGCGAGCCGCCGATGATGAAGACGATGTCGCTTTTGCCGGAGGTGCCGAGTTTGTCGATTTCGTTGGCGAATTCCACCGAATCATACTGTTTGCCCTGGATCGCCATCGCGAAGACATAGCTCTGTTCCGGGATTTTTGCTAGGATCTTTTCGCCTTCCTTGTCCTTGATCATTTCCATCTCTTTATCGCTCAGGTTTTCGGGCGCTTTTTCATCCCCGACTTCGATGATCTGCAGCTTGCAGTAGCTGCCGAGCCGCTTCGTGTATTCGGCGATGCCCTCCTTCAGATATTTTTCCTTCAGTTTTCCGACCGTGATGATTTTTATGTTCATTGCTTTTCGCTCCTTTTTGTTCTCATCTACTATCCTATGGGAACAAGGTCAATTTCGCAACCGTCTTTTTCTTTGGCGGCTTGTTGACAAAATATGTAGGCAATTTCCGTTTTATCTTATTATTAACCAACCCGTTTGTACACTCTTATTATAATATGTAGAAAAGAACACTATTTGTCTGAAAAAGGCATGAAAACCAGTTGCTTTTTTCGGTAAATGATTTAAGATACTCTTATGCTTTTGAGTTGCTTTATCATGCGGTAGCATTATAATGAAGGAACAAATCCTATTCGCATGCTATTTTGAGAGGAGAATTTGAACCATTGTGTTAAAGAAATTTTCGAGTTGGACTGCTTCGCAAAAGATCGCCACGAGCTTTGCTTTTGTCATCTTTGTAGGATCGCTAATATTGTCATTGCCGATCAGCCAACTGCCTACTTCGGAAGCTACGTATTTCGATAATTTATTTACGGCGATCTCCATGGTCTGCGTGACAGGACTGTTCACTGAATCTGTCCATGATTCCTATACGTTATTTGGCCAAGTCGTGGGGATCATCCTGATGCAGATCGGGGGCTTAGGTTTGATGACCTTGATCGCCTCCATCATCACGCGTTTGAGGGGTCGGATTGGCCTGCGCAATCGCTTGGCTGTCCAAGAAGGAATCAACCGCGGAGATGCAAGAGGATTCAGAGAATATTTATCGGACATTCTGAAGTATACGGCAGTTTTTGAAGGCCTCGGTTTCATCCTGTTGTCTTTCCGGTTTGTTCCGGATATGGGCTGGGGAATGGGCCTGTTCACTTCCCTATTCTTGGCTATTTCCGCATTCTGTAACGCTGGATTTGATCCACTGGGCAATGTCGGCCTGGCTGACTACGTCCATGATCCTTGGATCAATTTTGTCATCACTACATTGATCCTTCTTGGGGGAATCGGTTTTTCCGTATGGTTCGATGTATCCAAAAATATCAAATGCTACTTCAGCAAGAAATGCAGACCAAGCCCGAAAATTTTCTTCCGCAGCTTGTCTCTGCACAGCCGATTAGCCATTTCGGTATCATTCGTCTTGATTCTTGTCGGTACCGTGTTCTTTGTTGCTGCAGAATACAATAATAACGCATCAATCGGAACATTCACTTTTCCGCAAAAACTGATGACTGGTTACTTCCAGACCATCACCATGCGGACTGCCGGATTTTCCACCGTCGACTTTACGACCGTCTACCCATTTACTCTTTTTTGGTTTGTCTTTACAATGTTCATAGGTGGTTCTCCTGGTGGTACGGCCGGCGGATTGAAGACGACCACTTTTGCGATCGTCTTTCTGACGCTCTACAATGAGTTGCGCGGACAGAGCAATGTCAACATCGCAAACCACACCATCAGCAGACAGCAAGTCCGCCAAGCATTTGTTATTTTTATGACTTTCCTTGGAAGTCTGATTATCGGCACTAGCTTGTTGAGTATCCTGAATCCCGAAGTGGACTTCATCTATATTCTGTTTGAAGCCATTTCGTCAATCGCAACCGTTGGCGTCAGCGCGAACTTGACACCTACTTTAGGCCGCTTGAGCCAAGCTGTCATCATGGTGATGATGTTCGCAGGACGTATCGGACCGGTTACGATGCTTGATAGCCTGACAAGACGTACACAAAAAGTTCATGAAGTTGAATATTCTAAAGGAACTATCCTGATCGGATAAAAGAATAGGAGCGTATTTACAAATGAGTAAATTGGTTGGTATTTTGGGACTTGGTATTTTCGGATCGACAATCGCCAAAACTTTGAGCGAGTTCGACTCGGATGTTATCGTAGTCGATAAGGATCCGGAGAACGTCAATCGATTGGAGCCTTTCATCACGAAAGGAATCATCGGGGACGTAACGGATTTGGCCTTATTGGAATCAATCGGGCTCGCTGACTGCGATGTGGTCGTCATCGCTACCGGTACGGTGTTGGAGGCCAGCGTATTGGCCGTCATGAACTGTAAAAAATTGGGCATCAAACACATCATTGCAAAAGCTAAAAATAAAAATTACCGTGAAGTTCTGGAAGCGATCGGTGCAGACACGGTTATCCTTCCTGAAAAAGAGACAGGCATGCGCGTCGCCAAAAATATCTTGCGCACCAACATCGAAGATGTGGTGAATCTGGATGATCAGACTTCCATCATTGAATTCTATCCGCCTGTAAAATGGGTCGGCAAAACATTGGGTCAATTGGATTTGCGCAACAAATACGATATAAACATCATCGGATTGCGCAAACAGCGTGGCGAACGCTTGGATGTGTCGTTCTCGGCAGATTATGTTGTGGATAAAGATATCGTGCTTGTGGGTATCACCGAATCCGATGTTTTTGAACGTTTCGACTATTTGAACCAACTTTCTTGATTTACTGCAGCATCCCGGTTTTCGGGGTGCTGTTTTTTTTTGCCTGATGTGCGGGAAGCGGAATTTGGTGCCCCGTTTTTGGATTACGGCTTCGGTTATGCCCACTGCACACAGTCAACCCACACCTTATCCACAAAAGTTATGCACATGTACACACGTTCCCCCGTTATCTAGTGGTAGCATTATTTTTGGCCACATCATCTTGATTAGCCTTAAAATGAATTATCCTCCTACCCACACAGTTATGCACATGCCCTATTGAGCAATCAAATCGATAAAAACACCTTATTTACCAACGTTTAATCAACAATTTTCACATGAAGGGACATTCTTATGCACAGACTTCGCCGTTTTCTGTGGATAACTCCCATTTTCAGAAAGCACCGCTCCCATCATCATTTACGCGTTTTGCACACAAAAACTTTTTTTCCACAAAAATTATCCACATTCATGTGGATTTCTGTTCTTTTTGGATTTATTTTCTGGTTGGAAGATGGATAACTTGGATTTATTCATCTTTTCGAACGTATTTCGGCCCAAAAACATGGATTCCTCCGACTTATTCATCTTTTCGAACGCATTTCGGCCCAAAAACATGGATTCCTCCGACTTATTCATCTTTTCGGATCAAATTCCCTTCCTAGCCCCCCGCAACTAGCACCCCCAAACGCGAAACACCCCGGATGGCTTCTCTCGAGAGAAGCCATCCGGGGTGTCCAACAGTTCATTTATCTTTTCGGTTTATTCGGCCGAGGTCTGTCCCTCAGTCAAGGTCACGGTCGTTGACTGCAGCGTGCCTTCGCGGTAGTAGGAGATTTCCACATCGGTTCCCACTTCCAGTGCATACAGGATCTTGCGCAGGTCGACGATGCTCGTTACGGCTTCCCCGTTCATTTCCGTGATGACGTCGTATTGCTCCAAGCCGCCCAATTCGGCTGCGGACAAGGCTTGGACTTCGGCGATGACGACGCCTTCCGTCACGTCCTCAGGCAGCGCCAGGACAGAGCTTTGTTGGGATGCGGAGATCTGGGATAGATCCAGCATGGATACGCCCAGGATTGGACGGATGATTTCGCCGTTCTGCTCCAGTTCGTTGATGATCGTCAGGACGTCATTGCTCGGGATTGCGAAGCCCATCCCTTCAACGTTCGAATCGGATATCTTCATCGAGTTGATGCCGATGACCTGGCCGGCGATGTTGATCAGGGCGCCGCCGGAATTGCCCGGATTGATCGCCGCATCCGTCTGCAGTGCCGTCACATCCCAGTCGACGATACCGTCGCTGTCCACATCTGTGGATACGGAACGGTTTTTGGCTGAAATGATGCCTTGCGTGACCGAAGTCGCGAACTCGGTCCCAAGCGGAGATCCGATCGCGATGGCCGGTTCACCGACCTTCACGGCGTCGGAATCACCGAAGGAAGCCACCGCAGTGACATTCTCTGCCGGGATCGTCAGGACGGCCAAGTCGGTCCAGACATCGCTGCCGACGACGGTCGCTACTTCTTTCGTGCCGTCCTTCATCAGGATTTCCAGTTCATCCGCCCCGTCGATGACGTGGTTGTTCGTAACGATATAGGCAAGATTGTCCTCGATCTTATAGATGACGCCGCTGCCCTCACTCGATGTCTCCAGCTTGCCGTTGGTGGTATCGGAAGAGTTCTGCGGCAGATCGAAGCCGAACATGTTCGTGTTGCCCGCCTGCATGTTGATGATGGAGACGACCGCATCCTGTACTTTTTCCACAGCGGCAGTCGTGTCGGTCGTTACATTGACGGCGATATCGGTCACGGTTTCGTTAACGGAAAGGTTTCCGTTGTCGCCTGTTCCGGATCCATTGCCGAGGATGCCTAATCCGAACAGCAAGCCTGCGCCGATCAGGGCGACCATCCCGCCGCCGATCAAACCACCGACGATGCCGTTCCTGATCGGTGAGTTTTTGCGGTCTTTCGGGCGTCTCGAGTTTTCTTCGGTTTCGTTTACGCTGTTGTATACACGCGATCGTTCCTCTTTGTTCATCGTCGCTCTTGCGGCTGGTTCCACAACCGTTTCTTCTTCGCTGGTCGTTTCTTCGACCGCAGTATATTCGGCATCTATTTCTTTTTCTTCGGATAAGTCTTCCTGGATATGATCAGCAGCTGGAGCATCGGCGGCAGTCGATTCAATTTCAGTTTCCGTTTCATTGTATGCTTCTTGATCGAGCGGATTGTTTTTATTTTCTTCGTCCCTGTCCATTATGATTCCTCCTTGTCGTTCTACAAGTTCAGTATAGATCCTTATTTTGAATAAATTATGAAGATAGTAAGAGAATATTTCGGAAAATCGATCCTCAGTGAGCTTATTGTATCATATCCGTGTATGCAAAAAGGAGCGGAATCCCTCGATCCGCCCCTTCTGCGCTTGCCATCCCGCCTGTCGACTAGACTCTGAAAAGTTCAGTCGGCTCGTCCGGATCGGTATCATATACAAAAAAGTCTTCATTGACGCCCATGCCTTTTTGCATCAGAATGCTTTCGGCCGTATGGTGCGCCAACGTCTTGATGTTGTTGTCCCTGCTCAAATGCCCCAGGTAGATGCGCTTCGTCCGGTTGCCCAGCATTTCGGCGACGGCGGCAGCCCCATCCTCATTGGATAGATGGCCTTCATCCCCCAAAATGCGCTGCTTCAACGACCACGGGTACCCGCCCATGCGCAACAATTCCAGATCATGGTTGCTCTCGATGAGATACGCATCCGCATCCCGCAAGAGACTGCGCAGGCGATCGCTGACATAGCCGGTATCGGTCAACATGACCATCTGCTTGCCTTCATGATGGAACGAGTAGAACTGCGGCTCGGCAGCATCATGGGAAACGCCGTAACTTTGGATATCGACATCGCCCAAGGTCAGCACCTGGCCCATCTCGAAGACGTGCTTCTGCTCGGTCTTGACGTTGCCGATGATGTGGTCCATCGCCTTCCAGGTCGCTTCGTTCGCATAAAGATCCATGTGGTACTTGCGCGCCAGGACGCCCAAGCCGTGCACGTGATCGCGGTGTTCATGCGTGACAAGGATCGTGTCCACCTCTGCGATATCCCGATCGATTTTCGCCATCAGTCCGGCAATTTTCTTGCCGCTCAGTCCGCAGTCCACCAATATTTTCCGTTTGGGTGTTTCGATATAGGTGCAGTTGCCGGAACTGCCGCTCGCCAGATAGCTGACGTGCATGCCCTCTTTTTCTATTGTTTCAATCACACTTAGCCCTCCAATACATCCATAAGTGTAACTTATTTTTTGGAAAATGCCAGTAATTTTTCTTACTGTTAGGAAAAGTTAATCTTCGGCACTGCACGGGGAGGCCACTCCGAAGGCCGCTTATTTTTTTGGTTTGCGCCAGGCCTTCTTGGCGATTTTGAGCGCACGCAGCTGGGCTGTCTTCTTCGAACGGTTCTGTTGGCTCTGCACCAGGATCGCATCCAGCAAAGCGATTCCCTCTTCCACGAAGGCACCCTTGTTCAGCATGACGCACTCCGCCTGCCCGGCCATCGTCGCATCCGACATTTCCGCCCGCGTCGGCACACCGTTCTTCACCATGTTCTCGAGTACCTGCGTGCTCCAGATGACCGGAATATGGGCAGCTTCGCAGATCCAGAGTATTTCCTCCTGCAGTTCCGAAAGCCTCAGGAATCCGGCTTCGGCGGCCAAGTCCCCGCGGGCGATCATGATCGCCAAAGGGTTTTTGCTGGCGGCGGTGACAATCAGTTCCGGCAGATGATTCACGGCTTCCACCGTTTCGATTTTGATCACCAGCGGGATGGCTGCAGCTGCTTCGCTGCCGACCTGCTCCATTAAAGTATTCTGGATAGCGGCGATGTCCTTGCTTCCGCGGACAAAGGAGAAGCCCAATATATCGGCCTCTCCCACTGCAACAAGTAAGTCTTCACGGTCCTTATCCGTCAAAATCGGCATCCTAAAGGTCGATTCCGGAAAATTGAGCCCTTTCTGCGGCTTGACTCTGATCCCTTTCGCCTTGGCCACTTTCCCAACCTGCACGACGACGCCTTGCGGTTTTTGCTCCACAACACGCCCTTCCAGGACGCCATCATCCAAAATGACCGGACTGTCGACCTTCAGCTCATCAAAGAGGTTCAGGCTTTCGCTGAACACAATGACCGGATAGTGTTCCAGATTTTTATAGGACTCATCCGCCGTCAGGAAGAACAAATCCCCAACCTTAAGGCGCGGTTTATCCTTTTCGCTGCTGACGGCATCCACCCGGATCTTCGGCCCAGCGATATCAAAATAAATGCGGCAGCTCCTGCCGGCAGTTTTTTGGGCTTCCTTCAGATTCTCGATCATCTTCAGCCAAACGGCACTGTCGTCATGGGCGCAGTTGATGCGGGCGATATCCATGCCGCGCTCCAGCAAGCGGACGAGGAAATCTTTGTCGGTTGCGGCCTGTTCCGGCAGGGTGACCATGATCCGGGTCGTCCGATGCTTCGGCGGGTCGCCCAATAAGGCTTTCGTCTCGGTTGCCAGTTTTTTCCGGCCCGGGAACTTTTCAGTCGTCTGCGGATATTCATCCAGCTGCTTGATTTCCCCGGACATCAGCGCCAAGTTGCGTACGATCGCATCCAGCTGTTGGAGAACTTTCGATTCCGTTCTTCCCAGTGAGGATAACCCCCATTTCGACAGACGGCCCTGCAATGGCCGGATATCCCTGCGGCGCAACGCCAGATAGTAGGCAAGGTTTTTTCCGCTCAACTGGAAGGAAGTCCGGGAAATACCCGACTCCCATTCCGCATAAAGGGCATTGCCTTCCTCCTGGACCGCTTCCCGGAGCGCCCGCATCTCCTCATATAACGACTGCAATTCATTCCGTTCTTTCTCTTTCATTCTGTTCACACCCTGACCTTTCATCATCTATAAAACGAAGGATTGACTGCTGAAAAATGGTTTCGTATCTGAAACAAAAACACCCTGCTCTGCTTCAGAATAGGATGTTTTCGAAAGTATGGACGGCGCTCGTCAGAACGCCCCGCCGCCCGAACCGCCACCCGAACCGCCTGATGAGCCGCCGCCGAAGCCGCTGCTGTTCGAGGAAGTCGGCATCGATTTGGTTACGCCTGTGTTGACGCTGCTGTTCAGCGCAGACAGGAAGATGGCATTGTTCATGTAGTAATAGCTGCCGAATGCGGAAGCCTGGATCTCATTCACCGGGAACTCGACCTGCATCTGCTTCATGACCTTGTCGGCCACGCCCAGCGAAACCGCATAGACCAAGAAATGATCCCATAAAGCGATGGATCCCACTTCGCGCATCGGGAAATCACCCACGTCCTTCAGCATATTGCGGAAGCCGGCCCATTCCTGTTTCGTGCGTTCACCCTCCGCTGTCATGATCGGCTTGATTGCCACTGCCATGAGTTGGATGAAACTGAACACCGCACCCAAAACTGCGAGGATGATCGCCCACGCGGTGAACGTGCCGCTCATGATGCCGAAGAACACGATTGCGAACAGTAGGAAACCGTTTGCGACCAAAGCCAGCACTGCGAAGGCGACAGCTTTTTTGTTGTCCTTCGAACGATAGTTCTGCCGTTTCGGCGTGGCCACATCCATTACGCGCTCCTGCCATTTGACCCGATTCTCATTGAAGCGTTTGGCTTCCGTCGAATTGTCGGCGATGTTCTCGATGTCATCGAGCGTGACGCTCTCCCCATCCCCGACATCGCTGATGAACCAGTCCAAAAGCAGCTTTTCATGGCTCAGGAGCGGAGCGTTCTTCGTGTCCTTGATCTGCGTCAGACGGAAGGAGTCTTCCGGCGCTTTTTCCCGCCCAAAAATCCCTCTTTGGGGAATCTGCACCGGCGAAATCGTCAGATAGCCTTTCCGCACCAAATCCAGGATGGTCGCCGAAATGTCGGCAGCCTGCACATTGCCGCTGAAGACGGCACCGTTCATGACGGCCGGCGTCATGTCCTCAGGCAATTCGTAGATATGATCCGGCAGATGGATTTCCTGCGGGATTTCTTTTTTTCTGGCTCTTCTTATCCACAGGAACACCAGGACCGGCAGGATCGGCGCGACCACCGCCAGCGCGGCGCTGAGGATGCCGAAGAGCATCGCATTGCGTTCTTCTTCCTCCGCCAAAGCGGCTTCCTGCGCCAAGATTTCATCGAATTTGTCCTCGTTCACGACATTCGGATTGTCCGCGGTGATGCTCGTCGGGAAGATCACATGGGCCTCCACGAACTGGTTGGCCGGATTCTGCGGAACATACAGCAAGACTTTTTGATTGTCTTCCAGCGTCACCGTACTGTTCTCATCGCCGCCGTGCCCCCAAGCGCGCAATTCCTCTGCGCCGGCCGCTTCCGGCAAAAGAACGGTGACGTCAACATCGTTCAACGGATCCTCCCAGGCGGAACCGATGACTTTGCGGTTGAACTCAGCGATGTCGTTGTAGTTCGTGACGATTTCGGGAATGCGGTATTGATAGATGACCGTCTGGATCTCATCGGTCATTTTGTTGTACACGGTGAACTTCAGGAAATCACCGGTGTTGTCCAGTTTGAACGTCCCCGATTCCTCCGTGTCGCTCAAAGCAAAAGGGAAAGGCTTTTCCGACAGATAGCCTTGCATCGAAACCTTCACATCCGTCGGGTCCGCTACCTCCGAAATATCCAAATCATAAAGCACCCCATTGAATTCCCCTTCAAAATCGTAAGTGATGCTCTCGGTGAAAAAAGCGCTGCCATCCCGCTGTATTTCGACCAACACATCGTAGTTCGTAATCTCATAGGAACGGGCCTGTACTTCCTTCTGTCCAAATCCGATCAAAAAAAAGAATATGAACAGCACAATCGAGCCTATCCGTTTCATCGTTACCTTCCCCTTCCGATACCCTCCATCAAGCTTGACGCTTCTGATAACCCCATTTTAACAAACTTATCTCCGTTAAAAAAGGAAGAACCTCGTTTCGAGATTCTTCCTTTTTATGTGTTGGTTCATAAAACAATTTCCGTTTCAATCAAGTTCGTTTCCTGCTTCCGAAGAGTCCTCTTCCACCAGCAACAAAGCGCTGTTGGTGGCTGTCTTCGCCTTGATTTGCGCTTCAGCTGCCGGAAGCGTAACGGTAGGCGTCGTGATGATGCTGCCTGTCAACGCATCCACCCGTCTTATTTCCACAAGCGAGTTTGCTATTTCGATCTCGATGTACCACATCGGACTATAGATATCCATATCCGACAGACTCAGCGTGCGATAATACGTCAGTTGCACTTTCCGCACGGTGGAATTCGCCGGAATCTGATTGTTGAGGTACAGCGCTTCAACCGCACGCTTCTGCGAAATCACGCTCCTGCTGTTGCCCTGCACTTCTGCCGCACCCGCAAAAGTCTGTTCATAGGAAATGACTTCATAATCGGGATTCAAGTTGAAAGTGATGCTGCCCGTACTGTCGCCGATGGGAATGGTGTTCGCGACTTGGGCATACACAAGTTGTCTTCTGAGCGGCAAATACGTAAGGAAGGAATATTCTGATCCGTAGAGGATGTTGCCTTTCACTATAAAATCAGTGATCGGCGTTCTGTCCACAAGCGCCGAATCTGCCGCATCAACTTCAAGCGGAATCGGCTCGGACAAGGTGCTGAACAACACCCCATCCTCAAAGACAGTCGTCTGATTCATTAACTTTGACTGATCCGTCTCCAACGTGGCACCTTTGTCCGTCTTCAGCAAAGGGATCTTCTCCTGATCGGTCGATAAAGCCGGAAAGCTGATGTCGTCCGACTTCATTGCCTCTTCGATGTTCAGCGTAGTGCTCTCGCTTCCGAAGCTCAACGTCGTGGCGTTTTTTTCCAACAGCACACTGAGCAGATAGACGTTCAAGGCTGCGAAAGTGAGGATAAAAATGATTTTGATGCGTCTAAAATCCACTCTCATCACCCCCCGTTTCCGTTGCGCCGATCACACGGTCCAAAGACTTCCAGGCGCCGTCGATCTGAATGAACCATTTCGGCGTCAGATTGACGAGACGGTTGGACTCTTCACTGAATGTCCAATCATAGCCCAAAGCGATCATCTGAACTTCCTGGCTGTTGTATCCACCCGCATCCAGCGCCGCCAAAAGGTCTTTTCCGCTCAACAAGGTGACATCCTCTCCGCGATCCGTCAACGGCGTCTGGATGACTTGCGTCAGGAATTGCAGTTCCGTCATGGATGATCCGGACATGTGGATCCGCGTCAAGCCATAATCGACTTCCCCGAATATCGGATAGCCGTTCACATATCTGCGGTAGTAGACATTATCCGTCCCCTCATCAAACCCATAGAAATAAAAAGGATTCGTCCAATTGTCCAGCATCTTGATTTCATGGAAACTATCGCGGATCAGGCGATAATCAGGCACGTTCTCGGCATCGAGGATGTTCCGGTAATAGCTCAACAGCCCTGTTTCCTTATGGATGCTCAATTCGGAAATGTTATCACTGTAACTCACGAATTCATCATTCCCGTTGTCCTTCAGGTCGGTCGTATCAGTGAAGAGCAGATCGATGAAATAGCTGTTCGAAGGTTTTTCCACCAGATAGACCAACTTTTGGACCGTGATTTCCTCAGTCGGAAGGTAGGAGATGGCTGATTCGGATTCGTATGATTCCATTTCCATATACGCTTCCTTTTGCCCTTCATAAAGGTCCACCAGCGGCTGCAGCACATTTCCCGGCCGCGCTGCGGTGAACACTTGCTTCGTCTCGTCATTCAACAGGTAGATGGGATCTTCCTCCTTCGAATTGAAGATGATCCGATCGATTCTGTCATTAAAGTAGTCCTGCTGGAGATTCGTGAAATAACGCGAAAGCAACTCCAGCGGAACCGCCTCGGCAAAACGGATCTCCAGTTGGGTAGGCGCCAGAATAAGCGCATTATATTCCTCCTGCGTGTAGGTGGAGACACCCTCGATTCCGTCAAAGACGCTCTCCCCGAACAGGTCATTCACGCTTTGCATGATTTCCGGATTTTGCGTCAAGTAGATGCGCTTATCCGTATGTACGATCATCCTTATCGGCGCAAAGACATCCTCTATTTTTTTCGTGTTGGTCAGATTTGCGGAGACGGATGTCGTCGAATTCTGGCCTAAACCGAACGTGCTCGGAGTGGAGAGGATCCTTACCGTCAGGAACAGGCTGATTGCGACCAATGTATACAGCAGTGCGCTCAGCATCGGTGATTCTTTTTGTCTCATCCCCATTCATCCTCCTCGTCCATCGGAATGTAAGGCAGGGAAATAAAGAAAGTGGACCCTTTATTTTCCACACTGGTTACCCAGATTTTTCCGCCGTGCAACTGGACAACCTCTTTGGAAATGGCCAACCCAAGTCCGGTGCCGCCCATCGAACGGGCGCGCGCCTTGTCCACCCGATAAAATCGGTCAAAAACATGGCCGATGTCCTTGCGCGGAATGCCCAGGCCTTCATCCGTGATGCTGATGACGACACTGTTGTGCGTCTCCATCAGTCTGCAGGTGATTTTCCCGCCGTCCGGAGAATATTTGATGGCATTGTTCATGATATTGTCGATCACTTGGATAAATTTATCCTGATCGATTTCGACCCACAACGTCCGTTGCGTAAAGTCCCGTTCGATCTTATATTTTTTGTTGCGGTACTGTTCCGATTTCAACACCATTTCGAAGCGATCGATGATATGCGCGACCAGCTCATTGATGCTGACGAACTCCAGGTTCAGTTCCTGTTTGCCTTGGTCCATCCGGGAAAGATTCAGCAAATCGGTGATCATCCGGATCATCCGATCGGTCTCGGTGGAAATGACCTTCAGAAATTCCGGGGCGATATCCTTATCTTCCCAAGCACCGTCGATCAGCGATTCTGTATAACTTTTCACGCTCGTCAACGGCGTCCGCAATTCATGGGATACATTGGAAACGAAACTGCGGCGTTCCTGTTCGACTTTTTCCTGCTCCGTGATGTCGGAAAGCACGCAGACCAATCCGCTGATGAAGCCGGATTCCCGCTGGATAACGGAAAATTCCCCGCGCAGAATCGTATCCTGATCTTCTGTCGGGATGTTCAGGATCAATTCATCCTGCGTCTCCAACAACTGGCGGAAAGTGAATTTCTCGCCCAGTTTCAGCACCTTCATGATCGATTGCCCGATCGCTTTGTCTTGTGAAATCGAGAGCAGATCCATCGCCCGGCTGTTGATGATGATGATCTTGCCGCGACGGTCTGTGGCCAACACGCCATCCGTCATGTGCCGCAGGACGCTGTCCAACCTTTGGCGCTCCGATTCCGTCGTTTCCTGGGCATCCTTGACTTTGTAGGACAGATCATTGATGGTCTCAGCCAATTCGCCCAATTCGTCCGCCCCATAGACCGTCACCTTGCCGGAATAGTCCCCATCGGCAATGTTCGCCGTCTGTCGGCGCATCTCGGAAATGGGACGCGTGATGCCGCGGGAGATGATCACAGCCAAAACAACCGTGATGATGATCGCCACTACCGAAGCATTCAGAAAGATGCTCACCGTCTGGCTCATCTGCGAATAGACCGATTCAATATTCGATTCCATCACCAACACTCCGATAAGCGTACCCGTATTGTCCGTCGAATAGATAGGGCTGATGTTCTTCAGCACACGGCTATTCGTGTCTTCCTTCACATATTGGTATGAGGAAGGTGCATCCAGAAGAATCACTTGTTGGACATCCCGATCGGTTGACTTGGTTCCGATCAAAGACTGCAGCGTTTGGTCATTGATTCCGAGAATATAACCCTGCTCATCCAGGACCTGCGTTTCCAGGATATTGGCGCCCGTAAAATCGCTGAGGATAGTCTGTACAGACGTCTCCAGCTTTTCCGCATCATCATCCATCAGGATCGGCTGCAACGTTTTTTCCAGAAAGCCCGCATTCAGGCTCATCTGGCTATCGAAGTTGCTGATCATTTTCGTTTCCAGTTCACGGATAAAATAAGCCCCGATCAGTTGCAGGGATACCAACAGAAGGAAAATGAACAGCATCGGTATCTTGAAATGAATGGAGTGAACCAAACGTATCTTTTTGTTCATATACTGTTACTCCTGATCCGGATTCTTCAAGAAGTAGCCTACTCCTCTTCGTGTGATCAACCAAGTCGGATGGCTCGGTGTATCCTCGATTTTTTCGCGCAGTCTCCGGACCGTCACATCGACAGTGCGGACATCGCCGAAATAATCATATCCCCATACAGTCTGCAGGAGATGCTCCCGCGTCATTACTTGGCCGAGATGCTTCGCCAAATAATGCAATAATTCGAACTCGCGGTGGGTCAACTCGATCTCTACCCCGCGCTTTGACACGATGTAGGCATCTTCGTGGATGATCAAGGATCCGATTTTGATTTCATTCGTATCGTCTTCTTCAGGCGGTGCCGCAACCGGAGAGGCTTGTCTCCTCAAATTTGCTTTTACGCGCGCGACCAATTCCCGGTTCGAAAATGGTTTCGTGACATAGTCATCCGCACCCAATTCAAGACCAAGCACTTTGTCGATTTCAGAGTCTTTTGCTGTCAACATGATGATCGGCACATCGCTCGTCTTGCGGATTTCCCGGCAGACTTCCAAACCGTCCATTTTTGGCAGCATCAGATCCAGCAGGATGATATCCGGGCCTACTTCCGCAAACTGCGCCAAGGCTTCTTCACCATCAAATGCAGTGAAGACATCGTAACCTTCTTTGGTCAGATTGAACTTGATTATATCTGAGATTGGTTTTTCATCGTCTACCACTAGTACCTTTTTCATCTTCAAACCTCCTTGTTTCTTGAAACTTTCTGTCCCATTCGGAACGTCTACTCTTTATTATACAATTGCAGCCGATTATGTGCAAAGCGTTCCTGAATTACCGTCCGGCAAATTCCGGACGACTGTACAAAAAAGGACGAGGCATCAATCGTTTTCCTGACTGATGGCTCATCCTCCTATTAGACGTTAGGGCATTCGTTCATTGACTCATCAGTTGTGGATGACGACCGGAACCCCGATACCGATCATCCCATACAATTCAGCCATGACCCCAGGCGGCGTATTGACACACCCATTCGATCCGGCCGTAAGCCAATATTCGCCGCCGTAAGCAGGCTGCCAGGATGAATCGTGGATACCGATGCCTGTCCAATCGACTGGCATCCAGTATTCGACAGGCGACTCGTAATCCTTTTCGGTTCTAGGATTGTAGCCTTTCAAAACGGCATCCTCTTCTTTGTTCCAGATGTAGAAGACCCCAGTCGGAGTCGGTGACAGCGGATGCCCGGAAACGATATCCGTCTCGAGCGCAACAACGCCATCTTGGTAATACCACATGTGTTGGCTTGAAAGATCCACTTCGACATAGGTAGTGCCGATGTCCGCGCCGTCCGCATGGTAGCCGGTGCCGTTGTAGTTCGGCGTTACCGTCACGTCCTCACCTGCCAAAACATATTCGATCAGGTTGTCCGTTTCGGCTGCGACAGCCAGCGTCCATCCGTACGTACCAGGTGGGACTTGGACCGTTTCGCCGTCCGTAGCCAGGAAATCCCGCGTACGGGAGTAAGTGCTGTATGTATCGCTGAGTCCCTGCAGATAGGCTGCAACGCCATCGCGATTGACCGACACTTCGCCGTTCTCGTCTATGCCCAACCATTCGACGATGGCTGTTTGCGGCACCGTCTCAGTCTGTCCAGAAATCGTGTATTGGATAACCGTATCTGTCAAATCATCCAATTTCTGCAGCGTTTCCGTCAAAATTGGATCGTCCGCGGTTAATGTCGGTTGTTGATAAGCCTGTGCGAGATCGATTTCGGTTTCTCCGGCAATGATCGCTTCCAGCATGCTTGCCTTCAACAATTCCAGATCGACCTTGTTCCCTGCGGTTTCAGGCGCAATCTCATAGCCTTCCGTTCCTTTGACGACCGTGGCGTTCACGGGTACCGTGCGGCTCTCGTTCTCCAACTGCATTGTCGCCAAGATGTTCCCGAAAGCCGTTTCGTCAACAGATACGCCGCTCAAATCGGTTTCTTCCTGTTTTTCCTGGAACAGCAAGATAGGCCAATCCCAGCCGTTTTGTTCCGCCTTCATCGTTTCCAATTTCTCGGTGTTATCGATGGAAACGCCCAGGTCAGCGGGTGTGAAAGCAAGGATCGTTTCTCCATTTTCGACGATTTCGATCTGCGCTTGTGCGATTGCTGCGGTTGTCTCTTTTTTTGCTTGGGCTACGGTATCATTCGATATGTCAATGCCATCCAGCATCGTATTCGGCAAGAATTTATCTTCATAATAACTACCTGCACCAAAATATCCGGCTGCGATCAGCAAGAACGCTGCAGCGCCAATGATGATGGGTTTCTTTTTCACTGTCAGACCACCTTCTCTTTTTGTTACAATTAAGTTACGTTTGCGTTACAAATGATTGCAACTTACTTTTTATCACTTTACCATGTTTTCTTTAAAAAGCAACCTATTTTATCTTAATTTTTTTATAATAGGTCCACAATTAGACCCTTATCATAATACCATCGCGGAAGAAATGCAAACAGACACGCTCCGTTTTCAACAGCCCCGCAATGCTCCGGGCGGCCTGAGTTGGGTAGCACCGCAATGTTCTCCTCCGGTGAACGCAGGCTTCGCCGGAGTCTGACTACATTTCGCCTGCGTTCTCCGATAAAGACCGCTCCCTCGGAGTTGCGGCCGATTGTTAAATTGTCTGCTCCGGCGGGCGACCGCTTGCCGGAGTTGGGACTCGTTTCACTGGCTCTCCTCCGGCAACCCGGCGCCACACACATCAAAAAGGGCCACCATCGAGGCAGCCCTTCATTCCTATGCGCGATTCTGTTTTTCCGCTTCGATTTCATCCAGGATGTAGCCGAAATCAAAGTCTTCTTTCTTCACGATCAGCAACAGCCCATCGCCAAGCGGTACGAGGGAAGTTTCCAACGCCGGATGGTCCAGCACGGTGTCCATCAGTTTGTTCAGGCGGCGGTGGATCTTGCGGACTCGTTTGGGGACGTCCGCTTCATCATCGAGGATGGTTCCGCCTTGGAAAACATCATCGATGACCAGCATGCCGTCTTTCTTCAGAAGCCGGATGCAGTGGGGCAAAAATTCATAATACTTGGATTTTGCGCTGTCCATGAAGATGAAATCATACGGGCCTTCCAAGGTAGGCAGGACTTCCGCCGCATCGCCTTCCAAAAGCGTCACCTTGTCCGTGATGCCCAGTTTCTCAAAATTCGCTTTTGCGTGGTTGATCATGACTTCAAAACGATCGATGGTCGTGACATGGCCTTCCGCTCCGACGTGCTGCGCCATCAAGCTACCTGAGAAGCCGATGGCCGCTCCGATTTCCAATATCTCTTTTGGTTTGATTTGACCCAACAGCATGTTCAGGAAAACGGCTGTTTCGTGCGGGATGATAGGTACGCCTTTTTCATTCGCTGTCTTTTCCAGTTCCCCCAATTCCCCAGGGAAACGTTTCAGTCTGTCGCGCATAAAAGCGACCAGTTCTTTCTTTACAACGGGTCTGTCCATCATTTCGTTCAATGCCATACTTTTTTCTCCTTATCACGTACTCTTTTGTTAATGGCAACAAGGCTGGGAACGGATCCCAGCCTTGCGCTTATTCGTCTTCAATAACCAGTTCTTGGGCGGGTTCCCTTGTGACACGGATGCCCCTGATCCGGCCGCTCTCGACCTGCGTAGTCGTCAGCAGGTACTCTCCAGTCTGAATCGTCGCATGCTCATCATCTTTCGGGAAGTAGCCGAGCTCCTCGATCATGTAGCCGGCGATCGTGTCCACTTCTTCGGAAGCGATCGCCGTCTTGAACAATTGATTGAACTTGTCCAGCGGCATGCGCCCATTCACGACATAATGATTGTCATCGATTTTTTTCGACAGGCGGTAAATTTCATCATATTCATCTTCAATGTCCCCAACGATTTCCTCCAAAAGGTCCTCGAGGGTGATGATCCCTTCCACGCCACCGTATTCATCCTTGATGATGGCCATATGCGTGTGGGTCTTGCGGAACTCGACCAAGAGATCATCGATATAAATGGTGGAAGGGACGAACAAAGGTGTATTAACCAATTCACGGAAAGAGATCCGCTCGAAACCGACTTCCTTTGATGCCTTCAACACGTTTTTCATATGCAGAACGCCGATGACGTTGTCCTTGTCTTCCTCATAGACCGGAATCCGGGAATATTGGCTGTTCAGAACCAGCGCAATGTTGTACTCCAGATCATCATCCAAATCCATCATCAAGGTGTCGGTACGCGGCACCATCAATTCACGCGCAAGCTTCGTGTCCAACGAGAGCACACCCTGCATCATCGTGAATTCGGACGGATCAATTACCCCTTCCCCTCGGCTCTGCGCAAGGATGGCCTTCATTTCATCACGGGTGAGCTTCTCTTCCACATTCGTGAATTCGATCGGCGTCAGCTTTTTCAGGATACCTGTCGAAAAAGACAAAAGCCAAACGAACGGCTTGAAGAGGGTCTTGACGACAACGATCGTACCTGCAGTATGGCGCGCAATGCTTTCAGGCATCTGCAAGGCAATCTGTTTCGGGTAAAGTTCACCAAACACGAGCGTGATGTAGGAAAGGACAACAGTGATGATGATCATCGCTATCGTTTTGCCCCCTGCGACGCTTCCCAATAACGGTTCGATATAGCCGACGAAATTGGATGAAGCCGATGCACTGCTGAAGAATCCGGCAAAAGTGATGGCAACTTGGATAGTGGCCAAGAAATCATCCGGATTCTCCAAGAGACGCAAAACCTTCTGCGATTTCTTATCGCCGTCTTTGGCAAGCTTCTCGATTTTGGAGCGGTTGATGGAAACAAATGCTAATTCGGCTGAGGCAAAATAAGCATTCAGTAAAGTCAGGGTTAGGATCAATGCTATTTTTGATAATAACGACTGGCCTTCGGGGTCTGGGTTCATATGATTTTTTTCTCCTTTTTAATGGTGACTCTCGCAACTGGGCCATGCCCTGAAACAAGGGTCTGTGCCGTTGCATAAAAAAATATAGATTCTGTTCAATTATATACTACTTAATATAGTGAACTCCACTCGAAAAATCAAGAGATTTTTCATTTACGGTCTGATGGAGCTTTCCCGCTCCGCTTCCTTCAGCCTCGCGGCACCGACAAGTGTTCTCATTTCAATCTAATGTTCAACAATTCCTGACACCCTCTTGGAAGGGCTTTACTGCTTGATTTATCAAATGTTTAAGAATTTCCAACTATGCGTTTATAACCGTTGCTTTTTTTCATTTTAATGTTATTATCACATTAAGACAACCGTGTTTTTAGGAGGACCTATACTATATGCTTATCCGCTCACTTGCCATCCCCAAACGAGAGTTGACCATCGTCAAGGAGTCAGCCACGCTTCGGGATGCACTGGATATCCTCGAAGAATCCGGCTTCCGTTGCGTTCCGATCTTGGACGAAACAGAAACCATCTTCCGGGGAAACATCTACAAAATGCATATCTATCGGCATAAAGCCAACGGCGGGGACATGAACCTGCCTGTCACGCACCTGCTGAAGAATGCCACAAAATTCATTTCGATAGACAGTTCATTCTTTAAGGTGTTTTTTACCATCAAAGAATTGCCCTACATTTCCGTTTTGAATAAGGATATGACCTTTTACGGCATCCTGACCCACAATGCCTTGCTGAACATGCTGGCCCAATCATGGAGCATCGATGTCGGAAGCTATGTGCTGACCGTCATCGCGCCCGGCCAAAAAGGCGATCTGTACCACATCACCAAAATCATCAACCGCTACTCCTCCATCGCCAGCTGCATTTCCTTGGACATCAACCGGGAAGACGCTTTGCGCAGGGTATTGGTCACGTTACCCGCAGGCACTCCCAAACAGGTGCTGGACTCCATCGTCAAGGCACTGGAACGCAAAGACTTCCGTGTGACGGAAATCGAAGACCTGCAAGTCGATTTCTGAAGTCCAACCTGTGACTTTGAGTGTCCGGAGCGGAATTCCCGGCGAGGAAGCCTTCAGCGGGAATTCCGTTCCGGCTCCAGCCGCCCGCTCGATCTAAGACCTGATACAAAAAGTCGGACCAAGCCTTGTGCTTGTCCGACTTTTTTGCGCGTACCCGGATCAGCGGGTAGCGCCATTCAAATAGGGGTTTGAATAAATTTCTTCCCTTACTGTCGTTGGATCGCCGTGTCCAGGGAACAGAACCGTTTCTCCCGGAAGAGGTACGATGTATTTCTGGATTCCTGCGATCAAGGTTTCATGGCTGCCACCCGGCAAATCGCTGCGGCCTACGCTGCCTTTGAAGATGACATCCCCAACGATCGCAAACCCGTTTTCGCGGAAAATGAAGACGGTGCTTCCTGGCGAATGCCCGGGAATATGTTGCATCTCAAAACGGAACTCGCCGATTTCGTAAGGCCCCATCTCCTCGAAGAAGACGTCCGCTTCCTTCGCCAGTCGGACATCCGGAACGTTCGGATTGCCTGCTGATCCATTCAGTTGCGGATCCAACAGCCATTCCCGTTCGATAGGATTTTGGTAGACGGGAACGTCGTATTTTTCCCGGATCGTTTCGAGGGCTCCGATATGATCGTAGTGCGCATGGGTCAACACGATCGCTATCGGATGCAACTCATTCTCTTCGATGGCTGCGATGATGTCCTCCGCTTGCTCACCTGGATCAAAGATGATTGTGTCATTTTCATGGTCTCCGATCAAAAAATAACAGTTTTCTTGGATAGGACCGACTGTAATTGCGTACATTTCCATATATTATTTCCTCCCTCTTTTTGGATTACCTCTCTATTATAAGAGAATGATGAGAAATATCCTAGTAAAAAAACGAGAGTCCCTGCTGTCCATCCAGCAAAAGCCCCCGTTCTCCATTTTTTCATATGAAATTTTAATGGATCAAGCCATTTTCTCGGCAAAACCGATGATCTTGTTCATGTATTTCATGAGCGGCGCTGACACAACCAGCACGACAGCTTCACCGAATGCCGCTGTTGCAAAACTGAACCAGAAAGGCAGATCAAGAACGATATAGAGCTCGATCGCGACAAGAACCATCGTCAAGGTGAAGACGAGCGCGGTCAACATCATGCGCTTCATTTCGGAATCGTTGGGTTTGAACAATTTTTCCAGAATAAGGAAAGAGATCAATGTCTGGCCAAATCCGAACACCAAGTCCCAAGCCCCTAACGTTGAAAAAATCAGATTGGCGATAAAAACCCCCGCCAAAACACCATATTTATAATTTTTGTGATAGCCCACCAAATGATTCAGCATTTCTGAAACGCGGAATTGGACCGCACCGAACGACATAAAAGCAAAAATCCCTGTCAACGCAACATAAAGCGCCGCGATAATTGTATTGATAACCATTTTTCTTGTACTCAACCTGAAAACCTCCTAGTTTTTTTTCGTGGGATGGTAGACGAACCACGCACTCATCCGAGAGCTAAAACAGTTTACCATACATGTTCGCTTTTGAAAACGACTAGCGGCGCATTTTCATCTGATTTTCATTACCTAAAGAAGATAACGCCAGAGATGCGGATGCCGTATGTCTGTTCTTCTCCGGTGAAGCGCTTCCGGACGGAGGTGGGATCCCGTTTGATTGCCCTCCTCCGGCGGACCAGCTTTTTGCCGGAGGTGGCGCTTTCCGGTGACTTCGCTCCGTCTTTCACGCAGCAAAAAAGCTGTCTGCCCTTAACAGGCAACCGACAGCTTTCCCGATTTTCCTTTTTCTATTTGTAGATGCGCGGAACGCGGGCGTTGATTCCCGTCAAAATTTCATAGCCGATCGTATCGATCGTTACCGCCATTTCGGATGGATTGTTTACGAGTCCGCCGTTTTCCCCCAGGAGCGTCACTTTGGTCCCGACCGGATATTCTTTCGGCAGGCTGATCATGCATTGATCCATACAGATGACTCCCCGGATCGGACAGCGTTGGCCATCGACGATGACGGTCTGATGGCGAAGATCCCGTCTCCACCCATCGGCATAGCCGATCGGAAGCGTAGCGATCCATTCTCCCTCGAAAGCGCGGTAGCGGGCGCCGTATGCGATCGTGTCGCCTTCATGCATCTGTTTGACATAGCTGATCTGGGTATCCAACTGTACGGACGGCTTCAGTTCATAAGGAAGCTCCAACACGGTGTCGGAAGGGTTGTAGCCGTACATAGCGATCCCGACGCGGACCGCATCCGTCCGGAACGCTTCATGCCAAAGTGAAATCGCGGAATTGGCCAGATGCACAATCGGCGGTCGTTGGGCCAAAGCATCCAAGATGTCTTCAAACAAAGTCAGCTGCTGCTCCACCAAGGTCGGATCTTCACCATCGGCCGTTGCGAAATGCGTAAAGATCCCTTCAAAAGTGAAGCCATCCAGTTCAGCAAGGCGCGCTTCGAAGTCTTTGACCTCCTCGACCGTGCGCAGACCGATGCGGCCCATGCCGGTGTCGATCGCCAAATGCACGCGGACCGGCAGATCCGTTTTGCGTTCCTGCAGATGCGGCAAGGCCGCCTCCAACCATTCCGTTGCCGTGACAGCAACGCTGATTCCGTTGTCAGCTATGAGCGCAGCGTCTTCTGCCTCCGTTGGACCCACAACCATGATGAAATCATCGGACAGCCCATTCTCCCGCAACTCCATTGCCTCATCCAACAGCGCGACACAGAAACCGTCCACGCCAGCTTCCTTCGCCTTTTTCGCGACCGGGACAGCTCCCAGTCCATAGGCGTCAGCTTTGACGACCGCAAAAAATTTCTTTCCGGGCGACAGATCCTTCCTGATTTGTTGGATGTTCCACGAAATAGCTTCCAAATCGACAGTTTCTATCGTCGGACGGTGCTTTCCTACTACCATGTAAAAGACCCCTTTACTTTTCTAGTACCACTTGCGCGGCAATGATGTTCCCCGAATGGGTGATGGAAACGAATCCTGCCCCTTCAAACGGGGATTTGGTTATTTCGGGCTTCCGGTTCTCTCCGGGCAAAATTTCGATATCTTGGAAAGACAGCTTACCGATGCCTGTGCCATAAGCCTTCGAGAAAGCTTCTTTTGCGGCATAGCGTCCTGCCAGAAATTCCATTTGGCGTGATCCGCTCAAAGCCAGGAACAATTTCAGCTCTGCTTCAGTCAAAACCCGTTCCGCAAAACCCGATCGGCGATCATAGGCTTTCGTGATGCGGTCCAGCTCAGTTACGTCCAATCCTATTCCATAAATCATTCCAATCACCGCCTCTTCTGCATGCATTGTTCTCATTTTACCAAAAAAACAAAAAATTTCCAGCATAGAAAAGCTGAACGGGTACGATCAGCCCTGAAAGAAATTTAGGAAATCTGCCCCTGCAACGTTCCCTACGGTCACCTTATACTGGGACTCTAAGGGATGAATCCCTAAGACTCCCATGCAAATGAGCATCGAAGAGCGCAATGGGTCAGATTTATCTAATTTCCGAAGGGCTTACCCGTGAAGCTAGCCAACAGATTTAGCTGCACGACACAATTGGGAATCAGTATCACACCAAAGGTGATGCACTTTTAAAGTCAAATATCTTAGATATTTCAAGCTAATAAGAAAAACCTCTTCCCCTGGCTCAGGCCAATTGGAGAAGAGGTTTTTGATTACAGATTAGTCGTTGCTGTTGCGGATAGTGAAGCTATGGCTGCTTTTCTTAGGTGCGCCGGCACTGCCGCCGCCACGTTTTTCATCATAGCGTTTGCCGCCGGAGCGTGGTTTGCTGTCGCTTGAGCGATTTTTGTTGCCGCTGCGTTCTCCGCCGCCACGTCTGTCTGATGAACTACGGTTACCTTTGTAGCCGCCACCTTTACCTTTGTAACCACCGCCGCCTTTACCTTTTCTTGAAGGCAATGGACGTTCTGGAGTGATTTTGACAGGAACATCAGTAGCATCTTTAGAAAGACTCTTCAAGAATGCTGCCACCAAATCTTCAGCAGTGTGTTCTTCAAGCAAGCGAACAGCTGCACGTTTGTATTTGTCTGTTTCTGTTTCTTTAACCAATGTTTCCACTTCATCCATAGCTGTTTTCACTTGGCCACGGAAAGCTTCTTCATCACTCGGTGGTTGTAATGGAGTGATCGCTTTTTTGGTTAAGTTTTCGATTGTACGCAAGTAATCCATTTCGTTTGGTGTAACGAAAGTCACTGACATACCTTCTTTACCGGCACGACCAGTACGGCCGATACGGTGAACATAGCTTTCTGGATCCTGAGGGATATCGTAGTTGTATACGTGTGTAACACCTGAAATATCCAATCCACGAGCAGCAACGTCAGTCGCTACCAAGATGTCCAAATCGCCTGTCTTGAATGCGTTCAATACGCTCATACGTTTTTGTTGCGTCAAGTCGCCGTGGATTCCTTCTGCACGGTAACCGCGTAATTCCAAACCTTTTGACAATTCGTCTACACGACGTTTTGTACGGCCGAATACGATAGCCAATTCAGGATTTTGCACATCGAACAAACGAGTCATTGTATCGAATTTTTCAAAGTCTTTACATTTAACGAAATACTGATCGATTAAGTTAGCTGCAGTGTGTGATGCTTTGATTTTGACATGCTCTGGAGCGCGCATGAATTTAACACCGATTTTTTTGATCGAATCAGGCATTGTAGCTGAGAACAACAATGTTTGACGTTCAGCCGGCGTTTCGCTCAAGATTGCTTCGATGTCTTCCAAGAAGCCCATGTTCAGCATTTCATCTGCTTCATCCAGAACTAATGTTTCGATGTGATCCAGACGGATTGTTTTGCGTTTGATGTGGTCCAAAAGACGACCTGGTGTTCCGACAATAATTTGCGGTTTGTTTTTCAAAGCACGGATTTGACGATTGATGTCAGCTCCACCGTAGACAACTTGCACGGATACTTTTTTGTCGCGGCTCAAACGGTACAATTCTTCTTGTGTTTGGATAGCCAACTCACGTGTAGGTGCAATAACGATACCTTGAATAACTTTGTTGTTGTTATCGATTTTTTGCAGCATAGGCAATCCGAATGCAGCTGTTTTACCAGTACCGGTTTGTGCTTGCCCAATAACGTCCAACCCTTGCAATGCTAAAGGAATGGTTTGTTCTTGGATTGGTGTTGCTTCCTCAAATCCCATTTGCTCAATCGACTTCAATAACTCCGCGTTTAACCCTAATTCTGAAAATTTCATGTTTCCTCCTAATTTTGAGAAACTAAAATTTAGAGAGTCTTTTCTTTTACCCACATATCTCATGCGGTTCATAATCTTATAAATAAAAGATAAACCTTTTTTACTTAATCCCTTGAATAGAAAGCTTGATAAATCAAACATTCTGCACTTCGCAGAAAAAACCCTCTTATTTCTCTATTCTTACCATCAGCAATAATAACACGTTCCGAAGAGTTTTACAAATCATTTTCTCTTAAAATAATGAAATTTCTTACAAAAAAACCTTGATGTAAGGATATTTCCAATGAAAATGACAAGTAGCCCTACAATTTACCGACAATTGACGCATGTGACCAAAATTGAGTGAAAACGGAATTCTTTTCCTTTTGCGACAACAGAAACAACGCAAATCCTTTACGCTTCCTATTATACACGCAAAGCTGCCACAACCGCCAATAAATCGGTGCCGAAACTGGACTTGATCAGCACTTGGTCGGCTTTTTGGAGCTCGGCCTTCAGCTTGTCGATCAATGGCGCTTTCTCTCCAACATAATGATAAAGTTTCCCTTCCGGAAAGGAAGTCCTTAAGTTTTCATAAAGAGCGCGCATTTCCGTACCGTAAAGATAGACCTGATCGAACTCCTCAGGGGAAATTTCAGTCGCCAAGGCAGCGTGCATTTCCGCGGAACGTTCACCCAGTTCACGGATATCCCCGAGCACCGCAATTTTTTTGCCCTCGCGCGGGAGGTTCGCGAATGAGCGCAGTACGGCCGTCATCGAAGTCGGGCTGGCATTGTAGGCATCGTTAAGCAGCTGCGAGCCATTTACCCCTTCAAGCCACTGCGTGCGGTTGGCGGTCAGCTGGAAGGTCGCCAATGCTTCCTTCACTTCAGCGATCGTCATGCCCAGCACCTGTGCAGCCGCTAAAGCAGCCAAGGCATTCCGGACATTGTACACGCCCAACACCGGGATTTCCAGATTGATGCTCGGATCCAGATTCACATGGAAAGTTGTTCTGGTTTTGCCAGGAACGATGTCATAGGCATAGACCGCGTCTTTTTCATCCGTACCGAAAGTCAGCTGACGGGAGTTGCTTCCTTGAGGCAGCTCTTCCGTAATCAATGGCTCATCGCCAGGATAGATGAACGTCCCTTCCGGCTTAAGCCCCTCCAAAATTTCCAACTTGGCTTTGGCGATGCCTCGGCGACTCCCGAGGAATTCCAGATGGCTGTCCCCGATCAAGGTGATGATGGCGACATCCGGTTTTGCCAATCGGCTCAACAAGCTGATTTCGCCGAAGTTGCTCATGCCCATTTCCAGCACCAGCACTTCCGTATCTTCCGGCATCTCCAGAATGGTCATCGGCATGCCGATTTCATTATTGTAATTGCCTTCCGTTTTATGGACACGGAAACGCGCGGACAGGACGGCAGCCGTCATGTCCTTCGTGGTCGTTTTCCCGTTGCTGCCGGTGATCGCGACCACTTTTGGTTGGATCATATTCAGATAGGCTTCCGCCAGTTTTTGCAAAGCTTCCAGCGTGTCATCCACCAGAATGACGGCAATCTCTTCAGGTGCTTCTCCCGCGGCACGGCTCCATAAAGTTGCTGCCGCTCCGTTTTTGATTGCCGATTGGACATAATCATGGCCATCCGTTTCCCCCTGCAATGGCACAAACAAGCTGTCGGGCGTTGCTTTACGGGAGTCGAAGACAACGGACTTTATTTCAGCGAAGCGGTTGGCCGATGTGTAGTCGATCGCTCCAACAGCTTTCACAACATCGATGATGCGTAATGGTTTCATATTCGGTTCCTCATTTCCGGTTTTTTCGGCAGTTCTTTCGGCTGCTCTAAAAAAAGGCCGTCCTTTCCCGGGTTCGCAGCAAGCATTCCATGCTTTCGGTGCTGCTGGCGATCAGGAAAATCACGGCCTTTCATTCATCATTCTACAAATTGATAAGATATTTTTTCTTCATGGCGTTTCAGGGCCAACTGGATCAGCTCTTCCACCAAGTCGCTGTATTTCAATCCCGTTTCTTCCCAAAGCAACGGATACATGCTGCGGGAAGTGAAGCCAGGCAAAGTGTTGACTTCGTTGATGTAGATTTCATTGTTTTTGGTCACAAAGAAATCGCATCGGCTCAACCCGCTGCCGTCAAGCGCTCGGAAAGCGATTGTTGCATAATTCTGCAACTTGGCGGTGATTTCTTCCGGTAATTCAGCCGGAATCTGCAGCAACACTTCTTCGTTGCCGTACTTTTCTTCGTAGTCATAGAAATCTTTGGTTTTAACGATTTCACCGGGTACGGAGGTATGAACATCGTCATTTCCCAATACCGCGATTTCGATTTCACGGGCTTCGATGCCTTGTTCAACTACCACGCGACGGTCATAGCGGAAAGCCGTCTCAATCGCAGCAGTCAATTCTTCGAGATTCGTCGCTTTGGAAATGCCGACGCTTGAGCCCATATTGGCTGGCTTTACGTACATCGGGTAAATCAGGCTGCCTTCGCATTGGATGAAGATCTTCTCGCGGTCATTTTTCCAGTCATTACGGGTGACTGCAACATAAGGCACTTGCGGCAACCCCGCCTGTTGGAAAAGATGCTTGCTGACGATTTTGTCCATCCCGCTGGCGCTGGCAAGGACACCGCAGCCGACATACGGCATATTCAGGACTTCAAACAGCCCTTGCACCGTACCGTCTTCGCCGTTTGGTCCATGCAATACCGGGAAAATGACAGCATCTTCAGATTGGATGTCTGCAGGTGAAATAAGTTCGCCGTAGGATTTCCCATCCTGTGAATCGGCAAAGCGCTTCTCGGAACCCGGCTCCAAGTAAAGGTTCTCAGAGAATGCCACTGGTTCAGAAAGGGATTGCCCTTGAATCCATGCGCCTGCCTTAGTGATATAGACGGGCACAACTTCATAATAGTTGAAATAGATCGCTTTTATGATCGAATGTGCTGTCAGGATCGAGATATCGTGCTCAGCGCTCTTTCCGCCATAAATCAAATAAATTTTCATCGAGAAATCCTCCGAATTTTTTGATAACTGCTTTAACTCAAGAAACATTGTACCACATTTATTTTTTAGCTAAAATGATTTTTGTGAAAAGTGGCTTTGCCTCCCTGTTGCCGGGGACAAACTAGCTGATTTCGGCTCAACGGGCACAGAAAAAGCCTAAGTTCCGGCTTAGGCTCTCATTCGAAGTCTATGTCTATTTTCCACTCATTGCGTTCCATGTCATAACAGATGGTGCCCACCGAATCCTTTTCGTTGAAACGGCCGCCGATGCTGGCGTAACGGTCTTCCGCTATGAACAATGGGATGCAGTATCTATTTTCTTCGATGCTCATCTGCCTGAAGGAAATCACGGCTCCTTCTTTGAAGATCGGAATGAATTCCTTCACGCGTTCAATCGGGAATGGCGCAATTTCTTTGTCTTTCTGGTAAAAGCGTTTCTTCTCATTCACTTTTTCCTTCAGCTTGACAGTGATGGCTTCGGCGAACAGCTCATGGAATTGCTCCAGGTAGCGATAGTACATTTTTATGAAGCCATTCGGCAACGTGAGGTAGATGTAGTTGTTTTGTAATTTATAATAGAACGGTGAATGCAAGTGCGTATGCGCATGCGCGATATACAGGATTTCGGATATTTCGATCGGGGTGAGGAGATGCAACATGTCCACATTCACAAAATCAATCCATTTTCCCATGGCGGTTTGATTGTCCGTCCCTTTTTGGAAGAACGCTTTTACGTTTTCTTGGCCTTTGATCACCTGAAAACCAGTATGATTATCATATGTTCCGATGCTTTTTCTTCCATCCACCAACAATAAGTTTTCCGGAAGCTTCCGGGCTAATTTGGTGTAATCCTTCACCGCTATCCCTTTGCTCAAAACATAATTGCTGACTGTTTCATAGTGAACATATAACATATCTTCGCTCATGAATGATCCCCCCCTTTCCAAAATATCCCTTATTATCATTCTACTACTTGCAAAACCGATTAAGGTATCAGTACCATGTTAATATTATTACAAATCCGTATCTTTTACAAAGATAATTTGCCTTTTTCTCCTATTTTTTTTCACAGCAACAAACTGAAAGGGTTTTCACCTCAAAAACCGAACTTTATTTATGCAATTTGAATAAAACGTCCGAAAAAAAGAAGCTATTTACATAGCTTCTAATCGTTTGATTCGGTTTGCCGTTGAAGGGTGTGTCGAAAACAGACCATCACTTTCCGCGTCGCTATTCTTCACCCGTTTGAAAGGATTCACAATATAGAGCGAGGCGCTGGCAGCATTCGCCGCCTCCATCGGTTCGCTTGTCGCTATTTTGATTAAAGCAGATTTCAGCCCTTCCGGATTGCGCGTAAACTCAACCGCACTCGCATCCGCCAAATATTCACGGTTGCGGGACAGCGCCAGACGGATGATTGTGGCCACAAAAGGCGACAGAACCAGGATCAGCAAGGAAAGGATCAGCAAGATAATGCCCGCTCCACCGCTGTTATTGCTTTTGCGTCGCCGGCCGCCGCCACCCCAGAACATCATCCGGGTGCTGAATTGGGCCAAAAATGCGATCAATCCCGCAATCGCCAAAGCGACAGTGGCTAAGCGGATATCATAGTTGCGGATATGCGCAAACTCATGAGCCAACACCCCGGTCAATTCTTCCCGGTTCAATTTCTTCAATAAGCCTGTCGTCACGGCGACGGATGCCTTTTCCGGTGAATTTCCGGCCGCAAATGCGTTCGGGCTTTCATCCTCGATGATGAAGATCCTTGGGAAAGGCAACCGCGTGACGATCGTCATTTCCTCGACGATATTCCAGAGCATCGGGAATTGCGCCTTATCGGTTATTTCCTTGGCGTTGTTCAGGCTCATGACCACTTGGGTGGATTGCGCCACCATGATGGCGACGTAGGCCACTCCGATGATCAAAGCCAACGCAAGCCCGGACAAGGCATTATCCCAATTCAGATAGCCGATGGCCGCCCCCAATGCCGCAAACAGGAGAAAGAATAAGAATACAATCAATACGGTGCGACGTTTATTCTGCTCAATTTGTTGATGGAGCAAAGGTACTCACCAACTTTCCATCTAAATCATATTTACTCAGAACGATACTTTCGGTACATTTTTTTCTTCTTCCGGAGTTGCCAAAACGACTTCCGGACGGAAACCATGGACACTTGCCACAATATTGCTCGGGAATGTGCCCAGTTTGATGTTGTATTGCGTAACGCTGGAATTGTACAGTTGGCGCGCATAAGCGATCTTGTTTTCCGTTGCGGACAGTTCTTCCTGCAAGGCCAGGAAATTCTGGTTCGCCTTCAGATCCGGATACGCTTCCGCCAAAGCAAAAACGGTCCGCAATTGACTGGACAATTGATTGGACAGCTCCATTTTCTTGGCCGGATCCTCAGTACCCATATCGGAAATCATATTGCGCAGATTGATGACTTTCGTCAAAGTTTCCTGCTCATGCTTCGCATAGCCTTTGACTGTCTCAACGATGTTCGGGATCAGATCGTTCCTGCGTTTCAATTGGACATCGATCTGGCTCCAAGCCTCGGTTACCCACAATTTATTTTTCACAAGACTGTTATACAACGAGATCCATGCTGCCCCGATGATCGCTGCCACTACAATGATTCCTATTAACCAATCCATTTTGCTCACAGCTCCTTTTCTCTCTTGCCGACTTAACGGCTGACCTAGACAATTTTCCGTCTACACTTACCATTATAGAAGACTCCCGCAGTTTTGTAAAAAAATAGACTAACTCCCTCTTCGCCGAAAAGTGTTGGCATCTGTGATATCATGGAGGAAAGAAAATCAGATGAGGTGTCCGTATGTATTTCATCCCGCAACACACTTTTAAAAATCTGCCCATCCTCTTCAAACCCGTTCCGTTATACAAAGATATCACCGCAGCCGATCTGCCTCGGGCCTATCTTGACCTGCTGGCGGAACAGAACGGCGGCTATCTGTTGTGCTCCCGCATCCCGACCAAAGAGCCGACTTCGGACGGCATTGATTATGCAGCGGTCCACGAGATTTTGGGACTTCACGACGATCCCCAGAACAGCCTGTACGCCCATCAAGAAATTGCCCGTTCAGCGGGGCTGCCGGATTATTTCGTGCTTTTCAGCATCAACGGCAGCCAACTCCTTGCCTTCGACTATTCAAAATTGTCCCCATCCGGAGAGCCCAGCATCCGCCATATCGATATCGAAACGGACAATTGGCAGACTGTCGCCGCTGACTTCGCTGAATTTCTGCGCATCTTGGTTCCCGCGCCCATTGCGGTTCCTGAAGAGATCCGGCTCACGCACACGGAAGGTGCGCACGCCTTTTTGTTGGCCGACGCCGAGGAATTGCCTGAGCTGTTTGTACACTTCGAGGATGACCCGGACAAACAGTGGTATCTCCAATGGATCGCGTATTTTTCCGACCATCCTGATGAGGCGCTCCGAAGCATCGCCTGTGAAGCGCTGGAAACGCAGATACTCTACTTCCGGAACGAGCTGCCGGATACCGTCCACACGGTGCTGGCGAACTTCCTTGCCGATCCTGTCCCTGCTATCCAGGAATTGGCCGGAACACTGGAAAAAGAACTGGTGGATTAGCGAATGCGCAGTCGTTCCGCCCGACGGAGAATGGGCTGCAGAATCGGCACCAGCTCCGATGAGGGATCGTTCGCCGGAGCTGGTGCCGCGAAAATACCGTTACTTCCGATGAAGGATCGCTCGCCGGAGGAGGTTCCGCGAAATCGGTCGGAACTCCGGCGAAGCCTCCGTTCACCGGAGGAGACAGGAACCTTATAACTACAGCAAAAAGCAGGGGGTTGCCGCAACGCGGCAACCCCCTGCTTTTGCGTTATTATCTTTGTTCCTTCAGCCATTGCTGGTAAAGGTTCTTCGTCTTGTGGCCTTTGCTGAGAATATCCAGCATCTCTGCTCTGCGTTTTTCCTGTGTAGCGGCTTGTTTGGCACTGTAGATGTAGCGCGCCCAATCCCGCTGATAGCCCGGCGTCAGTTCCGCATACAGCTTCGCAGCATCCGGATGCCCTTCTTCCAGATACTGTTTCACATCCGGGATGAATTTCTCATAATCAGCCACATTGCTGCTGCTCGCTTTCGTGGGCTTGCCTTTTCCTTTGACATCATTTTTCATCCCGACGAGCGTGAACGTATCATCCAGCTTGACCATCCGCGCAAATTTCAAGGTGCTGTCGCCAACATAGCCGTTGCCGTCGTCCACTCCCAGACTCGGAAAGATGGCATCGCGGTGCACGGATGTGTCATACGTCTTGTTCCCGATTTTCGGATAAGCGATGTAAAGATAGCCTTCCGGATTCAGGCGCTCCGCTTTGATCGTATCCCAGACGCGTTCATTGAGTTCCTCCAGCGTCAGCACATAGGAAAAAATCAGGTCGTATTTACCGGAACCCAAACCCGTATCATAGTCTTCCAGATCCGCAAAATCGTCAGCGATGGCGCGCTCTTTCCCCAGAACGGCACGCTTTTGGAATTTGTCGAATCCCAACCGCTTCGTGAGGGAATCCGCAGCCGGCAGCGTTTTGTCGGCGGTCCCGCCCCCGTAAAGTCGGGTCGCATGAGCGATGTCTTCCCGGATCATCTCCTTCAGCACAGCGGTATCGATATCGGAAAGTTTATTGACGTATACGCAGCCCTTTCCGGTTCTATGTTTGCCGAGCTTCGCAAGCAGCTCCTCCCGTTTTTCATCAGGCAGCATAAAGTAAAACGTCAACGCCGTCTTGCGCGGCGAAAAAGCAGCCAGCGGGGCATCGCCTTCATGGCCGCTCGCGTACCGGTAATGGTATTTCCCGAAGCCGATGATGCTCGGCCCCCACATTTTGGCTTCCTCTCCGGTCACTTCTGAAAACAACGACAACAGCGCATAAGCATCCTCTTTCTTATGCGGCTGTTGGATCTCCTCGATGAACTCCTCCACGGACACTTCCGTGGGCTGGGTTTTAGGTTCATATGCCATCTTCGCTTCTCCTCTCATCCTTTGTTAAAGCTATCATAGCAAACCCATCGACCACCCGCAAAATTCAAGCCCTGACGACAGCTGGTTCACCGGGAGAGGAACCACTTGACCCCGGTGATCCTTGCATCTCCGGTGAACGCAGGCTTCGCCGGAGTTCGGCCTACATTTCTAGCCTTCAGCTCCGATGAGGTGGTGCTCATCGGAGCTGGCTCCATCAAATTACCGATTTCCTCCGGGGAGCAGGCCCTCCCCGGAGCTGATGCACCCGCCCAGAAAAAACGATACAAAAAAAGAGCCCTCCCAAAAGCGGGAAAGCCCTCCTCAAGAAGATTACTCTTGTTCTTCTTTGTTTTTGAAACCGTATTTTTTGTTGAAGCGGTCCACACGGCCATCGGCTTGCGTGAATTTTTGACGTCCAGTATAGAATGGGTGTGAATCTGAAGAAATTTCTACACGGATCATTGGGTAAGTGTTGCCATCTTCCCATTCAACCTTTTCGCTTGAACCTTTTGTTGAACCTGATAAAAATTTGAATCCTGTAGTTGTATCCATGAACACAACTGGTTGGTAATTTGGATGGATTTCTTGTTTCATGTCTCTTTCGCTCCTTTTTGCCCTGGATTATTTACTAAGCCAGAGTTGTCATTTTGTAATAAAAGGCCTACCGCAGGGTAATCCTTTTTAACGTTAAAATGATACCACGCAAACAGCTGGATTGCAATGGTAAATTTAAATAATGCGCTTTTCTCCTGCAGCCAGTGCCGAGAAAAACGCATCTTTTTATTACTTATCCAGAGCCGCCGTAAGCTGCTCTTCTGAAAAACTGCTGTCGATATTCAGGTTCGTGAATTGCCCCGGGCCATCGATCGTTACCAGCGCAGGCACGGTCCGGACGCCCATTTTGTCGCGGAGACTTTGGATCGCTGGGTCTGTCGGTGTGTTCAGACTGTCCAGATAGTGGATCGTCAGATTCTTTTCCTTGCGGACATTGTCCAATTTAGGGACAAATTTCCGGCAATACGGGCAAACGGCTTTCCCGAGGTAGACGATTGCTGTTTCACCTGCAGCCAGTTTCCTTTCAAACTCTTCAGCCGTGATCTCTATGAATTCTTGCGTATTTTCTTCGTACGTTCCTTTATTGAAGAACATTTAAAAACCTCCAGTTTTGCGTTTTGATAGTTCCACTATACCGGCAAGCTCTAAAAAATGCTCATGATTTGCTCACACGCCGTCAGGCATGCTTCTATTTCATCAATGAAATCCGGTTCAGCAAAGCTTCATTGTTTTCGGTCGTGTTCATTTGCTTCAGGAAACTCTCGGTGTATTCCAAAGTATCCCCGCGCATGCCGCGGCGGACTTTGTAGAGATTCTCGAGCGTTTTCGCATCCTGCAACAGGTCTTCTCTGCGGGTTCCCGATTTTTTGATGTCGATGGCAGGGAAGATGCGGCGTTCAGCCAACTCACGGGAAAGCACAAGTTCCATGTTCCCGGTTCCCTTGAATTCTTCATAGATGACTTCATCCATCCGGCTGCCGGTATCGACAAGCGCGGTTGCGATGATCGTCAGACTGCCGCCATCCTCAATATTCCGGGCTGCACCGAAGAAGCGTTTCGGGCGATAAAAGGCTGCCGGATCGATCCCTCCGCTTAAAGTACGGCCGCTTGGCGGTATGACCAAGTTGTAGGCACGGGCCAAACGCGTCAGGCTGTCCATCAGAATGACCACGTCACGTTTGTCTTCGACAAGGCGCATGGCTCTTTCCAGGACAAGTTCTGTCACCCGGACATGGTTTGCCGGTTGCTGATCGAAAGTCGAGGAGACGACATCTCCCTTGACACTGCGCTCGATATCCGTCACTTCTTCGGGACGCTCATCGATGAGCAGCATGATCAGTTCGACATCGGGATGATTGGTGGTGATTCCGTTCGCTATCTCTTTCAGCAGGGTCGTTTTCCCTGCTTTAGGAGGCGCAACGATCATGCCGCGTTGACCGAAGCCGATGGGCGAGAACAAATCGATCATGCGCGCGGTTACGTTTGTCCGCGTGGTTTCCAACTTCATCTGATGGTTCGGGTAAATCGGTGTCAACCCCGGGAAATGCGAGCGTTCTTTGGCTTGATCCGGCCGTTTTCCGTTCACCGTGCCGACTTGCATCAGGCCGTAATAACGTTCGGATGCTTTCGGAGGTCTGGCTTTTCCGGCCACTTTGTCCCCATTGCGCAGATCGAAGCGTCTGATTTGTGAAGTCGATATGTAAATGTCTTCCTGGCTCGGCGAGTAGTTGATCGGCCTTAAAAAACCGAACCCTTCCTGGGAGACGATATCCAAAATGCCCTCGGTCATGAAGAATCCCTGTTTCTCCTCTTGGGCACGAATGACCGCCAAGGACAACTCTTTTTTGTTCATTTGGCTGTAGTACGGGATCTTCAGGTCTCTGGCATAGGTGTATATTTCTTTCAGAGTCTTGCTTTCCAACTCTTGCAAGGTAAGCATATCTTCCAAACAGCTCCACCTTCCTCTCTTATCATTCTTATGATGCTTTTTTTCGGCAAATGCAACGTATAAGATATTCAAAGCACCTCCAAAGGCGGTTACTGCTTTGAAGGTGCTCCTTATTGTCTGTTACGCGAAGAAGTTTATTCTTCGTCTTCGATCATTTTGATGTCTGCGCCCAAAGCAGTCAGTTTTTCGACGATATGATCATACCCGCGCAGGATATTTTCGATACCGGAAATTGTGGTTGTGCCCTCCGCCATCAAACCGGCGATGACCAAACAGGCACCCGCACGCAAATCGCTGGCCGTAACTTCCGCACCTGTCAATTTGTTGGGTCCTTGCATGAAAATCATGTCACTTTCCACCTTGGCCTTCGCACCCATCCTGCGGAGTTCCGGGATATGGTTGACGCGTTTCGGATAGATCGTATCGATGATGGTCCCATCACCGCTCGCTTTCAACAAGAGCGGAGTCAGTGGTTGCTGCAGATCTGTCGCAAAACCGGGATAAGGCAATGTCTTGATATGGACCATCTTCAGGTTGTCGGATTTTTTGACCAGAATGCTGTCCTCACCGATTTCCATCTCTACGCCCATTTCTTCCATTTTTGCGATCAGGCTTTCGATATGCTCGACGATCACATTTTTCACCAACACTCGCTCACCCATTGCGGCCGCAGCGGCCAGATAGGTCCCTGCTTCGATGCGATCAGGTATAACGGTGTGTCTGCAGCCATGCAGGCTTTCGACGCCTTCGATCCGGATGATGTCTGTACCGGCTCCGCGTATTTTCGCTCCCATGTTGTTCAACAAGATGCAGACGTCAATGATTTCCGGCTCTTTGGCCACATTTTCAATGATTGTTTTGCCTTTAGCTTTGACCGCTGCCAAGATGATGTTGATCGTCGCTCCGATCGAAACCACGTCAAGATAGATGCGATCGCCTTTCAGACCCTCTTCCGGTGTAGTCAGATAGATGGCACCCATCTCATTGCGCACCGTCGCACCCAACGCTTCGAAACCTTTGATGTGCTGATCAATCGGCCTTGGCCCCAAGAAACAGCCTCCGGGCATACCGATGACACCCTCACCGAATTTCGAAAGGATAGCTCCCATGAAATAATACGAAGCACGCAAGCTTTTGATTTTCCCGGTAGGCATCGGAATGGAAATCATGTTGGTCGGATCGATCGTGATGATGCCCTCATCCTCTTCGAATGACACTTCGACGTTGAAGTCCTCGAGGATATCAATGAGGGAGTGCACATCCTGAATGTTGGGGATGCCTTCCAAGATGACTGGGGAGTCCGCCAAAATGGCAGCCGGAATCAGCGCAACCGTACTGTTTTTCGCTCCGCTGATGGTGATTTCACCGTTCAACGGTTTATTCCCCTCTATAACTAATTTTTTCATAAGAAAGCCTCACTTCATGTGTAGTTGCCGAACGACAAATCGCCCGGAAATAAATGGAATCGTTCACACGGATTGCCTATACAGGGAAAATGGTGCAACGATACCGAAATATCATTATTTTTAGTTTCATCCGATTGTTGGTTGATCATCTACAATTCTAACAAAAATACAGGGTCCATTACTAGTTTTTTTATGCAAACGTCTACTTTCCGCTATATTTCTCAATTTGATACGGCCGAACAGCGTGCAAAAAAACGGTACAAGCCCACTCTGCACTGAAGACAACTGCCCTTACCTTATGGTCTTGTCTTATGTTAACACAAACTCAGAAATATATGGAAAATGAGGCGCCGATGCAAGTGCGGAGGAAAAATAAGAATAAAAAGAGGAGATCCGGAACATAGGTCCCAGACCTCCTCGAAGATCGTTTGATTAAATTAAGCTTTGTTGCTTGAACCGAAAACTTGCATTCTTTCTTTAACGACTGCAACGATAGCTTCTTTACCAGGTCCGATAACTTTACGAGGATCGTAAACGTTAGCGTCTGTAGCTAATTTTTCTCTTACAGCAGCTGTAAAGACTTGTTGGCATTCAGTGTTTACGTTGATTTTTGAATGTCCGAACTCGATAGCTTTTTTGATTTGGTGTTCTGGAATTCCTGAACCGCCGTGTAATACTAATGGTTTGTGAGTCAATTCAGAAATTTCTTTCATTTCGTCGAAACCAAGTACAGGTTCGCCAGAGTAAGGTCCGTGTACAGAACCTAAAGCAGCAGCCAATGCATCGATAGCTGTTTCAGTAGTCAAACGTAGGCATTCAGCTGGATCAGCGTATTGGATTCCGCCAGTGATTCCGTCTTCAGTACCGCCGACAGTTCCGATTTCAGCTTCTACAGAAGCGCCTTTAGAGTGTGCGTACTCAACTACTAATTTAGTTTGTGCAATGTTTTCATCGATAGGGTAATGTGATTTGTCGATCATTACAGATGAGTAACCAGCATCGATAGCGGATTTGCAGCTTTCAAAGCTTGTACCGTGGTCAAGATGCAATGCTACAGGAACAGTGATATCCATAGTTTCTAATAAAGCATTAGTCATAGCTGCAACAACTAAGTGTCCGCCCATGTATTTTGCTGCGCCTTCAGAAACACCCAAAATAACTGGAGATTTTTCTTCTTGTGCAGCTTGCAATACAGCTTGTGTCCACTCAAGGTTGTTGATGTTGAATTGTCCTACGGCATACTTTCCTTCTAACGCTTTGTTTAACATATCTGTCATACTTACTAAACGACTCATTCTTGTTGCCTCCTTGGAATCCATTGGTCTCTTTTGTTTGCAGAAAATTCACATCTTGGAATGTGAACACTTTACAACAATTTCATTTTATCAGAAAATGCAATCTTTTACTACCTTATTAGGAAAAACAGTCAAAATGAAAGCGCAAAATAACTCATTTTTATTGAAAAAAACTCTGATTTACAGGCTTTTTTTCAAGGCTGCTGCGATGAAGCCGTCAAAGATCGGTTGCGGTCTGTTCGGACGGGAGATGAATTCCGGGTGGAACTGGGCAGCAATATAGAACGGATGGTTCTTCAATTCAACAATTTCCACCAAGCGTTGATCAGGGGATACGCCTGAGAAGACCATGCCTTTTTCAGCCAAGGCTTCACGGTAGGCATTGTTGAACTCATAACGATGGCGATGACGTTCTTGGACCATATCCGCATTGTGGTAAAGTTCCTTAGCCAACGTGCCTTCCTTCAATTCGCAAGGATACAGGCCTAAACGCAGCGTTCCGCCCATTTCATCGATGTTCTCTTGGTCAGGCATCAGGTCGATGATGTTGTTTTTGCAATTAGGGTTTGTTTCCGCTGAATCCGCGTCTTCCAAGCCGACAACATTACGCGCAAACTCCACACATGCCAATTGCATACCCAGACAGATACCGAAGAACGGCACATTGTTCTCGCGTGCGTATTGGATGGCGGCAATCTTACCTTCAATGCCGCGGTCTCCGAAACCACCAGGGACCAAGATGCCGTCTGCAGTAGCCAAGTGCTCTTGTGCGTTCGCAGTAGTCACTTCTTCCGCGTTGATCCATTGGATATCAATTTCCGTATTGTGTGCATAACCGGCATGCTTCAATGCTTCCGCTACAGACAAGTAAGCATCCTGCAGTTCCACATATTTTCCGACAAGCGCGATTTTAGTCGTTTTTTCAAGGCTTTGGACTTTTTCGACCAAGGCTTTCCAATCGGTCATGTCAGCTTGCGGCAGATCGGACAGGCCCAGATAATCGCAGACGATCTGGTCCATGTTCTGTTCCTGCAACAACAACGGGATTTGGTACAAAGTTTCCACGTCACGGGATTCGATGACCGCTTCAGGTTTCACATCGCAGAAGGACGCCAATTTGTTTTTGATATGTTGCGGCAACGGCATTTCTGTACGCACAACCAGGATGTTCGGTTGGATACCCAGACTGCGCAATTCTTTAACGCTGTGTTGCGTCGGCTTTGTCTTCAATTCGCCGGCTGCGCGCAAATAAGGAATCAAGGTCGTGTGGATATACAGCACATTTTCAGCACCGACTTCCATACGCATTTGACGCAAAGCTTCCAGGAAAGGCAAGGATTCGATATCCCCAACGGTTCCGCCTACTTCAGTGATGACGATATCCGAATCTGTCGTTTCGCCGGCACGCATAATTTTTTCCTTGATTTCATTCGTGATATGCGGGATGACTTGGACAGTAGCCCCTAAATAGTCCCCTTTGCGTTCCTTACGGATGACTTCGGAATAAACCTTTCCGGTCGTCACATTTGAATATTGATTCAAGTTGATGTCTATGAAACGCTCATAGTGGCCTAAGTCCAAATCGGTTTCGGTGCCGTCATCAGTGACGAACACTTCTCCGTGTTGGTAAGGACTCATCGTTCCTGGATCCACATTGATGTAAGGGTCGAATTTTTGGATCGTGATCTTCAATCCACGGTTTTTCAGCAAACGTCCCAGTGACGCTGCAACGATACCTTTACCAATTGAAGATACTACCCCGCCTGTTACAAAAATATACTTAGTCATTTTTTTCTTCCCCCTGTTTTTAAATGTGAAAAATGATGTCCGAAGGATTCTCCAACGCTGCAATAAACAAAATAAAGCTCCCTGTTCTTTAAAGAACAGGGAGCTTTAAAAATTCAACGTATGCTTTCCAAAAAGAAATGCTTTTTGGGAGCCCAATGAAGATGATACCCCCAATTACATAAGGTGTCAAGAAAGAATTGGATACCGGGGAATGATTATTCCTCGTCGTCCTTTTCTTCCGCAACAAACTCTTCTTCCTCTTCGAAATCTTCTTCCTCATCAAGATCTTCATCTTCGATGATCAAGGTCAAGTCTTCTTCGATGCCGCTTGTGATGTCATCATCGTCATCCGTGATGTCCACAGCGTCGACATCATCGACTTCATCCTCATCCACATCGATCTCTTCATCTTCGTCAGCGACATCGATGTCTTCCGGATCGTCATCATTGTAGTCGATCACATCGTCATCATCTTCCGATGTGGCGAATGCATTCAGCTTCTTGCGTTTCTTGCGGCGGACTTTCACTTCGTCCTCATCGATACTGGAAAGAATCTCTTCATCGATTGAATCAATCGGATACCACGAACGTAATCCCCAACGATTTTCTCCTAAAGAAATAAAGCTGCCATCAATGTTCAAGTCCGTGTAGAAACGTGTCATCTTGCTTTCCAATTCTTCTTCCGACATTTCAAGATAGTCCTGTATCTGAACCAATAATTGGTTAAAGTCCAGTACGTCACCGTTTTCTTCGAAAATTGCGTGTGCAACTTCTATCATTGACAATTCGTTTTTGCTAGTACCATCTAATTGCTTCAATTTCAATGGTGTCACGTCCTTTCAAAAGTTTACTCTTAATCATACAATACTCAGGTGGTAAATTGCAATTCAATTCGATAATCTCCCAATTTTTGTTCATTCAATTGGAGTTCATAATGCAAAGTCACTTTTCCGGCAAACGGCTTTTCCTTGAACTCCAGCAACATTTCATGGGTAATCGTTTCGATTTCCATCAATCCGGCCGGCGTCGGGACCATAGCCATGCCTTTTCCTTCTGCATCGAAGGTCATACGGCTCGTCTGTTCCATTCTGCGGATGATCGTCATTTTCCCTTCACGGGACAGTTTGAACGTGACCGGGACAGCCGTTTCAGCTTCGATATAGCGCAGGTAAAGCCAGCTGCCCATTTCCACGATTTGGCCCATTCCTTCATATAGGAAGCTTTCCTGCTCCCCTTCTTGCTTCACCAGCGTTTCCAATTGGAACTCGACGGGCATTCCTTCTTTTAAAGACAAGCTTTTCCACCCCATTGACCATCGTGCGGAAGCCTCGCGGCCACACGTGTTTTTCAAATACAGTATATCGGTAAAAATAAGCGCTGGTCAATCATTTGCGGGCTGATTTTCCAAAATGCGAAGAAATCCTGCCTTTTCTCTGCAATTCGCTCTCAAATCTTTCCTGAACTTTGCTATAATGGGAGCAGAAACAGCCACAAAGATAGGAAACGAATATGAAAAACCATTTAAAAAACAACATTTACCATATCTACGATACTTCAAATGGAGCATTCGGCAGCGATCCCCTCTCGCACTTCGCGATGGGCGATGCTCTGATCAGATTGGTCGGGAACGCTGAAGCTCCGGCAGCCTTGCATTTTTGGCCCATGGAAAAACTGGTCATACTGGGCATGATGGACACGCGCCTGCCCCATCTGGAGGACGGCCTGCGTTACTTGCGGAGCGTCCCGACTGATATCGTCGTCCGCAACGCCGGCGGATTGGCTGTTGTAGCCGATGAGGGGATCTTGAACTTCTCCTTGGTGCTTCCTGAAACCGAAAATGCCAAACTCAGCATCCATGACGGTTATGTCGTCATGAAAGAACTGGTTGAACAGACTTTTTCCGATTCCGAACAGGTGATTGAGGCCTTCGAAATCAGCGACTCCTATTGTCCGGGCGACTTCGACCTGAGCATCAACGGCAAGAAATTCGCCGGCATTGCGCAGCGCCGTTTCAAAAACGGCGTCGCCATCATGATCTACATGAGCGTGACCGGCAATCAGCAGCAGCGCGGAGAAATGATCCGCCGCTTCTACGAGGAGGGCCTGCAAGGCGAAGAGACCCGCTGGCATTTTCCGGCTGTCGATCCCGCTTCCATGGCGAACTTGGCGGAATTGCTGGGCAAACCGTTGACCGTAGCCGATGTAAAACAACGGATCCTGTCCGTTTTCACAAACAACGGCAATACGCTCCTGCCCGGAGAATATAATGAGCGTTTGATGGCGGAATATGCAACAGCTTATGCGAAAATGAAGAAACGCAATGAACAAGTCAACCGGGAACAGCAGCCACAAGCGGACTGACAGAAAGAGGCGATGCGATTTGAGTACACACTATACCGCGGAATTATTGCCGAAAGAGAAAGTATTTCGCGACCCTGTCCATGATTACATCCATATCCAATACCGGATCATCATGGACCTGATCAATGCACCCGAATTCCAACGTTTGCGCCGCATCAAGCAATTAGGGACTTCTTCCTATACTTTCCACGGCGCCGAACACTCCCGCTTCAATCATTCTTTGGGAGTCTACGAAATCGCCCGTAGGATCTGCGATAAATTTGTCCGGAATTACCCCAGCAAAGAGCCCGGGGACGGCCTTTGGGACGACCGGGAGCGGCTCGTGACGCTTTGCGCCGCTTTGTTGCACGACATCGGCCATGGTCCGTTCTCGCATACTTTCGAAAAGATATTCGATACGGATCACGAGGCCATCACAATCGAGATCATCACCTCCCCTGACACCGAAATCAATCGGATTCTGCAGCGGGTCGGTCCTGATTTCCCGAATCAAGTTGCCGCCGTCATCGCCAAGACCTACGACAATCCGCAGGTCGTCCAACTGATCTCCAGTCAGATCGATGCGGACCGGATGGACTACCTGCTGCGCGACGCCTATTATTCCGGCGTCACTTACGGCAATTTCGACCTGACCAGGATCCTGCGTGTGATCAGGCCTTACGCGAACGGGATCGCCTTTGACATTTCCGGCATGCATGCGGTGGAGGACTATATCGTCAGCCGCTATCAGATGTACATGCAGATCTACTTCCATCCGGTTTCCCGCGGCATGGAGGTCGTTCTCAGCCATCTGTTGAAACGGGCGAAGGATGTCTATTTGGATGAACAAGCCGAATTCCGCCATACCGCCACATTCCTGACGCCGTTCTTCAAACAGACTTGGACGCTGAAAGATTACTTGCGTTTGGATGATGGCGTCCTGACAACCTACTTTAACCATTGGCTTGACGAAAAGGATCCGATTCTGAACGACTTGGCCTATCGCTTCGTCAATCGTCATCCTTTCAAATCGGTCCGCTACACAAAAGGACGCGATGATGCTACACTGGAACGGATGAGCACACTCATCGAACGCATGGGCTTCAACCGGGACTACTATACTGCGGTAAACAACAGTTATGACCTGCCGTATGACCTGTACCGGCCGCACCAGGCCACCACCCGGACCCAGATTGAGCTTGTCCAGAAAAACGGCAGTTTTCTGGAGCTTTCGCAAGCAAGTTCGATCGTATCGGCTTTGACGGGCAAAGTCCGCGGGGATGAGCGTTTCTACTTCCCGCGCGAAATTACCCACGGCGACGAGGAAGCGGGCATCAACTTGTTCGAGTCCTTATCGCAGGAGTTTTCAACTTTTTTCGAGAATGATGAAATTTTACCACCCCAACAAACAGGAGGCACACTATGAGCATCAAATTAATCGCCATCGATATCGACGGCACATTGGTAGACCCGGAGTTCAAGATCACCCCGGAAGTAAAAGCAGCCATCACGGAAGCACGTGAACAAGGCGTCAAAATCGTACTCTGCACCGGCAGACCGTTCCCGGGCGTCAAGCGTTACATCAAAGAATTGGAATTGGATCAGGATGAAGATTACGTCATCACCTATAACGGCTCTTTGGTTCTGTCCACCGCTACAAATGAAGTACTCGTGTCGCATACGTTGGATTACAGCGACTTCGTCAGAATCAACGAATTGGCCGATAAATTCAATGTGCACACGCACGGAATCGACAGCGAAGCCATCTATACCGCAAACAAAGATATCAGCATCTTCACGACACGCGAGTCTTTCATCACGACGATGCCGATCCGCTATCGTTCGCTGGCTGAATTGCCGGAAGATAAATTGTTCACGAAAATCATGTTCATCGATCAACCCGAGCTGTTGGAAAGATTGATTCCAGCGATTCCAGCGCAGTTCCACGAGGACTATGTGATTGTCCGCAGCGAACCGCATTTCCTGGAAGTGCTGAACAAAGATGCCGGTAAAGCCAGTGCTTTGGTCGAATTGGCTGCATTGTTGAATATTGATGCCGAAAATATCATGGCCATCGGCGACAACGAGAACGACCTGAGCATGATCGAATACGCAGGCGTCGGTGTTGCGATGGGCAATGCCGTCGACAAAGTCAAGGAAGCTGCTGATTTCGTCACCAAATCGAACGCTGAAAGCGGCGTGGCGCACGCAATCCGGACTTACTTGAATAAATAATCCTAAAAAAGGTATGCATGGGGCTGTCTGGAACTGAATTCAGGCTAAAATAACCCGTCAAAACCAGTTTGACGGGGAAAAACAGTTCAAATCGCAATCAGAAAACCCGCCGAAACCACCTTGGCGGGGAAAATCATCCGCGGGCAACGCGAGATTCCCCGCCAAATCTATTTTGGCGGGGAATTCCGCCGTGAATTCGAGCCTCAGACCAGTCAACAATACCATCCAACCAAAAATGGGGCTGTCTCATCGAGACAGCCCCATTTTAATCACGCGTGAAGCAGGTGCATGATATGGACAATCATTCTGCGGGGTTCGGCAAGACCCTCCTAAGGATAAGAAAAAATAAACGCTATTCCCAACAATACATGGCAGAAAACAAAATCCACCAATCGACCTATTCCAAGATGGAACGGGATCTGATTGAACCGACGTTAGGAAACTATCGTCATCTTTTGAGCAGGCTGGACATGTCCGATGAAGAGTTCCATTACATCATGAACGAATACAATCATTCCGAAAAGGAACAGTTGGTGACGGCTTTCATGAACTTGTCCTTCAACGATGTCTCTTTATTGAAGGAAATCCGGGAGAAAGCTCTGAACTATTTGGGGGTCCATACCGATTACATCATCTCGGACATCGTCCATCTGACGGATGCGTTGATCATTCTGGCCAAGACCGGAGATATTCTGGGAGCCCGCAAAGAAGCGCTGCCGGTTTGGGCAAGGCTCGAGAAGCTTGACGGCTGGTATTTGGTGGAATTGAGGATGATCAACGCGATGCTGTTTCTGTTCCCCATCGACGAAGCCATCCTGATTTCCGGGACCGCATTCGCTCAGATACAAAAATATGCCGGTCATCCTTCGGCAACCAAAATCGCCGTCTCCTTGCGCTACAACCTGTGCTTATTGCTTTTGAAGAACAGACGCTATGAAGAGACGATCGCCTGTATTGATGAACTTATCCCGGCTGCAAAGGAAGCGGGCTCCTACCGTCATTTGTCTGTCTGCTACCTCAGAAAAGGCCTTGCCTTAGCGAAGACGGGCAATCCCGAAGGCCAGCTGCTGATCGACCAGGCCTTCCGCTTGATTGAAGCGGCGGACGACCAGGCCTTCAAAGCCAATCTCGAAAATGAATACAATCTTTTGAAAGAGGCGGCCTCTAGATGAGGTCGTCTTTTCGCATACATTTATTTGCGCGATGGTTTTTAAGCGTATAGGAATATTTTGTTGCAGGACGAACCATCTGTATTAAAATGAAAGCAACTATGGGAAGACTGTCCTGACAATTCCCAAAATGACGATTTCTTCAAGGGAGGCGGGTAAAGTCCATGAATCCAAAAAGTTGTAATCTGTGCGCGTATATATTGGGCTGTGCTTGCCTGATCGGAATGGTCCGGTATCCGGAAGTGTCAGAATCCTGGTGGCTCACAATCGGCATATGCAGCGGCTTGTTGTTTGTTTCCAGCAACTGCATGGAATCCGCGCAACATTGGACCTTCCTTGGTATCGATGCCTTGAATCTGATCGTGCTGGCCTTGCTTATCCAAGTCCTTCCGCCAAGTTTGGGGTTGGCTTTGAATATCGTTGTCCTCTTGGCCATCTTTCTGCTTCTTTATGTCAAAAGTACCTTTTACGAAAAATAGCTGTTTTTGTAGTCATTATATCCGGTCGCAAGCTTGCCTGTTCTGAGAAAGGGGGCTCACTCATGAATTGGATCCGTCTGATCATCGGCGATATTTGGTTTCTGTAGACATCGGGCAATAAACGCGGAACGGGTTTGCTCAGCCCTGATTCAGGAACCACTATGACGCTTAGGTTCACAAGTCCTTACACTTCCTCAATCTCAAAAATCGCTTCAATTTCAACGGTGGCATCCAGTGGAAGGTGCGCTGTACCGAGTGCTGTACGTGCATGTCTTCCGGCCTCTCCGAACACATCGAATAACAGCTGGGATGCAGCATTAATAACAATATGTTGTTCTAAAAATCCAACTTCACTGTTTACAAATCCTTGTAGTTTAACGACATTTAAAACACGGTCCAAATCACCCAGGTAATCCTTGACTGCTGCCAATATATTAATCGTGCAAATTTTTGCTGCATCCTGTGCTTCTTCTAATGTTCTTTCACTGCCGACTTTCCCTGTATAAACAAGTTCCCCGTTAACAATCGGAATATGCCCTGATACAAACAAAGCATTTCCTAATTGTTTTACAGGAATATACATTGCACTGGGAGTAGATTTTTCTGGTAATGTAATACCCAATTGATTGATTTTCTGTTCAACTTTCATAGTACCAAAACTCCTTTTCATTTGTATTTATCCATCAATAAAAATATCCCCGATAGAATACAAAGCTGCGTGGCCACTAATTTTTACACGGTCACCATTATTTTTGCAGTATAGCGTTCCCCCTCGTTGCGACAGCTGACGAGCAACCATTTCCCTTTTTCCCAATCTTTCTGTCCAAAACGGAACTAGACTGCACTGCATCGCGCCGGTAACAGGGTCTTCATTGATATTTAATTTCGGGAAGAATGCTCTAGCCACATAATCATAGGTTTTTCCTTTTGCAGTTACAAATACAGCTAAACCAGGAAGTTTTTTTAATTTTTCAAAATCCGGTGCGATATTCCGAACCGCATCTTCCGATTTTAAAAGAAAAATTAAGTCACGCCCTTTATACACTTCCACCGGTTCAACACCCAGAGCATCTATCATCTGCTCTGTCACAGGGTATTTTTCAGGAATGATGATCGGAAAATCCAGTTCATACAAATCGTCTTTTTTGTTAACGGTCAGCTCCCCACTCAACGTGTTGAAGCGGATAGAAGTTCGGTCTGTATCTACAAATCTCATTAGGACATAGGCTGTCGCTAAAGTAGCATGGCCACACAGATCTATTTCCCCACCTGGCGTGAACCAACGCAGATGATAGCCGTTTTTTTCCTTTACGGCAAAGGCGGTTTCGGAAAGGTTGTTCTCACTAGCGATGTTTTGCATAGTGTCATCCGGTAACCATTCCTCCATAATACAGACACCGGCAGGATTTCCTTCAAAGACCTTTTCCGCAAAAGCGTCAACCACGTAATATCTCATTTTTCCAGCTCCTTTATTTATGTTAATAAGGGTTTTGTTGCAATTTCATGCAGAGTTGCTATTATAAATATAGCGTTGATTATCAATTAAGCAAGAATGCACTTTTTGGTAATATACTACCCAAAAAGATACTAAGGAGATCTGCATACATGAGGACCAATCAAACATTTAGTTGCCCGATAGAAGCTGCAACAAGTTTTATCGGCGGAAAATACAAGACTATCATCTTGTGGCATTTGGTGAATGAAACTTTAAGATTTAGTGAGCTGCAGAGGGCAGTCCCCAAAGCCACCCCTAAAATGTTGACACAGCAACTAAGAGAACTTGAGGCTGATGGATTAATCAGAAGAGTCGTTTATCCTGTTGTCCCACCCAAAACGGAATATTCTTTAACGGTATTGGGAGAAAGTTTGATTCCAATTTTAGAAGGCTTGCGTAATTGGGGTGCTTATTACTTTGAGGAGCGCGGTATCCCTAATCCTTGTATCGATGGGAACCAGTAATGGATTGTTGGAATTGAGTTATCGGCAAGGCCGTACCCATTAAATACACGGTTTCTATGGAAAATGATAAAAAATAAGCCAAGGCCGGATATTTCATCCCGGCCTTGGCTTATTTTACGGTATCCTTAAGCTTTTTCGCCTATGAATTCACCGTTTTTGGTCAAATGTTGTTTCGAAATCTCATTCAGGATCACGTGTACACTCTCTGGCGATACATTAGCGTTTTTTACGACGGCATCCACGACATCGCGCATCAAGCCTTGTTTCTGCTCGTCGGTTCTGCCTTCCAGCAATTCGATGTGAACATATGGCATCTTCATTTCCCTCTTTTCGATTTATGGTTTCAACTCAGTTATATTTTAGCAAGTATCCCTGTGGATTGCACCTTTATTTGGAGGCGATGTAGGTCTTCAGGCGTTCAGCCGCCTCGGCGACCATCTCCGTGCTCAGCGCGTAGCTCATGCGGACATAGCCCTCTCCGCCGGGTCCGAAGATCGATCCCGGCAGCATGCCCACTTTGGCGTTCATGCCGATTTCGCGGCAGAAAGCCTTATCGTCCGTACCGAACTTCGCCGGAATCTTGGCAAAAGCATAGAAGGCCCCTTTCAGTGCGGGAACCTCAAAACCGGCCTCTTGTAAAGCGGGAACGAGGATATTTCTTCTCTTTTCATACTCGGAACGCATCTTTTCGACATCCGGCGCGCTGTTGCGGAACGCCTCTTCAGCCGCACGGTTGGAAACCGTTACGCCGGTCGTCACCAATTGCTGATGGGCCAAGAACAGGGTCTTCATCCATTTCGCATCCGCTGCGAGCACACCCACACGCCAGCCTGTCATCGCAAAGGCTTTCGAAGCCCCTTGGAACAAAATCGTGCGGTCACGCAGCAAAGTCGCGATCGACGTATGCTTTTCCCCGTAGGTGATTTCGCTGTAGATTTCATCGCTCAGCACAAAAATGTCGTACTGCTTGATCGCATCGGCCAAAGCCGTCAGTTCTTCCTTTGTATAGGTAGCGCCGGTCGGATTGCTTGGGTAGTTCAAAAAGATCGCTTTGACATTTTTGTTTTCGGCCATCGTCTTGTGCAGCAGCTCCGGCGTCATCAAAAAGCCGGTATCGGAAGTATCGACGAGGATGCATTCGCCGCGGTTCAGTTCCACCGCATAGCTGTATAATGGAAAGAATGGCGACGGGATGATGACCTGATCGCCCGGGTTCAACAAGCCGAAAGCCGCAGCGAACAGCCCTTCAGTGGCACCCACCGTCATCACGATCTCCGTTTCGGGATCGTAGTGCAGATCATATTGCTTTTCCAGGAATTCGCTGACGGCTTTGCGGACACCGATTTCGCCGGAAGTGTGGGCATAATGAGAGGCATTATCCTCGATTGCCTTGATGGCGGCTCGCTTGACGTTTTCGGGCATATCAAAATCCGGTTCCCCGATCGTCATCGGAATGCAGCCTTCCACGCTGCGGAATAGTTCATCAAATTCGCGGATCTGCGAAGGTTTGATGCGGGAAAATAGTTCATTCGTTGTCAAAGCCATGTATTACATCCTCCATCCAAGTTTGCATCACCTCCGGAATCCCCTCGGCACATGCTTTTTTATAGGAATATATCCTTTTTCTCACATGATTTTAATATCAATCAGAATACGACTATTCCGCCCATAAGTCAAGCGTACCATAGCATCGCCCATTTCAAGATAGCGGTTTCCGTTTCCGGAAATGAGAAAATCTGAAATTTTTGCGATTCTTTTTAATCCTATGTGTTGACAAAGAAAGCGGGATTGGGTATATTAATCACATCAAAAACACAGCGAAGAGAAGAGTAAATCATTCCACTCCTTCATTAGAGAGCTTGGTCAGGTGAAAGCAAGCAAGGAAGTGTTGGTTGAAGATGGTCTCAGAGTGGCTTGTCCGAGGAGTAATTTCTTAAGGCAGGACGGGAACGCCCGTTACAGTGTCACAGTCTGACTTGCAGCAATTTGCAGGCGCACTGGCTAAGGCGGATGCAGCGATGCTTTCGTGAACTAAGGTGGTAACACGAGATTGAACTTTGACCTCTCGTCCTTATCTTGCGCATAGAATATGCAGCAGATGAGGCGAGAGTTTTTTGATTTTATGATAAAATGTAAACGCAAGGAAGAGGAAAGTAAAAACTGCAACGTATCACAGCGAGCCTGGTTGGATGAGAACAGGTATACGGAACGGTTTTGAAGATGGCCTCGGAGCGGGAGGGATGAGCTGCGCAAGCGGTAAGTCCCTCAAGGGAGCACCCTTTATCGTGCACGAGTGAAGCAAGCTTTCACTCATGGAGGAATCCTGCCGCGAGGGGGATTCGAACAAAGGTGGTAACACGAAGCGTCCGCATTCGTCCTTAACGTCATATTTTTTTGATGTAGGATGGATGCTTTTTTTATTAGAGGAGGAAAGATACATGATCAGTCTACAGGATATCTCAGTGACTTTTAAAACTGACAAAAACAAAGCCATCCATGCCGTGCAGCATGTTTCGCTGGAAGTCGATAAGGGCGACGTCTACGGCATCGTCGGATACAGCGGTGCCGGCAAAAGTACCTTAGTAAGGACCATCAATCTTCTGCAACGACCGACTGAAGGAAAAGTCATCGTGAGCGGAAAAGACATGATGGCATTGAACGACAAGGACCTGCGCGAGTCCCGCAAAAAAATCGGGATGATTTTCCAGCATTTCAACCTGATGCGCTCCCGCACCATTTACGACAACGTCGCGTTTCCCTTGAAGAATTCTTCCTTAAGCAAACAGGAGATCCACGACAAGGTAACGGAACTTCTTTCATTAGTAGGATTGTCCGAAAAAGCCAAAGCTTACCCTTCCCAATTGTCAGGCGGGCAAAAGCAACGCGTGGCCATCGCCCGCGCATTGGCGAATGATCCGGAAGTGCTGCTTTGTGACGAAGCGACCAGCGCGTTGGATCCGAAAACGACTTCTTCGATACTGACCTTATTGAAAGAGCTGAACAAGAGATTGAACCTGACGATCGTCATCATCACCCATGAGATGCAGGTCGTGAAGGAAATCTGCAACAAAGTGGCTGTGATGGAAAACGGCGGCGTGATCGAATACGGCTCGATCCTTGACATCTTCACGAAGCCTCAGAATCAATTGACGAAGGACTTCATCGATACGGCAACACATGTCGAGCACGGCATCGAAACGGTCATCACCCACCCGACCATCCTGAACCTGAACGAACATGATGTGCTGACAAAACTTTCATTCGTCGGAGGTTCCACAGGCGAGCCGCTTATCGCAAAACTGGCCAATACATTCAATGTCCAAGGTAACATCCTCTTCGGAAACGTCGAGATCCTGCAGGACACGCCAGTCGGCACCCTGCTCCTCGTCCTGAGCGGAACACCGGAAGCAATCGCAAAAGCCGTCCGCTATCTGCAGGATAATGGCGTGACAGTCGAGATCATAACCGATGAAATCATCGCCGAAAAGAAAAATAAAGGAGGAGCTGAAGAATGAATACATTCATCACAACATTTCTCCCTAACGTCTCTGAAATCTGGGATGAAGTGCTCCTGAGCACATGGGAGACCTTATACATGACGCTCGTTGCCGGACTGATCGCAGGTGTGCTGGGAGTCATCCTAGGCGTAATTCTGGTTGTCACCCAAGATGGGGGTATCCTTGAGAGCAAACATCTGTACAACGTTCTGGATAAGCTCGTCAATATCTTCCGTTCACTGCCCTTCATCATCCTGATGGCGCTGATCGTACCGTTCACGCGGTTCGTGGTCGGCACTTCGATCGGAACGACTGCATCGATCGTACCGCTGGTTGTAGCGACGGTTCCCTTCTATGCCCGTCAGATCCAAAATGCATTGGTTGAAGTCGATCCCGGCGTCATCGAGGCAGCCCAGTCAATGGGTGCCAGCCCTGGGGAAATCATCTTCCGAGTCTATCTGAAGGAAGGTTTGCCCGGCATCATCCGCGTATCATCCGTAACGATCATCAACCTGATCGGTTTGACGGCAATGGCTGGAGCCATCGGCGGAGGCGGCTTGGGTAACCTGGCCATCACCCGCGGCTACAACCGATTCCAGAACGACGTGACCTTGGTCGCAACCATCATCATTCTGATCATCGTATTCATCAGCCAAGCCATCGGCAATGCCTTGGTCAAAAAAGTTAGTCATTAAGAAAGAAAAGCGGAACGGGTTCGTTCAGCCCCGAAAGAATTTTAGGAAATCGTGCCGACTGAGCATCGAAGAGCGCAATAGGTACGATTTATCTAAATTCCGAAGGGCTAACCCGTGAAGCTAGCCAACTTTGTTGGAGTTACAAACTATCATTGAAAACTAATATAAAAAAATCGGAGGAAATCAATTATGAAAAAGAAAAACGTATTATTCTCAGGTGTTGCAGCACTTACACTATTTTTAGCAGCTTGCGGAAGCAGCGACTCGAATACGGACTCAGCAGCAGACACGGCCGCTTCAGAAGCTGAAGCAGTGAAAATCGGCGTAGTCAGCGAAGTCGAAGTTGAAGTCTGGGAAGATGTAGCCAGCCGTTTGGAAGCTAAAGGAATCGAATTGGAAATCGTCCAGTTCAGCGACTACGTGCAGCCTAACGTGGCCTTGGAAAATGGCGATATCGACCTGAACGCGTTCCAGCACGTGGCTTATCTTGAAGACTTCAATGCCAACAACGAATCGGATCTGACTCCGATCGGCTTCACTTATGTTTCTCCACTTGGTCTGTACTCCGAAAAAGTGACCGACTATGCCGACATCGCCGAGGGTGCCAGAATCTCCATCCCTAACGATGTGACCAACGGCGGACGCGCCCTGTTGCTGTTGCAAGCAATCGGCCTGATCAAATTGGACGAAGCCAAAGGAACGACCCCTACAGTCAATGACATCACCGACAATCCTAAGAACATCAGCTTTGAAGAATTGGATGCTGCACAAGTCGCACGCTCCCTTCCGGATGTGGACGCTGCAATCATCAACACCAACTATGCTACCGATTCCGGTCTGAACCCTAAAGAAGATGCACTTTTCTTGGATACCGACAAAATCGCAAGCGTTGCGGACGTCTACAAGAACATCGTAGCGGCACGCGCTGAAGACGTCGACAATGAAACCTACAAACAAGTCGTTGCGGAATACCAAACATCCGAAACGGCAGCTCTTCTGGACGATGTCACAGCAGGCAATGACGTACCCGCTTGGGAACAGTAAGACCCATTCACTTGTTTACAAAAATCACGTTTGCAGACGTGATGTAAAAATATAAAAAACAAATCGGAGGAAATACATATGAAAAAGAGTAAATTATTCGGTGGCCTAGTTCTTACAGCTTCACTATTCCTGGCAGCATGCGGAAACGGCGGCACAACAGCTGATTCATCCGCTGCGGAGTCAAGCAGCGCAACAGAGCCAACTACAGTCAAAATCGGTCTGGTCAGCGAATCCGCTGTCGAAATTTGGGAAGCCGTCGCAGAGCGCCTGGAAGACGAAAACATCGATCTTGAAATCGTCAAATTCACTGACTACAACCAACCGAACATTGCGTTGGATAACGGTGAACTCGACTTGAACGCATTCCAGCACGTAGCTTTCCTGGAAAACTACAACGCGAACAACGACGCAGACTTGACGCCAATCGGATTCACTTTTGTGTCTCCACTGGGGATCTACTCCAGCAAATATGCAGATTACAGCGAAATACAGGACGGCGACACGATTGCTATCCCGAATGACGTAACCAACGGCGGACGCGCTTTGTTGCTGCTGCAAGCCATCGACTTGATCACTTTGGACAATGCAGCTGGAACATCCCCAACTGTAGGTGACATCATCGAAAATCCTAAAAATCTGAACATCGAAGAATTGGATGCCGCTCAATTGCCGCGTTCGCTTGAAGATGCAGGCGCTGCAGTCATCAACACCAACTTCGCTGTCGATGCCGGACTTGTACCGACTGAAGATGCCCTTTACTTGGATACAGACAATATCCAGGAAGTCTTGGATATCTACAAAAACGTCGTGGCTGCCCGTGCAGAGGATGTCGACAATGAAGTCTACAAAAAAGTTGTAGCGGAATACCAAACAGAAGCAACAAAAGCTTTGATCGCAGAAACAACTGCAAACACAGATATCCCTGCTTGGGACTAAGCAAAACCCTTTCTTCTGTAGCCTGATAACATACTAAATTTACGAGTAGCATCAAGCCGGTGCGTTTCTTTTCGCGCCGCTCTTGATGCTATCTTTATATACAAAGGAGCCCTTTACTAATGAAAAATAAGACATTTTTAGCAACATTGACCCTTTCAGCCATCCTTTTCCTTGCCGCTTGCGGCAACGCAGCCTCCGATTCCGCCAGCGATTCTTCCACTGCGGACGCGACCGAGCCCGTCAAAGTAACGCTGGGCGTCGTCGGCGAAGTCAACGAGCCTTGGGATTACGTCATCGAAGAGCTGAAAGAAAAAGAGAACATCGAAGTTGAACTGGTCAAATTCACCGACTACACGACCCCTAACAATGCCTTGGCCGAAGGTGAAATCGATCTGAGTTCGTTCCAGACAGAGATCTTCATGGATAACTACAACAAAGATCATGGAACGGAATTGACGACCATCGGCTATACGGTAATGGCTCCTTTGGGACTTTACTCCGATAAAATCACGGACATCAGCGAACTGAAGGATGGCGACACAATCGCCATCCCGAATGACGTCTCCAACGAAGGACGCGCTTTGATTCTGCTGCAGACAGCTGGCCTGATCAAGCTTGATACTGCGGCCGGTTTGGTCCCGACAACCGAAGATGTCATCGAAAACAGATTGAACCTGCAGTTCCAGACACTTGAATCCAATCAGACTGCCCGCGCTTTGCAGGACGTGACCGCTTCTGTCATCAACAGCGGCATGGCCGTGGATGCCGGCTTCATCCCGAGTGAAGATGCCGGCTTCATCCCGAGTGAAGATGCCGTCTTCCTTGAACCGGTTACGGAAGACTCAAAACCTTATTACAACGTCATTGCGGCACTCTCCGAAGATGTCGACAACGAAGTCTTCCAAACGATTGTAGCTTACTATCAATCCGAAGGAACGGCCAAAGTCATCGAAGAATCTTCAAAAGGCTCGCAGTTCCCGGTTTGGGACGAAGCAAAATAATATAGATAATCAAACCATTACTAGGGGCTTGGGCCATTTGCCCACAGCCCCTTTCCTATACAGATCCAAGGAGGAACCCCTATGACAATCAACCAACAACAGATCCACCAAGAAGTTACCGATATCTATGACTACATCATCGCCCTGCGCCGCCATTTCCACCGTCATCCGGAGCCGAGCCTGAAGGAATTCGAAACGATACAGCGCATCAAGGAAGAAGTCGAAGAAATCGGCGTACCTTACATAAATGTCGGCGAGACCGGCATCTTGGCCACCTTGACTGGCGGAAAAGGAGCAGGCAAGACCATCCTGCTGCGCGCCGATATCGATGCGCTGCCACTGCCGGATGAGACCGGTAAACCCTATGCTTCCGTAAATCCCGGTTTCAACCATGCTTGTGGCCACGATGGGCATACCGCTTCCCTGTTAGGTGCGCTGAAAATCCTGAAGGGACATCAGCATGAGTTCTCCGGCACAATCCAGTTCGCCTTCCAACCAGCGGAAGAAATCGGTGCTGGAGCGCGCCAATTCGTGCGCGGTGGTTATATCGACGGCATCGACCATGTCTTCGGCATCCATCTGCAATCCGGCACACAAGTGGGCAAAATCGTCGCGACACTGGGCCCTTCCAACGCGTCCTGCGACATCTTCAAGATCAAAGTTTTCGGCAAGAGCGGACACGTCTCGCGTCCGGATTTGGGACGCGATGCCCTGGTCAGCGCAGCCGCCATCGTCACGGAACTCCAGACCATCGTCGCGCGGGAAGTCAGCCCCACCGATGAAGTCGTGGTTGGCATCGGGGTGTTGCGCGCTGGCACAAACTACAACATCATCGCCAACGAAGCCGAAATCGAAGGCACCGTCCGGACATTCAGCCACGAAGTCCGCGATCAGGTGTTGGAGGCTGTGGAAAGGATCGCCCGGAATGTTTCCGATGCGCACCGCACAACCATCGAGTTCTCCAACTACGATGCCGCGGCACCGCTGATCAATGACATCCAGGCAGCCAACCATGCCATCAAGGTCGCCTCGGACATCGTCGGCATCGAGAACGTCATCACCGACAGCCCGAAAAGCATGGGCGCTGACGATTTTGCGGATTACTTGGCGGTCGCGCGCGGTGTCTACTGCTTCATCGGCACGCAAAGCAGCGAAGAGACAGCCTACGGACATCACCACGAGAAATTCGATATCGATGAAAAAGGCTTGGCCATCGCTACCGAACTGCATATTTCCTATGCGCTGTCCTACTTGAAAGAGCCATTTTAATGCACAAAAAACGCGTTGTTCAGATGGAATGATCCAAATGAGCAACGCGTTTTTTAGCTTTTCGTGTACATACATTTTCGGGCCTGCTGCTCGTTCATCCGAAATCGATGCTGCCTTCTGCATTGTAGAATTCGCGCCAATCGACGAAACCGGCATCCAGTCCGCGGAGCAGCACTTCGGCTGTACCGATATTGGTTGCCAACGGGATTTCATAAACATCGCTCAGACGGATCAAAGCGGTTACATCCGGTTCATGCGGCATAGCGGCCAACGGATCCCTCAGGAAGATGACCAGATCCATCTCGTTTTGCGAAATCATGGCGCCGATCTGTTGATCTCCGCCGAGTGGGCCTGACTTGAAGCGGTGCACATTCAGCCCGGTCGCTTCCATGATGCGGGTTCCGGTCGTCCCGGTCGCAAACAATTCGTGTTCTTGCAGAATCGCTTTATAGGCGGTACATAATTGAATCATCAAATCTTTTTTTCGGTCATGCGCAATTAATGCTACTTTCATCTGATTTCCTCCCTGCAATTTTGATAATAATAGTATATCATTTCGCGGGATTTATGGTCGAACCGGTCGCAATATTTTTCTTTCCTGTCTCAAAATAAACAAAATATATACAGATTTCTTCATATTCTCTTCACAATTCAGGACTATCATACAGATAGGCCAATCACAACAATCTTTTTACTCTTCTTTACTCCTCCAAAGTAAAGAACAACTCCTTTATGCCACCGCTCCTATGAGCGGTGGTTTTTTTGAGCAAGCGGACCGCTATTGCGCAGATAAAAATAGACTGCTTGAACACGCAGTACGCATCGGAGACAGTCGTTGTCTGATATTACCAAAGAATCGGACAAGCAGCACGCATCAGAGACAGTGGTTGTCTGATATTACCAAAGAATCGGACAAGCAGCACACATCGGCTACAGTGGTTGTCCGATATTACCGAAGAATCGGACAACCAGCACGTTACTGAACAACAAAAAAGCTCAGCGGAATCATCGCGATCCCCGCTGAGCTTTTTCATGTATGCAATTTAAGCCAAGTCTTCCCCGTTGGAAGCAATAACCTGCTTGTACCAGTCGAAGGAATCCTTTTTGCTTCTTTCCAGTGTGCCGTTGCCTTCGTTGTCTCTGTCGACATAGATGAAACCGTAACGTTTCTTCATTTCGCCGGTCGTGAACGATACGCAATCGATGCAGCCCCATGGTGTGTAGCCCATCAGGTCGACGCCGTCCTCTTCGACGGCTTTTTTCATCTCTTCAATATGCGACTTCAGGTAGTCGATGCGGTAAGGATCGTGGCAGCTGCCATCCTCTTCCTTGACGTCGATCGCACCGAAGCCGTTTTCGACGATGAACAACGGTTTTTCATAGCGCTCATAGAACTGGTTCAAGGCATAACGCAGTCCTTCCGGATCGATCGCCCAGCCCCAGTCGGACTCCTTGATGAACGGATTCTTCACGGAGTGCGCACTGGAACCGTCCAAAGATTTCGATACATCCTTATTTACGGTCGAATCGACGCAATTGCTCATGTAGTAAGAGAAGCCGATGTAGTCGACTGTGCCTTCCGCCAAAGCTTTTTGGTCTGCTTCGGTGATATCCAGGTTGAAGCCTTTGCGTTCGAACATCTTCAAAGCATAGGCAGGATAGTGGCCGCGGCATTGCACATCGCAGAAGAACCAGCGATCGTGCATCATCTGGTTCGACAATACCATGTCAGCCGGACGACAGGAATACGGATAGATCGGCACCATGGCGATCATGTTCCCGATTTGGAAATCCGGGTTGATCTCTTTGCCGATTTTGACAGCCAATGCGCTGGCGACCAATTCATAGTGCCCGCATTGATACATCGCTTCTTCCGGATTGGGATAATCGCCGAAGTGCGCGCCCGAGTTGGTCCAGCCGAAGATATCGTTTTTGTAGTTCATTTGGTTGTTGATTTCATTGAAGGTCATCCAATATTTCACTTTGTCCTTGTAGCGTTTGAAGCAGACTTCTGAAAATTTGACGAAGAAATCCACAGTTTTCCGGTTCATGAAGCCGCCGTATTCTTTGGCCAAATGATAAGGCATCTCGAAGTGGGAAAGCGTGATGACCGGTTCGATTCCGTATTTCAATAACTCATCGAAAACATCATCATAGAACTGCAGGCCTTCTTCATTCGGCTCTGCTTCATCGCCATTCGGAAAGATGCGCGACCAAGCGATCGATGTGCGGAAGCATTTGAAGCCCATTTCTGCGAACAAAGCGATATCCTCTTTGTAGCGGCCGTAGAAGTCGATGCCGACGTGGTTCGGATAATAATTGCCTTCGACCACACCATCCGTGATGACGCGGGGAACGCCGTGCGCTCCTGCTGTCATGACGTCCGCTACGCTCAAACCTTTGGAAGTGTTCAGAACCCCTCCTTCAAACTGATGGGCAGCTAATGCGCCGCCCCACAAAAAGTCTTTATCCAATGCCATAATGATCTCTCCTCTTATTTATATTTGATTTTATAAGCCAAGATGATTGATGCCAACACAAATGTAATGCCGTTCGCTGCAATGATGGCGACATCCCGGATATTGATTCCGTGGATCATCCATAGAAAAACCCCAGCCACAAACATGGTGTACATGCCTAGTGAAATGCCGGATGTATCCTTTGTTTTGATAACCTGCCATGCTTGCGGGATGAACGATAGCGTTGTTAAAAATGCTGCTATGATACCTATCATTACTTCTCCTCCTAATTGATATAGCTGTGTGACTCAGAAGACGACTACACTCTGTTTACAATTCGATTATAAAGGATAGAGACCCATAAACAATATATCCCGGATACTCCGTAACAACGTTTACAAATTCACCATTTTTTTGCTCCGGATTATCAAATAACATTCGCAAATATGATAGGATGGTCTTGAGGTTCAGAAGAAACACGAGCGGAGGATTCAGATGCTTATCAGAGAACGACTGGAGAATTTTGATTTCTCAAACAGCGAACAAAAGATAGTAACTTATATACTGGAGAAAAAAGCGGCCATCCAGGAAATGACCACCAAAGAGATTGCCGAAGCGACATACACTTCCCCTTCCACATTGGTAAGGATTGCCCATAAGATGAACTTCAGCGGCTGGAGCGATTTGAAGGAAGCTTTCTTGAAAGAAGAAGAATATTTGCAGAAACACTTCAGTGAAATAAACGCTAACCTGCCTTTTCACCGTAATGATACCATCATGTCGATTGCAAGTAAAATTGCTGCCCTGGAAAAGGAATCCATTGATGACACCTTGTCGCTGATTACCCATGACGACCTGCAGAAGGCCATCCAGATCATCCGGAAGTCTTCCTATACCAGTCTTTTTGCAGTCAGCAACAACCTTTTGATCACGCAGGAATTCCAGCACAACATGTCACGGATCAAAAAACGGGTGGACATCTGCTTGCTGCAGGGCGAAACGATCTTCAAGGCGCACCTGGCGGATCCTTCCTCCTGCGCGATCATCGTCTCCTATTCCGGAGAAACTACGATATTGAACGAGACGATCCAATATTTGAAAGCGAACAAGATCCCCATCATCGCCATCACCAATATCGGAGACAATACGACCGCCCGGCTTGCGGATTGCGTGCTCCGGATCTGCACACGGGAGAAGCTCTATTCAAAAATCGCCACCTTCTCCACCGACAGCGCCATTGTGTACCTGCTGGACGTGCTCTATTCCTGCATCTTCGCGCTCGATTACGACGCCAACCTGCAGCTGCGGATCAGCACTTCCAAGATGATCGAAGCCGGCCGATCCTCAACGGTGGCTATCATCAAGGAAGAGGATCACGTTTCTGGATGATAAAATATCAGTTGTGTCCGTGAAAACAGCAAAAAAACCATCGCCCCAATCCGGCGATGGTTTTTTGCGTTTTTGTTCAATGCAGCTTCTTCGTCATGATGAAGTCGGTCTGCTCATCGTCGCCCATAAAGAACGAATGCGCGCCGGTACGGACAAAGCCCATCTTTTCATAAAAAGCGATGGCATTTACATTGTGTTCCCAGACGCCGAGCCAGATCAGATTCTTGTCTTGCCCGCGGGCGATTTCGATCGCTTTGTCGATCAGGAAGCGTCCGAGTCCCTTGCGCTTGAAGGCCGGCCGGATGTAGATCCGCTCCACTTCCAATGAATCAGCTCCCATCTCTTCCGTCAGGGCCGCAGCGACATTGACCTTCATATAGCCTGCAAGTTCCTCATCGTCATACAGAAAGTAGAAGGTCGAACCTTCAGTCGAAAGCTCCGCCTTCAGCTTCTCCGGATCGTAGGCCTTGTCCAGGTATGCCTGCATGTCTTCCGGAGTGTTGTAGGCCGCGAACGTGTCAGTGAACGTTTCGATGCCGATTGCTTGAAGATCCGCTAAGTCTTCGCTGCCGCATTTTTTCAGTGTGATTGCCATTTCTCTCTCTCCTATCCTTGCTTCAGTAGTTTCGTTTATTGCCTTTCTTCACGTATTCCCAGTCACCTTCGACGTTTTTCCTAACCTTTTGGAGCAGACCGATGAGAAGCGCTGATTCATCTTCCGATAAACCCTGCAGCGCCACCCGTTCCGAGTGCTCGTTTTCCCTGCTGATGTTCGGGAAGACCGCATTGCCTTTTTCTGTCGGGAAAATATGTTTGATCTTTCTGTTAGCGGAGTCGGATTTCTTTGCGATGAATCCGTTCGATTCCAGCTTTTTGATGGCGCGCGAAGCCGTCGTGCGGTCCACTTTGATCATTTCCGCCAGCTTTTCCTGGATGATGCCCGGATTTTCGCAGATTCGGATAAGGTACAAGTACTGCCCTCGCGTCAGGTCGTACTCCTTGAACTCGATATTCGCGATCGACTCCAAAGCCCGGGCGATCATGCCGATTTCGCGAAGAATTTCCGCCATACAACCCACCTGCTTTCTTCGGGAAATTTAGTTAAAGGATACCGTATTTTTATTGCATTTGCAACAAAAACCAAGGTGAATAAAGAGGTGGCGCTCCAGATGTCGGATATTCCCAAGTTATCCGACAATGAGCGGCACGTTCGCTCTCAACTTGTCGGATATTCCAACGCATCCGATAATTATGACCATATTTGCTCTCCGTTTGTCGGATTCTTCCAGTTTATCCGACAACTATCGCTGTCTCAGCGGATAACAAGGTTCCCGGGATGAAGCTGGAACACAAAAAAGAGCTGGAACAAAAGTCCCAACCCTATCCTTTCAGCATCCCATCATAATGATCTACTTTCCCTTTAATTTTTGCCAAGGTCTCCTGCAGTCCGAAAATTTTCTCCTCCAGCAGGTCGCATTCGTCGACCCACAGATCCCGCCTGGCCGGAACGGTATGGAGGCCTTCTGCGCACAGCCGTACATAATCGATCAGCGGTTCGATCGACACCCCCGCTGACCGCACGGCTATCATGAAATCCAGCCACTGCAGATCCTCATCCGAATACTCTCGGATGCCGCCCTTGATCCGTTTCACGGGAGGAATAAGCCCGATCCTTTCATAATAACGCAAACTATCAAGCGAAATATTCTTCTCTTTGCTGACTTGAGCAATTCTCATCTTTATCCCCTGCGCTTTCAGCTTTCTTCCGGAGCGAATTCATTCAGGCAATTCAACGCCGTTAACGTCCGCGGATACCCAATGAACGGCAACAATACTGTGATCGTATCCAGCAGCTTTTGCTTGTCATTGCCGACACGGAGGTTGTTGCGGATATGCCCCTTCATTTGCGGCTCAGCTCCGCCCATCGAAGCCAGCATAGTAAAGATCAGCAATTCCCGTTCCTGGATCGACAAGCCGCTGCGGGTAAAGAAATCACCGAAACAGTTATCCGCCAGGAAAGTGGCGAAATGCTTCTGGTTCTGCGGCATCGTGTCCAGCATGTTGTCCACAGTGTCCCCCGCAGCCTCGCGGACGATTTCCAAGCCCTTCTCAAAACGGTTTTCGACAGTCGTTGTGGACTGCCCCTCCAACGGCAGCGTAATCCCTCTTTCCTCCAACACTTCGTTTGCCGCATGCAGGAAATCGAACACTTTCCCCAAGCCCGCATAAGGGACAGCCTGATAGACGATCTCCTTCAGCTCAATCGGCGTGACGCCTACATTCATAGCACCCTTAGCCATCGCTTTGAACTCGTTCACGCATTGCATGGCGATCAAAGCCGCCAACAGCACCTTCTGCCTTTCTTTCACATCCAAACTGGTGTATTGCAGCACTTCATCAAACGCGAAATTATCGAACACTTCAATAAATTCCGGATCCTTTTCAGCCAATATCGACACGTGCCCGGGAAACAGTTCATCATGGTTCTTTTTTGCAGTTTCGCTTATTGCCATCGCTCATTCCTCCTGTTTCTGCTTTTGTTGCTTCCAGTGTAATCCCTGAAGTGGACTCCAAGTCAACCGAAACAGCAGCTGTTCAAAAACATTTTTTTATCGGCGTAAAACACTTGTCTTGGAGTTAACTCCAACAGTTACAATAGGGTTATACTTAAAACAAAACATTTGGAGGCGCTGTCATGGAATATATAAAATTAGGCACTACCGGTTTGGAAGTCTCAAAACTTTGTCTGGGTTGCATGGGCTTCGGAGAACCAGAACGCGGTCGGGAAAAATGGTCGATAGGTGAAGCGGAAAGCCGCGATGTCATCAAAAAAGCATTGGACTCCGGAATCAATTTCTTCGATACTGCGAATTTGTATTCTGCCGGATCCAGCGAAGAGATCGTCGGGAAGGCATTGAAGGACTTCGCCAACCGCGATGAAATCGTCTTGGCTTCCAAATTGTATTTCCCGATGTTCGACGGGCCGAACGCGAAAGGCTTGTCGCGCAAAAGCATCTTTGCGGAAATCGATCACTCTTTGAAAAGATTGCAGACCGATTATCTGGATTTGTACATCATCCACCGCTGGGATTACGGCACGCCTATCGAAGAGACGATGGAGGCCCTGCACGACTTGGTGAAAATGGGGAAAGTGCGTTATATCGGAGCCTCTTCCATGCATGCTTGGCAATTTGCGAAAGCCCAATTCATCGCCGAGAAGAACGGCTGGACAAAATTTGTTTCCATGCAGAACCTGTACAATCTTCTCTACCGGGAAGAAGAGCGCGAAATGATCCCTTTGCTGCAGGACCAAAAAGTGGCGATGACACCCTGGAGTCCGTTGGCGGGAGGAAGATTGACGCGGGATATCGGCACCGTCACAGCCCGTGCCAGCCAAGCCGTTGAGGCAAACCTACCCGCATACATTGTGGCTTCCGACAATGAAGTCATCTCAAGGGTCCATAAATTGGCCGACGAACGCGGCATCACCCGTGGACAAGTCGCGACTACCTGGATGCTGAGCAAAGACTACGTCACCGCCCCGCTGATCGGCGCGACAAAAGTGAAATACTTGGATGATGCCTTGGGTGCATTCGAAATTGCATTGAGCGCAGCAGAGATCAAGTATCTGGAAGAAGCCTACGTTCCAAGGAATATCACGGGATACAGATAGAAACGATGAGGCTCTGCGGATGGATGGCTCAAGATAGCTTAGGCTGGGCAGCCCCCTCACCTCCGATGAGGAGTGATTTGGCCGGAGGTACGGAAACAATCCAGACACTCAGTTCCGGTTAAGGGGCGCTCACCGGAACTGAATATAGTAAGAACATCTGAACTCCTGCGAACACTTGCTTCGCCGGAGTTCAGATGTTCTATGATGAGAAGTAAGCTTTCCGCAAGCTGTCGTTCTCTTTGTGTATGGACACCCTCTTAACCGTTTGAGGTTGATAGGTACCCTATGATCCATAAAAATGATTGAATGATTCTTAATTCCAAGTGGATTTAATAGAATGTATCTCGAGCGAATTTATTGTAACTTCACCGTCTTCAACATAAAATTTCAACCCTCTACTATCGTCTCGTGGGAAAATTAAATCTGTTATTGCATATTCTCCATTTTGTAAAAAAACTTCAACAGAATTTTTATCAACCAAAATTTTTAGGTTGATCACTTTACTGTCATTGATTGAAACTGCGTGGCGCCCATTAAAATAAGGACTGAAATACAATTCTTCTGACTGACTACGCTCAACAAACAGTTCATTTTTTGACTCAGAAAAGCCGATCACCGTTTCATCCTGATTTTCTTCAGACATTCTGACTTTGATTCCAAAATCTACCGGTTGGTTTAGTTGAATTTCAGCATTCAGTTCAAATACATCGGCTTCAATCCCATCTAATAAATCAGCAGCTTCTATGGAATCAACTACCTGATTTTCAACCCTGAATAATTCCTTATCTCTAAGTGCGGTTAACTCATCAACTGGATGCTGAAATAACTTTATGCTTCCATCTTCTGTAGTTTTCAATTCTAGTGACCTTGGAACGGACATTGAACCTCGCCATTCCTCTGTAGGCACCCGGTTGGCATATAACCAATTACTCATCCAAGCGATCATGATTCTACGCCCATCTTCATCAGGAATATCCGAAAAAGATTGCCCTGCATAAAAGTCAGCACCATAATCGAGCCAGTTGATATGGTCTGGTTCGTCTATGCTTGTAAATGTTGTTCCATCAAAGTCCCCTATGAAATATTGCGCACCGGAACCACCAGCAATGGCACCATCACCTATGTCCACTTGTAATACCCACTTTGTATCATCCGAATCGCCATCAACCGGCAGTTCAAATAAATCCGGGCACTCCCATACGCCTCCTTGTGCACCTGCGCCCTCTCCAAACTCACTCATGAAATTCCAATCAATTAAATTTGGGGAATCATAAAACATTACCTTTTTTCCTGCTGCAAGTGACATCACCCATTTTTCTGTTTCCTCATGCCAAAACACCTTGGGATCCCGAAAATCCTTTATCTCTGGATCGACAGGTATCACTGGATTTCCATCGTATTTCTCCCAGCTGCGACCCTTATCTTTGCTGTAAGCAATACTTTGCTTTTGACCTTCGCCGTTTTGTGTGTAAATCGCAACCAAGCCTTCTCCACCGTCAAAAAATCCAGATGTGTCGTTCCAGTCAACTACCGCACTACCTGAAAAAATCGTTCCTAAATCATCGGGTTCTAAAGCAATGGGCTTATGATCCCAATTGATCATATCTTTACTTATCGCATGGCCCCAATACATTGGACCCCATTGATTGCCATCCGGATTGTGCTGATAAAACAGGTGATATTCACCAGCGTAATAAACCATTCCATTTGGGTCATTCAGCCAATTCTCTTCGGGTGAAAAATGAAACTGAGGGCGATGTTCTTCAGCATAATAGTTTCTTGAAGTTATCAAACTAAAGATAACAAATACTAAACTGGCTAATGCTATTAAACCAGAAAATAGAACAAAGTGTTTTCTTTTCATTTTAATCTCTCCTACATTCTCTTATGATTCTATCTTTAGATGACCTTCAATAGCCATGATTGACCAATCACTCCCCTTAGCTTGATACATACGATTTGAGAGGACAATTTCATCATCCAGATAGAGGACAACAATATCATCTTCTAAGACCAGTTTAATAGTTACACTAGATCGATCAGCAAAGTCAAAGGGCATTTCAGTTTGTGGAGCATAATTTTCCATCCTATCTAAAGAACGATTATAGTATGCGACTGTATTTAGTTCTGTATCAAAAATAACATTTAAAATCGATTGATCTTCTTTACCATTGAATTGAAAGGCCCATTTTTTCGTTTGTTCGTCTAAAACGACATTTCCAGAATACAGAACGGTTTCCTCATTAGCATCAAAAGTGATGGATTGGCCTTCAGGAATTGTCTGATTTGTGAAAGTTACCGTATTCACCTGTTCTTTAACGCTTTCAGGCAACGTCGGCAATAGTTGATCATCCTTAGCTATCAATTCATGGACAGCAAGATTACCTGCCCAATTATAGTTTTGATTGTCACGATGTTGTTCTTTTGTTGGAATCCAGCCTACTACATAAAGTTTTTCTCCATCTGTTTCTAATCTTCCCGCATAAAATCCGGAACCATCCCAATGATCTAAGTTAGCTGGTTTGACAAAAGGTCCATTGACATTATCCGCAATACGGTAATGAACGACACGTTGATTCCATTGATCAGAAAATGCCAAATACCATTTTCCTTCAAAGAAGACAAGTGATGGACATTCCAAGTTGGAATCGTTTCCAAAATCGTTTATAAAAAAAACACCCTGATCTTCCCATGTTATTAAATCTGTCGAAGTATATCTAGCAATAACACCGGTCCCATTTTGACGAGCCGTAACAAGCATCCAATACTCTTGAGATTCTTCTTCGTAAAACACAAAAGGATCTCTGAAATCATCTGCTTCATACTGTCCATCAGCGAAAAACGTGTGCTCGGGCTGCTTATTCCACTTGACTCCATTTTTACTGGTGGCATGCATAATTGCTTCCTTGGGTGACAATGATCCATTATGGCCGGTATAAAATGCATGATACAATCCATCTGAATCAATTATGACAGAACCAGTCCCTAAAGCTAACTCCTGATCGTTCTGATCATTTACAAATGGAATCACTTCACCATGATCTGTGTAATTAATAAAGTCAGTCGTCGTCATTAAACTGATCGGATGAAATCCAGTCTGATCATCTCGTAAGTCTTCTAAATAATAAATCATAAATTCCTCACCATTAAAATAAGGCATTGGATCTCCAGCGAAGCTCTCATTCGAGCGCGGATAAACTTGTTGGATCGTCGTCTTATTAGAGAAAAAATCTGTTTTACTTATCAAGATCAACCCTCCAATGAAGATAGTGCCTAGACCAATACTTAGCCATTTTTTCAATTTAGCCCCTCCTATTACTTTTTTGGAAACGTTTCCGTTTTCAAATATAACATTTTAAAGTTAAATTGACAAGATTAATCCATTTGTTATTGCTATACATTTTTTTATTATAATAAACGGAATGCTGATACATAGCCAAAGAAAGCCCAGAAGGATGGAAAACCATCTCTCTGGGCTTTTTTCGTGTGTGATACCAGCGGCCGGTCAAAGATCACTAAGATTGTTCATCCTATCTTACCCCATGTTTCAGTAATTGTAAGAGTGAATGCCGTACGCCCTCTTCCTCATTGGTTTTGGTGACGTAATCAGCATTTTTCTTGATTGGTTCCTCGGCATTACCCATTGCCACACTGATACCGGCAAAATTTAGCATTGAAAGATCATTTTCATTATCGCCGATTGCCAAAATTTCAGACGGATGAATGGCCAAGTGTTTGGCAAGCCTCTGTAAGGTTTGGCCTTTGCTGGCTTGTGAATGCAAGAATTCGAAAAAGCAGTCCAGACTCTGCATCATATTGAAGCGCTGTGCATATATGTCTGGAATCTGTTTGATTGCCCGCTTCAGTTTTTCCTCAGTGCCCACAAACATCATCTTGTAAATCGGAATCTGGCGGAAATACGCATCCGGAACACAATGGATGGGTGCTTTGTTGAGGTAGCCATCATAGGCTGTGTGCGGGTCGATTGTCGTATTGCTCGTGTAGATTCCTTTTTGACTTTGTACATGGTATGCCAGTTGCAGTTGCTCGCTCAATGCTTTGATGGCTTGATAATCCTCATAGGGAAGTGGCTGTTCAAAAAGGGCTTGCCCGCCCTGTGCATCTGAAAGTAACGCACCATTGAAGCTGATGACATACTCCTCTGCTCCGGTCAGATCCAACTGAGAGAGCAAAGGAGCTAGACTATAAAATGGGCGACCCGTGCATAAAACGACTTTAACGCCACGTCCTCTTACTTGTTGAATCGTCTGACGGGTTGCATCGGAGATCAAGCCTTGCCGATCAAGCAATGTACCGTCAAGATCCAAAGCAACCAGCCGAATCATACCTTCACCACTTCGATTGCATTCAAGACCTGATAGGCTGCACCATACACCCCGGCATCATTGCCCAAGGCTGCTTTGCGCAATTGAATGTGCCCACTAATCTGTGGAAAGGTGTATTGATCCAACGCCGTTTTCAATGGTGTCAGAAACGCCTCGCCCGCCTCAGAGACGCCACCACCAATCACCAATTCCTCTGGATCAAGTGTATTCAAAATTCCAGCTATCGCTCGGGCTAAGTAATCAATCGTGATTGTCAGCGCTTCTTGCGCACGTGAATCTCCTTGTGCAATCAATGCGAAGATTTCTTTCGTGTTGCTGACCACTTCTTCCCCTGCCAGCTGATTCATCGTCTTGAGCATTCCTTTGGCCGATCCGTAGCATTCCAAGCAGTTGGTGTTCCCACAGCCGCATAGGCGCGTTTCTTCCGACTGCACCGGAATATGACCGATCTCACCACCGGATGCGTGTCTGCCATTCAAAATCTTTCCATCCACGATAATGCCGCCGCCAACCCCAGTTCCTAGTGTCACAAACACAATATCGCGCAGTTGGTCGGCAGATCCTTGCCACAACTCACCGAGAGCGGCTGCGTTGGCATCATTCAATAAAACAACCGGAATATTCAGCCTTTTCTCCATCAATTGCTTCAAAGGAAAGTCCGACCAGCCCAGATTGACCGCGCGTTTCACGACTAAATCATCCACCGGTCCCGGTACACCGATACCGATTCCCAGCAGTTCACCGCTGTCTTGTTTCTTATCAGCCAGCCTTTTTTTGATGCTGGCAACCATTTCATCGGGAATAGATACCCCATTTGCTTCTGTATTCGTAGGAATTTGCCACTTATCGAGCATGGTCCCTGTCGCATCGAAAAGCGCCATCTTGATTGTGGTACCGCCGATATCGATGCCGATTAGTTTTTTTAGCATAATATGTCCTTTCTTTTGCTTATTTATAAAGTTGTATCTGTTTTTTCTTGAAGACGATTTACTTTCACACCGTCTTTCACCGTAAACAATCTCGCCAAGAGTACGATTTCGATTGCAAACAATGCTACGAGAAAAATCAAACCCATTCTGGAGCCGTTGATTGTTGACTGCGAAATGCCGACAGACTGATCCGACTGGCTCTGTGAGATAATCGTAGCGATGATTGCGGTTCCTGAAGCTCCGGCAAATTGTTGAAAAGTCATGATGATTGCATTCCCGTTGGCTTGTTGCGCCTGTTCAAGCTGAGCCAGACCATTTGTCATCAAATTACCGAAGGAAAATCCGATTCCTACGGTAAAAATAAAGTACAGTACGCCAATCATCAGATTGCTTAACGATCCACATAAAAAGGTGAACATCAATAACGAGAGGAGGATTACCAAGCTCCCCATCATTATCGGTTTTTTGGCCCCAAATCGATCCAGAATCCGGCCGCCCAGCGGTGTAAACAAGGCACCCAATGTCGCCCCAGGAAAGACGACAAATCCTGAGACTTGAGCAGTGCTGCCATTTACCAACTGAATGTAATTTGGCAAGATGAAAACCAAGCCCATCAGTACTAACTGCATGATGAAAAAGCAAATGACGTGGATGCGGTAGACTCTGTTTTTAAGTAGCTCAAACTGCAAAATCGGATTTTTGATTGTCCGCGAACGCAGGACCAGCCCGATCAATCCGGCTATCCCTACTACAAAAGCCCCGCCAACTTGTAGGGTAAGCAAAGCGCTGCTGCCCATATTACTGAATCCGAAAATCGTCCCAATAAACATGACCGCAATTGCAAATAAACTCGGGAAGTCAAAATGAGTACGTTGAACCTCACTTTTTTGTTCAATCGTTAAGAGCCCAATTACCAAAGAGATGACCATTACTGGAACCAACAGGATAAAAATATAGCGCCAACCTAAACTGGTCACCACAATTCCGCCAAAAGTAGGACCAATCGCAGGTGCAATCGCCGGAATCATCGTCCCCACGCCCATCATCATACCAATTTTGGTTGGGGGTACTTGTTCTAAAATAATATTAAACATTAATGGCAGACCAATCCCGGTACCGATTCCTTGGATCACGCGACCGACTAATAGTATTGAGAAGCTCGGCGCTACTGCATCAATCAAAATACCGAGAGTGAAAAAACAAATCCCTGCCAAAAATAATTGCTTGTTTTTGAAGGAACGCTTCAGAAAACCGGACAGTGGGATAATAATCGCCAGAACTAATAAGTAAATCGTTATCAACCATTGAACAGTTGCAGTGTTCACCTGAAACTCGGCACTCAATGTAGGAAAGGTCACGTTCATTGCGGTCTCGACCAGAACTCCACAAAAAGATAAAATTCCTGTTGAAATGATTGCTCCTATTACTTTTGGTGAGATATTTTCTTGTTTCATTATATTTCTCCGTTTCTAAAGGATGATAAGCACTCATGCTGAATGCTTATCAGGGTGTTGCCTTTGACCTAAGTAGATCCTGATACAAATTTTGATAAAAACGGCGACTGCAATAGTCGCCGTTCTGATATTCCCATCATAGTGCTCTGCTGGTGATTATTCAGCAATCGCTACTTCCAATCCCACTTCTTCTTGTCTTGCTAGCATTGCTTCTTGCTCACGTTTGTATTCACGTTTATCGGCCACTTTGAAGAATGGGAAGTAAATGGCTGTCGCAACGATTACACAGACAAGCTGAGCCAGCATCATCCGCCAACCACCTGCGATGATCGCATTGACAAAAGTTGGTGTGCCTGTCGGAAGCTGTGCCCCCACCATACGCGGCACCAATCCAGAAGTGATCGAGAAATATCCAATCAGACCTGTAATCAATGGTGTCACAACCGTCGGAAGCAAGAATAATGGATTCAAACAAATTGGTGTCCCAAAGGTAATCGGTTCATTGATGCCAAAGAATGTTGGAATACCGGTTATCCGACCGATATTTTTGTATTGATCACTTTTCGCAAAGAACAGGAAGCAAATCGCCAAGCCCAAAACGTTACCGCCACCACCAATTTCCAAAAAGACAGAGGTAAAACCAAAATCCACCAAGTTGGGAGGCGTAGCTCCCGTCGCTGCCGCATTCATATTTTCAATTGTCATTGTTTGAATGATTGGTGCGTATACACCGAAGATAATCGCTTTCCCATGAATCCCAAACCACCAGAACAAACCAATTAACGCGTACGCGACCATCACACCGCCTACCGAGCCACCGATTTTTTGAATCGGTACTTGCAGAACTGTATAGACCAGGTTGTGAGCGCTGCCAAAACTCGTAAAGGTAAAGCCCCATGATACCAACGCCATCAAAAAGGTGATCGAGAAAAACGGAATGATCGAACTGAAGGATTTCTCGACAAAACTCGGCACACTTTCTGGCATGTGGATAGTAATATTATTTTTGACAAACCAGCTGTACAATTTCGCAACCACTAAGCCAACGATAATCCCTACAAACATTCCCTTCGAGCCGATGTAATCAAAGCTGATAAAAGGAACCGGCCGAACGGTATCGTGAACCTGTTGCTCGATGGTCGTTAGTGGCGTCAAAATCAAAAACGAAACAATCGCTAAGAAGCCTGGGAACATGCCATCTATCTTATATGATTTCGCTAGATTAAACGCGATAAAATATACTACAATCAAGCCCATGATATTGCTCGTGAAGATACCTGGTAATAATAACAACGACTTCAAGCCATTTCCTTGTATGAAGTTTTGATAGCCGCCAAATGGTAAATTGGCGATTAAAGTACACATGGCACCTGTGATGCTGGCAGGGATCGTCATGACCATCCCCTTGCTGACTGCTTTCAAATAGCGATTATCTGAAATTTTCTCTGCGGCTAACTGCATTTTTTCAAGATTATCAACAAAACTCATAATGAAATCTCCTTTTTCAATTTAGTTTGAGCTATACGAATCGTTCGATTACCTTACCAACACCATCTGCATCATTTGTATCTGTGATATATTTTGCCTGTTGCTTGACCTCATCAATGGCATTGCCCATCGCGACTGTGTACCCGAACATATCACCCAGCATCCCAAGGTCGTTGTAACTGTCCCCGATCGTCATGATCGCAGCAGTCGGAATTCCTTTTCTGGCTGCATAATGCTTGATCGCCTCTCCTTTATCCGCTAAAGGATTGGTGATTTCCAAATTAATGGCGAAAGAGCCTGTAACATTGACTGGATATTTTTGCGGAAGAGTCGTTCTCAGTTCCGCTATCTTATCCCTTCGATGAGAAAAACTGATGATTTTTCCAACTTCGTACCCGTTCTCAAAAATCCTTTCAAGTGAATCAATGCAGTTGATTCCTTTGTACAAGAAGTGATCTTCTGCACTTTGATAGGCTTCATCGATTGATATCAAGGGATGAAAATTATTGATTTTCGTTGCTACCGCCCATTTGCGTGTCTCGGCATCACTTGGTGAAAACGTCCCGCCCGTGGTATAAAGCTCGACATACATTCCGGCCTGCGCTAACTCTGCTACGGTTTGTTCAACCAGAGTCCTTGTTAAATAAAGACTCTGGATGATCTCTCCTTTTGGATTCCGCAGCTCACTACCATTCATCACGAGGTAGTTGCATTCGATTCCCGCTGCAACTACTTGTGGATATGCGTCTTCATAGCTTCTGCCAGTGGTGATGATAAATTCAATCCCTTTATTCTGAGCCCTTTTAATAGCGCTGGCATTGGCTTCAGAAATAGCGTGATCGGTGCTGACTAAGGTGCCGTCCATATCAGATGCAATCAGTTTGATCATCCCATCACCCACTATCCGATGACATTTTCTAACAAGGCTTGATGACGGCGCACTTGTTCGATACTGTCCACTTCCATGTAATCTTGGATATGTCGGTTTCCTTCATACTCACTGCAAATATACCCATCATAGCCCGCGTCTTTCAGCATGTTAATGACATCATGATACGGGATGCTCGTTTCCTGCAGTTCTTCTGTGATATCATAAAATTTCCCGTGAATATGAACGATGTAAGGCATGTTTTCGACTAAAATTTGAGGATCCGTGTAGACGAAATGACGGCAGAACTCTGCGAATGCCTTGTCTGTTTCCGTAGCATTTGGCATTTGTGATACCTTCTCAAATGTTTCGTCACGGTTTATGCCGTTTTCGTAGTTGTCACTGATCATTTTGATGATTTCCGGCGTGCCGCCCTTGCGGATGTAGCTGTCCTGGAAAATGGACCCGATTCGCTTGGTGAAGATCCCAAAGTCGGGCATGATGCCAAACCATTTCGTGCCGCTTTCTTTGATATAGTCCAAACGTTCTTCAAACCAAGGTGTTCCAAAAGTAAACGGTGCATGAACTTCCAATGCAATTTTGACATTGACTTCTTCAGCATAGGCCAAGCTTTGTTTGATCACTTCTAAGGGTGTCGACACCAAGGTCCGTAAAACCTTGCAGCCCAACCGGCTGGCGATTGTTAAATCTCTCTTCATCATGGCAACATTTTCGGAAGTAGTCAACATCCGATTGGCAAATAATTTATTATCCAAGAACGCATCGTATGCAATAGGTTCAACATTGTATCTTTCAAGCCATTCATGCCATTGAGTGACAAACTCTTCCGATATATTCGGGAAAGTCGGCAACATCTGCTCAGGCAAAAATTCGATCCCTGTTGCACCCGCTTTCGCGGCTTCACGAATGCAATCTTCCAGGTTCATCTTCCCTGTATAAAATTCTTCTTGATAGCTGTATAGGGATACACCACGTTTAATTTTACTCATGCTTTCATCTCCTTTATGCTTCTAACACCAATACTTTTTCATCATCCCCGACATTATTGAAAGGCAAATATGAGATTCGCAAACTGATAAAGGCATGGACTTTATGCTCACCTTCACTTAAGCCATTTGGCTTTTTCACAAATACTGTGATTGTTTCAATCATCTCCCAGCGGTGATTGATCACAGTCGGCAGTTCAGAAAAGGAAAAGGTTTCTCCTTTTACGGTAATCAGCATATCGTCGTTGCTTACTTTCTCATCATCGACTGTTAAATCCAAAACCTCCACGCAGCTCATCGGAATCCCGCGATAGTAAGGAATGCGCAATTGAACTTCATAGCCGGTCACTTCATTATTTTCACGGACATTACGAAACCCTTTTGGATTGACTAAATATTTTTCAAACATAAGACAGCCCCCTTCATTTTCTCCGCTGCGCTGAATTTCCATTCAGCGCAGCGGCATGTTCTTATAGTTTCACTTCGTTACCAGTTTTTGCTGCTTTGTAGATTGCATCCAAGATTTGTGTCACCTTGAAGGCTTGCTCTGGTTTCACCAATGGTTCGGTATCATGGATCACAGCTTCCAGCCATTGCTTCGCTTCGAGGCGTTCTGGTGCAGAATCGCCACCTTCAAAGAAAGCAATATTGCCGGCTGCGCTGATACTTTCTTCTGTCAGCAAGCCATTTTTTGAACGATTATAGGTCAATTGATTGACTGGGTAGCTCATCCCCGCATCGATTTGTGCACCTGCTTTGGTTCCGCACAGTGTTGTCGCAGCTTCTTTTGATTCCAACACATTCAGTGCCCAAGATGCTTCCAGGAAGATAGTCGAGCCATCCTTCATCTTAATAAAACCAAATGCAGAATCCTCTACTTCAAAGCTCTCGGTATCCCATGGACCGAACAAATTACCCGCTTCTGCACCTGGCAGATTGCCCAGCTTATTGAAGACAGAGCCCGTTACAGAGTCGACTTCATAATTGTCCATCATCCACAAGGTGATATCCAATGCATGTGTCCCAATGTCAATCAACGGACCGCCGCCTTGCTGTGATTTGTCAGGGAAAACACCCCAAGTTGGCACTGCTTTACGGCGGATCGCATGCGCTTTGGCAAAATAAATCTCACCTAGATCCCCGTTGGTACAGGCTTCATGCAAGGCAGTCACTTCTTTTCGGAAACGATTTTGATAGCCGATCGTAAATTTCTTGCCTGATTTTTGCCATGCATCCATCATCAATTTCGCTGCTTCAGGCGTGTGTGCCATCGGCTTTTCACACAAAACATGTTTGCCGGCTTCAAAGGCTGCTACAGCAATTGGGCTGTGACTCACATTCGGTGTACAGATATGAACCACGTCAATGGATTTATCCGCCAATAGTTCATGGTAATCCTCATAATATTTCGCATCTTTTGTTCCGAAGGCTTCCGCTGCTTCCTTCGCACGTTCTACCTTGATATCACAAAATGCAACCAACTCGCATTTGTCGCTTTGACTCGTTAATGCCGGAAAATGTTTGTTGTTCGCAATTCCTCCGCAGCCGATAATACCGATTCTTACTTTTGTCATTTATAATCTCCCTTTCTTTTATCCTCACTGATTCCTCAGTAATTTTTATTCAAAATTGATACTCTGGTGATATTTTGCAGAAGTACGGATGGCTTCCACCACTTGCATCAAGCGTAAAATTTGAGCCGGTTGGATCACCAAGTCCTCGGTTCCTTGGGTATAGGCATAGTAATTATCGAAAAACATTTGGTGATTTACCGTCACTTCAGGCAATGCTTCGGTCAGAATGCGTCCTTCCGGTGCTGGACCAAAGCTGCGGGTTGGACCTGCGTGAGTCATCGTGATTTGCCCTGGAACATTGCCCAGCAATGCAGAAGTTCTTGTAATTTCACCTTTCGGATTAAAACCATCGATTTTTGCACTTCCTTGATTTCCCCCAACAAACCAATGCCGTTCAAACCAATTTTCGGAACTGTTCAGGAAATACGTCCCCAATTCGATCTGGGCATTCACGCCATTTTCAAAGTAAAGCTGGATATTGAAATAGTCGTCGACTTTTTCGTTGATGACATTGCGGACATCCGCATAAACGGTTTTCAATTTCCCAGGCATCATCCACAACATTTGATCGATCAAATGAACGCCCCAGTCATACAGCATCCCGCCGCCAAATTCCGGATAAACGTGCCAGTCATGCATATTGCCGTTAAAGCCATACAGGGCACTCTTGATGGTATAAACGTCACCTACCAGGCCTTGGTCATACACGGCTTTCACCACGCGATAATCATGATCCCATCGCCGTTGATGATGGACGGTAAAGCGCACCGCTTCTTCCTTCGTCACCTGAATCATTTGTTCCACCTCTGCCGCATTCATAGCCAACGGTTTTTCACAAATGATGTCCTTTTGGGCCTTCGCTGCTTTGACGACCATTTCCAAGTGCAGTTGGTTCGGTACAGCAATGATGACCGTATCGATCGCCGGATCTGCCAACAGTTCAGCTGCTGAAAGGTAGGTTGCCACGCCCGCTGGTGCAAATTCAAACTGCGCCTCGTTGATATCGCAAACTGCAACAAGTTGTGCATGATCAAGCTTTTGGATGGTTTCGGCATGGGTCTGGCCCATAAAGCCAAAACCGATGATGCCGTATTTCAGTTGTTTCATCATCTTCTATTTCCTCCTGTCAAAATAATCCCAATGTTCGACGAATTGACCGTCCGCAATCCGATACAGATCGACAACATGCGCTTTGGTTTGCTGCTGCTCATCAACACTCCGTAAAAAAACAGCGGCATACTCTGCCTCCAACACGACATGATCCACTTCCAAATGAAAGTATTCAGTCGAAGCAAACTTCTGCTGGAAAGCCCGCACCAATCCTTCACGACCTTGTTCCACCCCTGGATTGTGTTGGATATAATCTTCCGCAATCAATGGATCGGCTTTCGTTACTAGCTGTTGATTGAAAAACCCTTCGTAAAAATCAAGAACTGTCTGTTTGGTGATTTCCATGTTCCTCACCTCGTCTACAGCATTCCCAGTAATTGCTTTTCCATCATGATTTGACGTTTGGTGAACTCCGCACCGCCGCAATACAGCTCGTCCTCGTACTCACAGATCAGGTAGCCGTCGAAATCAGAATCTTTCACGACAGCCAGAATTTCCTTGTACGGAATGCTCGGCTCGACCAAATCTTCCCCCAAGTAATGGAATTTCCCATGCAGCTCGATACTATACGGCAAAATCTCTTTGAGCTCCTCGAGCATTCTTTGCAGCTCTTCTTTCGGCTTGAATTGAACAAATCCGTACATGCCTTGCAAGGCAGCGTTTATGGCAGGATGTGCGCCTGCACTCATTAATTTCTCGCGCGCTTTCTCTAACGGCTCGCCTTGGTATCGCATATCGGCAGCCATCTGCAAGTGCTCCTCCTTGACGCCCGCTTCCAAAGCTTTGATCCAATGTGCCTTGTTGGGAGCAATCGCAAAGCAGCCAAAATCGGGAACAAAGCCAAGATGTTTCGAATTTGTTTTCTTGATGACCTCTAGATAACGTGTCATCAAAGGAGACAGCGGAGATTCCGGATTATGAATCTCGATTCCGACTTTGATGTCGTATAGTTCAGCGTACGGCGCCAAGCGCTCAAATGCCTCAGGAGAAAGCATGTATTGCGAACGCATCACCTTACAACCTAATTTGTGGGCTGTTTTTAGATCAATAATCGTATCCGCCAGCATTTCGTCATCCGTCAGATTGCGGTCATGCATCAGACCTTTGTCATTATTTGCGCCATAACCAACCGGTCCGATTCTGTATTCAGCTTTCAACTCCTGCACCAAACCCAGAAATTCCTTGCTGACATTCGGATAGCCGGGGATCATTTGTGTGCCCACAATCTCGTATCCCGTTGCACCAGCGAGCGCAGCTTGCTTCACGCATTCTGCAAAATCATATTCGTATCTGGCATACTCTGTTCCGTAACAAAAGAGTGTTGCGCCTAATTTTATTGTGCTCATCTTATTCTCCTTCCAGGCTGATTGTGATTTTATCGCCTGAATCAAGCGGCATAAAATCATGGGCCGGGCCGATTTGCATATAAGGAATACGCAGCATCAGCTTCAACTCCACTTCATGCTCGCCAGCCAGTCCCCCTGGCTGCAGCACGCGAATCTTGGCCAGACTCACTTGACTCCAAAATTCAGTCACAGCATATTTCAGTTTGTACAAAGGCAGTTCTTTTCCATTCAACTCAAATGTTACTGCCTCTGCCGGCATTTTTTCACCATCTACATAGACTTCCAGCAAATCAATATCCGATAAATAGTGCCCTCGGTAATAAGCCAACTGCACGTCAAAGGCAAAACCATTTCTTTGTCCATTGATATAAAGCGACTCAAAGGATTCTTTTTTGATAATTTGCTCATTCAGCTTCATTCTCATTGCAAACACGTGTTATTGCCTCCTTTAGATCACATAATTCCGCAAATAGTGGGCGCTTAGTGTGACTGATTTTTTCACATCGTCATAGTTTTTTTCAAATGACTTGTCTTCCACCTCGATACAGCTGTAACCGTCAAAGCCGATGTCAGTCAATGCCGAAACGTAACGTCCCCAATTGACATCCCCCAAACCAGGCAGCTTCGGACTCATATACTGAAGCGGAGTGGCCATGACGCCGACATCTTTCAACTTTTCTGGAAAGAGCTTGATATCCTTGTAGTGAACATGAAAAATTTTATCCTTGAACTCGTACAGCGGAGCGATATAATCGATCTGCTGCCATACAAAATGAGACGGATCATAATTCAAACCAATGGCATCACTATCCAAGCGAGCAAATACTTGGCGCCAAATATCCGGTGTGGTCATCAAGTTTTGACCTCCTGGCCATTCATCTTGCGTGAACAGCATCGGACAATTTTCGATGCCAATTTTTACGCCTGCTTTTTCTGCGTGTTCAAGAATTGGTTTCCAAACGATTTCCATCTCATCCAAATTTTCAGCAATCGATTTCGTCTGCATTCTGCCAATAAAAGTTGTCACCAGATTGACATGCAACAGCTTGGCTGCATCAATCAAACGGTGCAAATGGTCAATGGCTGCTTGGCGCTTCGCTAAATTTTCGTCCAGTGGATTGGGATAGTAAGCCAACGCAGAAATTTCAACCTGCCTGTCCGCCGCGTAGTCCAGTATTTTTTGCGCATTCGCTTCGTTTAAATTGGCCACATCGATATGCGAAACGCCTGCGTATCGTCGGGCAGCTTTTTCGTTTGGCCAGCAAGCAACTTCAACACATTCCAGTCCATTGGCCGCCACAATGTCAATCATCTCTTCAAAACTGCTTTGATCAAAAATGGCACTTACGATTCCTAACTTCATGATTGCACCTCTGCTTCTTTTTTCTATATTTGCAGTATAAAGCGTTTTCTAAAATCAAGAATCCATATTTTTGTCTTGTTGTATGTGGCTTTTTGTTTCATTACATTTAGGCGCACAAAAAAAGACAAGAATCATAAGATTATTCTTGTCTTTTTTATGAGGTTTATTTATTTGGAACAGGAAACACAAATTATTGTTTTCTTTTGATATTAATTTCGTAAAATTCATTGGTCGTCAATTTTTTTTTAATGACTAAACGCCGTTGCGTCACCTGAACTTCCTCCAAAGTCTGCAAATGAGTGTTCTTGGCATCCAGATAACTCAAGTCCGATAAACGGAGGTCTCTCGTAAACTTGAATTTAGCCCATTGTCCAAACAGATCGCCGTGGTCCTTCAAGCAAGAAAAGACTCTTAATTCATACTTTCCATTCGGAATATTTGAGAGCACCAATTCTTCTTCGTACGCGTTCTCTTCAAAAAAGTGATCCAGTTCAGTCAACTGCAGATGCGCCTCATCCTTCAGAAAATACAGGCTATTGGGATGGGTGTACTGGTGGCCCAATACAAAAAATTCATCCCCATCAGCACTGCAGATCAAGTGCTGTTCATCCTTGTATACGATCTTCAGGCCTCGTAATTGTTCAAAGAATTTCAGTGCATTCATGGCAGGTTTGAATAGGCTATTTTTATTCAGCAACCCATTGCCTCCGGTTAATAAGCCCGCGAGCTTAGGACTTTTTTGCGCAAGATCCGTTCCCAGCCAGTAGCCCATACCGTCGACTTGATCAAAAATATCGATCACACTCTTGATGACAAACGCCCCTTTGTACAAACTATCATTCAGTAAGTTACTGCGCGAGACAGTGTTGCTCCATTCCGAAATGTACAGCGGCTTTGTCAACTTAAGTTCTTTTAGTGATTTCACTTGATTCCGTAAGAAATCGGGATCGGTGATTCGCTGGAAATTGCGTTTTTCCCGCACCAAACGATTGGAGTAAGGAAAGAGCGCAAACGAATAAAAGTCGAAGGTGCAACCCGCCAGTTCATCATTTAATAACTGCTCCAATTCAAGGCTATTTGCCATGATGAACGTAGCCCCGCCAATAGACAGCTCCGGAATCAGTTCTTTGCAAATTTTATATGTCGTTTGATAAAAGATGCAATATCTGGAAATCGAATCGGGATTTTCCTGAGCAGTTGCAACAATTTCAACTTTCCAGCTCGCAACCTTTTGCCGCCCGTAGCGATTCAAAATATGCAGACAAAAGCTGCGGATCGCCTCTTGCCACACTTCAGCAGGGTATTCGCTCTCTTTAAACGAGTCCGCTATCTTATTGATGCTCACCCATGGGATCAGCCCCAAATCTAGCAAAGAATCCAGAATTTCATCAATTATTTCGTATTCATGAAGGGATTCGCCTAAAAGCTTTTCGGTAAAAACAGCCCAAATCCTTCCATATCTGAATCTGATATTTTGCTGGAGAATGGACAGATGCTGCCTGATGTTGCTGTTCAAAACAAGCTCAGCTTCTCCAATATTCAGAATTGCGGACCAAGTCTCTCTAATTGGGACGGCCTCCTGGCGACCCAGTTCTAATTGAAGGCAGGATTTTTTCACTATATAATCAGTGTCTTTCGTCTCTTTGTAGTCACTGAAGGATGCCTTCAACTCAGCTTCAGATTTTGTCACAGGCTGCTGTTTTTCAACTGTATGCTGCTTCCGATAATCCGACGGTGTTTGCTGATAAAGTTCTTTAAATTTTTTATTGAAGCCATTCACACTAAAAAAGCCATTATCTATCGCAATGCGCGTGACCGCTTTATCAGATTCCATCAAATCATTAATCGCATGCTGCATCCGAATTTTACTAAGATAATCCTTAAAATTAACTCCCAATGTTTTTTTGAAGAATCTGGAAAAGTAAGCAGGATCCATATGCACAAGCCCTGCCATTTCGGACAAGGTTATATTTTCATAATACCGCTCTTTGATTGTTCTTGTTATTTGTTTAATCCGTTCATCTTGTTCGACTACGCTCGATTGTTGTTCAAGGAACAAGCTGCTCAGTTCATTCAATAAATGATAAACCTTACTTAACTGCAGGAAATTTGTCTTATCATTTTCGAACAGCAACAAATCAATGATCTCAATTATTATTTTCCGGATCAAATCGTAATTTTTACTGGAATTTTCAATCGAATTACAGTTAAAACTTACAGACTCAACAGAAAGCGCTTGCGATAATAAGAAGTCTGAAATCGAAAAATAAAATACCAAACTCCCCTTGTCACAATTCAAGCTATAGCTTTCATATTTATTTACTACGACTATATCATCAGCTTTCATCATATAACATTTTTCATCTATCCTCAGCTCAGCGGTTCCTTGTAATAAGAACAACAAATCGGTGGTTCGTAGATCATCCTGTGCTATATTCGCATCCGTTAACAGTCGAATATCACTCTGATTATCTAAATAACTAATAATTTTGCTCATAAACTGACTCCTCTATATTAACCTATGCAACATTTACTCTTGATACTAACATATCTAAGATTGCTTTTTGCAACTAAAACTACTCAATGCGAATTAAGAGAGATTAGGTTCAATACATTAAATATAAAAATTCTTGGCAAGCTATAAATAATATTAAAATGCAGGAATCATCTTCTCTAGCAGCAATGAGAAAAACAAAATATCGGAGCATGATGAATTGATTTTTTTGAACTCTTGAAGGAGAAATAGCCAAAAAAAGATATAGCTAACGAATCGTGTAGAATCGTCAGCTATATCAAGGATACCGGCGGCCGGGGTCGAACCGGCACGCCCTCGCGGGCACTGGATTTTGAGTCCAGCGCGTCTGCCAATTCCGCCACGCCGGCATGATATGAAGAATGCAATTTTCCATCTTACTCATGGAAAGGCGGTAACCGGATTTGAACCGGTGATAGAGGTTTTGCAGACCTGTGCCTTACCACTTGGCTATACCGCCGAGGTGTTACTATTTGAAAAAAACTGGGCTAGCTGGATTCGAACCAACGAATGACAGAGTCAAAGTCTGTTGCCTTACCGCTTGGCGATAGCCCAATAAGAGGGCGACTGATGGGAATTGAACCCACGAATGCCGGATCCACAAACCGGTGCGTTAACCACTTCGCCACAATCGCCATAATATAATGTTGAGACAGGGGTAGTAGGAATTGAACCCACACCGACGGTTTTGGAGACCGTTGTTCTACCTTTAAACTATACCCCTATTCAGAGTAAGCTTTTTTAAAGAAATGGAGGGAGGCAGATTCGAACTGCCGAACCCGAAAGAGCGGATTTACAGTCCGCCGCGTTTAGCCACTTCGCTATCCCTCCATCATATAAAAAATGGTCCGAGACGGATTCGAACCGCCGACACCTTGAGCTTCAATCAAGTGCTCTACCAACTGAGCTATCAGACCAGAATATTAAGAAAAGCGGAACGGGTTCGTTCAGACCTGAAAGAATTTTAGGAAATCGTTCCGTATGAGCATCGTAGAGCGCAATAGGTACGATTTATCTAAATTCCGAAGGCTAACCCGTGAAGCTAGACATCTTGTAAGAAGTATAGCACACTTTCCAGAAAGTAAAACGGCTCCGACGGGATTTGAACCCGCGATCTCCTGCGTGACAGGCAGGCATGTTGACCCCTACACCACGGAACCAATGGAGGTTGACGGGATCGAACCGCCGACATCCTGCTTGTAAGGCAGACGCTCTCCCAGCTGAGCTAAACCTCCAGGGATTGAAAAACGAAGAGCCAAGGCTCCGGTGTATCCTGTCTGTACAACAGCTAGGATAATGATCCGTACGGGAATCGAACCCGTGTTACCGCCGTGAAAGGGCGGTGTCTTAACCGCTTGACCAACGGACCATAAATTTGAAACTATTAAATTGAGATTGAATGGATAGAACTGACGTCCATTCGTATCCTGTCCATGAAGTAGCTAAAGCCGCAACAGCTAGGATGATGATCCGTACGGGAATCGAACCCGTGTTACCGCCGTGAAAGGGCGGTGTCTTAACCGCTTGACCAACGGACCGTAAGTTTAAAGACTATAAAATTGAGATTGATTGGATGGAACTGACGTCCATTCGTATCCTGTCTGCAGAACAGCTAGGACGATGATCCGTACGGGAATCGAACCCGTGTTACCGCCGTGAAAGGGCGGTGTCTTAACCGCTTGACCAACGGACCATAAGTTTGAAAATAAATAATGCAATGGAGGTTGACGGGATCGAACCGCCGACATCCTGCTTGTAAGGCAGACGCTCTCCCAGCTGAGCTAAACCTCCAGGGATTGAAAAACGAAGAGCCAAGGCTCCGGTGTATCCTGTCTGTACAACAGCTAGGATAATGATCCGTACGGGAATCGAACCCGTGTTACCGCCGTGAAAGGGCGGTGTCTTAACCGCTTGACCAACGGACCATGATTTTTTATTCTTCTGATAAAGCTACGGAGAAGGAGGGATTTGAACCCTCGCGCCGCGTTAACGACCTACACCCTTAGCAGGGGCGCCTCTTCAGCCACTTGAGTACTTCCCCTAAAAAAGAGAACTCCACTATCTGTATGCTTTATCAATGGGCCTAAATGGACTCGAACCATCGACCTCACGCTTATCAGGCGTGCGCTCTAACCAGCTGAGCTATAGGCCCTTCTTAAAAAAAAGCGGGTGAGGAGAATCGAACTCCCGACATCAGCTTGGAAGGCTGGGGTTTTACCACTAAACTACACCCGCATGGCGGCTCCGACGGGATTTGAACCCGCGATCTCCTGCGTGACAGGCAGGCATGTTGACCCCTACACCACGGAACCATGCGTTAAAAAAGTAACACTGTGGATTTGCATCCAATTGCGGGGACAGGACTTGAACCTGTGACCTCCGGGTTATGAGCCCGGCGAGCTGCCAACTGCTCCACCCCGCGATAATAAGACAATGGCCTGAGGCCATTATAAGGAGGATAAGGGATTCGAACCCTTGCGCGCTTTTACACGCCTGACGGTTTTCAAGACCGTTCCCTTCAGCCGGACTTGGGTAATCCTCCATAAGCTGATCTAAGTTTTTCATGGACCTTGCAGGACTCGAACCTGCGACCGGACGGTTATGAGCCGTCTGCTCTAACCAACTGAGCTAAAGGTCCGTAGCAAGGTATAATAGCGGCGAAGGGGGTCGAACCCATGACCTCCCGGGTATGAACCGGACGCTCTAGCCATCTGAGCTACACCGCCAAAAATGAAAAATGGAGCCTAGCGGGATCGAACCGCTGACCTCCTGCGTGCAAGGCAGGCGCTCTCCCAGCTGAGCTAAGGCCCCGTGAAGATTGTTGAATCGGGAAGACAGGATTCGAACCTGCGACCCCTTGGTCCCAAACCAAGTGCTCTACCAAGCTGAGCTACTTCCCGTTTGAAAATATTAAAAAATGCACCCAACAGGAGTCGAACCTGTAACCGCTTGATTCGTAGTCAAGTACTCTATCCAATTGAGCTATGGGTGCCTAAATGCCGAGAATCGGAATCGAACCGATACGGTGATCACTCACCGCAGGATTTTAAGTCCTGTGCGTCTGCCAGTTCCGCCACCCCGGCATGTTACTGTTTGTTGCAATCATAAGGTCTGGCATAGTCCTTATGAAAGCGGAAGACGGGGTTCGAACCCGCGACCCCCACCTTGGCAAGGTGATGTTCTACCACTGAACTACTTCCGCGAATGGTGCCGGCTAAAGGATTCGAACCCTCGACCCTCTGATTACAAATCAGATGCTCTACCAACTGAGCTAAGCCGGCGTATTCAATTATGCGGGTGAAGGGACTTGAACCCCCACGCCTTGCGGCGCTAGATCCTAAATCTAGTGCGTCTGCCAATTCCGCCACACCCGCAAATGAGTTATGCAGGGCTCGAACCTGCGACCCTCTGATTAAAAGTCAGATGCTCTACCAACTGAGCTAATAACTCATCTTAAGAAAAAACTCCGCAAGTAGGACTCGAACCTACGACATCATGATTAACAGTCATGCGCTACTACCAACTGAGCTATTGCGGAATAATTCTGTATACAAAAAAAAGCGCGGCAACGTCCTAGTCTCACAAAGGGAAACCCTTCACTACAATCGGCGCTAAGAAGCTTAACTTCTGTGTTCGAGATGGGAACAGGTGTGACCTTCTTGCCATCGTCACCGCACATTTTTCAAGAGAACGTTGTTCTCTCAAAACTGAATCTACAAAATAAAGGGAATCCGAAAACACCGCTTGAGTTTTCTTCTTTTTAAAATTGGTTAAGTCCTCGACCGATTAGTATTGGTCCGCTCCATACATCGCTGTACTTCCACTCCCAACCTATCTACCTGATCATCTCTCAGGGGTCTTACTCACTTAAAGTGATGGGAAATCTCATCTTGAGGGGGGCTTCACGCTTAGATGCTTTCAGCGTTTATCCCGTCCACACATAGCTACCCAGCGATGCTCTTGGCAGAACAACTGGTACACCAGCGGTGTGTCCATCCCGGTCCTCTCGTACTAAGGACAGCTCCTCTCAAATTTCCAACGCCCGCGACGGATAGGGACCGAACTGTCTCACGACGTTCTGAACCCAGCTCGCGTACCGCTTTAATGGGCGAACAGCCCAACCCTTGGGACCGACTACAGCCCCAGGATGCGATGAGCCGACATCGAGGTGCCAAACCTCCCCGTCGATGTGAACTCTTGGGGGAGATAAGCCTGTTATCCCCAGGGTAGCTTTTATCCGTTGAGCGATGGCCCTTCCATGCGGAACCACCGGATCACTAAGCCCGACTTTCGTCCCTGCTCGACTTGTAGGTCTCGCAGTCAAGCTCCCTTCTGCCTTTACACTCTACGAATGATTTCCAACCATTCTGAGGGAACCTTTGGGCGCCTCCGTTACATTTTTGGAGGCGACCGCCCCAGTCAAACTGCCCGTCTGACACTGTCTCCCTGCTCGCTAAGAGCAGCGGGTTAGAGTGGTCATATCACAAGGGTAGTATCCCACCGTTGCCTCCTCCGAGACTGGCGTCCCGGTATCTTCGGCTCCTACCTATCCTGTACATGTGATACAAACACGCAATATCAAACTGCAGTAAAGCTCCATGGGGTCTTTCCGTCCTGTCGCGGGTAACCAGCATCTTCACTGGTACTATAATTTCACCGAGTCTCTCGTTGAGACAGTGCCCAAATCGTTACGCCTTTCGTGCGGGTCGGAACTTACCCGACAAGGAATTTCGCTACCTTAGGACCGTTATAGTTACGGCCGCCGTTTACTGGGGCTTCAATTCAAAGCTTCGCTTGCGCTAACCTCTCCTCTTAACCTTCCAGCACCGGGCAGGCGTCAGCCCCTATACGTCATCTTTCGATTTTGCAGAGACCTGTGTTTTTGATAAACAGTCGCTTGGGCCTATTCACTGCGGCTGACCTTGCGGTCAGCACCCCTTCTCCCGAAGTTACGGGGTCATTTTGCCGAGTTCCTTAACGAGAGTTCTCTCGCACACCTTAGGATTCTCTCCTCAACTACCTGTGTCGGTTTGCGGTACGGGCAGTTACTTTCTCACTAGAAGCTTTTCTTGGCAGTGTGACATCAGGAACTTCGCTACTAAATTTCGCTCCCCATCACAGCTTGTCCTTGAGAGAAAAAGCATTTCACTCGTTCTCAGACTTGCTGCTTGGACACACATTTCCGATCGTGTGCATTCCTTAGCCTCCTGCGTCCCTCCATCGCTCAAACAAAAGCAACTGGTACAGGAATATCAACCTGTTGTCCATCGCCTACGCCTATCGGCCTCAGCTTAGGTCCCGACTAACCCTGGGAGGACGAGCCTTCCCCAGGAAACCTTAGTTATTCGGTGGACGGGATTCTCACCCGTCTTGCGCTACTCATACCGGCATTCTCACTTCTAAGCGCTCCACCAGTCCTCACGATCTGGCTTCGATGCCCTTAGAACGCTCTCCTACCACGGAACCCGAAGGTTCCATCCACAGCTTCGGTGATCTGTTTAGCCCCGGTAAATTTTCGGCGCAGGGTCACTCGACTAGTGAGCTATTACGCACTCTTTAAATGGTGGCTGCTTCTGAGCCAACATCCTAGTTGTCTGTGCAACCCCACATCCTTTTCCACTTAACAGATACTTTGGGACCTTAGCTGGTGGTCTGGGCTGTTTCCCTTTTGACTACGGATCTTATCACTCGCAGTCTGACTCCCGGATCTAAATCAATGGCATTCGGAGTTTATCTGAATTCGGTAACCCG